>CAYWEW010000001.1:0-112698 GCA_964457775.1 uncultured Candidatus Saccharibacteria bacterium
GCTTCTCTGTTTTCGCTCGCCGCTACTTGCAGAATAACTTTTGTTTTCTTTTCCTCCTGGTACTGAGATGTTTCACTTCCCAGGGTGAGCGTCATGCAAATGCTTGCTATGACAATGCAACATTACTCGCATTGAGTTTCCTCATTCAGAAATCTCCGGATCGAAGGTTGTTAGGCACCTCCCCGAAGCGTATCGCCGCCTGACCACGTCTTTCATCGCTCTTTAGAGCCTAGGCATCCACCGTCTGCTCTTATATTTCCTATTAGGAAACATAACTATCACCACAACATTTAGACCGCTCCAAATGTTGCATGTTCAATTGTCTTTTTTATTCATAAATTAGTTTGCACCAATCTATGAACTTCTTTTATGTGTCCGTGTCATCAGCTCCGCTAGACCCCAGTGATAATTTCTACTACTGGAATAACAGTATTGTTGCGCGTGTGATGCACGGGATTCTATTGTCAAATAACAACGTCGACTACTTAATAATTTGGGAAAATAAAATCCGCCTTTCAGGCGGCTAGTAACGAAACGTCACGAGGCCTCCTTAGTTAGCTTGTTTTTTCGTTTCTTTTTATCATTAAGTAGTGCTTCACATACTATCAAAATAGGAAAAAGAAGTCAAGGAATTTAAACAGCCTTTAGCTATTGGCTTATAGCCTTTAGTTGGAACCCAAAAAACAATAAGAAAAGCGGTGCCTGTGGCACCGCTTTAATCACAAAATTTCAAAAGGAATTAATAATTTCTGTTCTATATGCGTCTGGAACATCGCAACCATTTTTGACACCAAAATTGAAAGTTGCGTCAATGGATGATCCACTATTACCTTCCATTGATTCCGCTGTACTGGATAGTGATAAGTCGATTTTTGCTTCTGTTGTAATTACTGGGGGATTTTCGACATTGATAACCTTACCATCAATATCAAGAAAAACAATTTTTGCACCATCTTTATCAAACTGAAGAGCAATTACTTCTGTCCCTTCCGGCACCTTAAAGCAAGGCGGAAGACTGGGTCCCATGCATGGCATAATAATACTCCTATTCAGTAAGGATCTTGAGAAAGTGCAGCAACTTCGTCTTCCTTTACTTCTTCTATCAGAACCTCTCCCGCTGGAATATCTGTCATACAGTGACCAAAACAATGAAGATAATTACTCCCCATACCAGAGCTTCCGATGTTGGAACCAAGACATTGCGGACAAATGAGTTTCATTTTTTTACCACCAATCTCTTTAAGCATGATTTACTCCCCCTTTCTTATAGAAAAAATAACTTAAAAAGAACAAAATTATTTTAAACTCTATACTTTATTATGTATAAAGTCAAAAGTGGTTTAGCTAGGCTAAACCACTTTTATTCCCCTTCGAACCAATGATGATTGGCCAGACAGTATTGACTCTGTAATGGCACATGATTATGTTCGGGACATTCATAACCCGAAAGAGCAATTCCTTCTTTTGGCTCAGGATTTTGACAATCACAAACTCGAGCACAACTACAAGGAAATCCAACAAGGAAAGGTTGAAAAAATGGAGCAAATAAATCCTTTTGATACGGAACATTGAGCAACATAACAATCTCCTATAATTTACTAATTAGAGTATAGTTCATAGTTTTAAAAATTAAAAAGGATAACAAAAAGAGCGACCACTTCGTGGTCGCTCTTTTCTTGAATTCAAAATTTATTAAATTTAGAATTATTGTCCCCCTTTCATTCTTTCAATTGCACGTGCTGCGGCTTCCTTTCCACCCAAACCGAATGCTAGTCCGATTGAAAGTGAAAGAGCAAACACAACACCTGTAAAGAGTACTTCTACAAGTCCTTGTGCAATACGTAGTTGAGTAAGAGCTGGGAAAATACCGCCTACAATAACAATTGACCATTTTGCAACTTTTGCTGCAAATTCGCCACTTATTCCTGTAGCCTTTGTTGAATGACTAACTAGACGAGCAACAAAATCTCCAACTAGGAAAGACATTACAAGTACAATTGCTGCAATAATAACTTGTGGAACATACATCAAAATATCGCGAAGTAATTGTGTTATTTGTGTAAGACCAACCATTTCTGATGCTGCCATTGTAAAAGCAACAATTATAGCCCATTTGATAACACCACCTAAAAATCCTGCGAGAGAAATTCTTATTCCTGCTCGGTCACTTACAGTATCCAATCCTGCCTTGTGTAAAGCATTATCAATACGAAGTATAGAAATAAGATGAGCTACCGCACGCCCTAAGATAGGACCGAATACCCATCCAAGAGCAAATGTTATTGTTGCAATAATAACACTTGGAAGAAACGCAATTAGGGTCATACTTGTATCAACAAGCGCTTGCCCTAACATATCGAGTGGATTAAACATAATAGATTATTTTAATAATTATAAAGTGTGTATATATACACCTTTATATTCGACATATAAAGGTAATTATAGTATAGCGTCTTTATAAATCTTTTGTTCGAGATTATCCACTTTTTATGGTATAGTCAGAATTAATTATGGTAAAAAATATACGGAAACACGCGTCTTTTATACTTCCTATTTTTATACTTTTACTGACAAGTGTGTGGTACATAGCACATCCAATAATAACCGCTGCTGAGAAAAATATTGATAAAGATACAGAAATAGTTGAAAAACCAATACAAGACAATACTATTGTTATTCATTTAGATACAAACAAACTTGAAATACATAACAATGGGACAACAACCACAATGGAATTAGTTTCTCAAGGAAAACCTGGTAGTTATTACGAGACAATTGGCGGAGTATATACGAGTGACTACAAAATTCCACTTCATTTTAGTTCTATTGGGCACGTATATATGCCTTTTAGTGTTCATCTTTTCGGGAATTATTTTATTCATGGTATCCCCTATTATCCAGATGGAACTAAAGTATCCAGTGCTTTTAGTGGCGGATGTGTCAGACTTAATGATTATGATGCTAAGTTTGTTTATGATTTTGTTAACTCAACAACCACAATAATAATTACGCGAGGAGATGAGAATGAATTCAAACCAACGACATTATCAACGACCACTATTTCATCAATTAATATGACTCGACTAATGTCTGCAATTATTTCTCTTGAATTTCTTAATCAAGATAACACAATCAAGAACTCAGTTAATTTTAAAACTAAAACTAGGTTACAGTTTATTCCAGATATTATTAATAACAATACTATTGATGCTTCTCAAGTATATAAAGATGCTATGAGTGATAAGTCTTTTGTAGAATCAATGAACAATAAAGCAAAATCAATAGGTCTTTCAAATACTTTTTTTGCAGATGTTAATAGTCCGTCAATTACAAGTGAAGAAGATTATGGGAGGTTTATGAGTCATATTATTACTTATAAGTCATATCTGAACACAGTCGTTAGTCGTTAGAGAAATAATAATACAAGGGAATTTGCGAAGCAAATTCCCTTGTATTATCTAACGAAAAACATCCTAACCCCCTAACTAATAACGCTTACCCAAGAATTCTATCCTTCATCTTATCTATAACTTTTTCATGTGACATATCAATAATATCCCTTAAAAATTTATCATACATCTTATAACGATATTCGTATTCTTCTACATCCATAATCGAATATACCACATCACGCCCAAGCTCTGCTGAAAGTGTTTCCAAAACTTTTTCTGCTTTTGGTCGCTTAATAGCTTCACCAACAATCAAAATATCAACTCGAGATTTTGTTTCACCAATAAAAAGACCAGAAAGTATAAATAACTTAATACGCCCAATTTGTTTGAAACGAGAGACGAGTTCTTTTTTATCGAGTAATTGAAAATCAAATAACAAATCTTTTAGTGCTTGATTGTGTGGGAATTCTGGATTTAATTTAAAACCATTTACTTCTTTTACTTTTGAATAAACCTTTTTACCGGAGCCTGTTGTAATAACCATCTTTGCTTTTTTCTTTTCAATAAAACCCATATTAATCAAAGCTGTTAACTCTTTGCGAACAGCAACACTTTTTGATTTTGTTTTATTAGAGACCTCATTAAGTGAAAGAATAATATCTTCATGATGAAGAAAAAAACGCATAATTTTCACTCTATCTACTCCGCCTAATAATCGTGCCAGAAGTTCCATAATAAGCTCTATTGTACAGAAAAATATAAAGTCGCGCCATATTGCATATTTATCAAAATGTGCCGAAATAATAACAAAAAGTCTCACAGGAAGACAAGACTTTCTGTGAGACAATTACTCCTTTGGTTTTGGGTAGCCCATTTCGATTTGCTTTAACGGACGAACAATTGGACGAACAAATAATGCAAGAAAGGTAATGATGAGAACAATCCACTGCAACAGACCCCAGGAAAATCCAGATAATACAAATATTCCCAAGACCGCTACAAAGAACAGCGCCATTTTGACTTTCATTGGTAGCCCTTTATTTTAGTGAAATCAAATTTAGGGAAAATGCCCCCCTGATACAGTTTTTATTATACCACAAATATATGATATTTGTCAATAGTTTGTTTTATCTAGTAAACAGAGAGCAAAATCCTTTTTGAAGATTCTGACACTTTCCCAACAGGTACAAAAGTAATAAAATACAAACAAAAAATCCGCTTAATTGCGGATTTTTTGTTTGTATTACTTAAGGTCTACTTTCGCACCTGCTTCTTCAAGTTTCTTCTTGAAATCTTCAGCTTCCGCCTTCTTCATATCCTTCTTAAGGTCAACTGGTGCTCCGTCAACGAGGTCCTTTGCGTCTTTAAGACCAAGTGCAAGAACTTCCTTAACCACCTTCATAACTGCAATTTTACCTTCACCAGCTGATGCTAGGTGTACAGTGTAAGCTGACTTTTCGTCTGCTGCTTCTGCTGCTCCACCTGCTGCTGGTGCAGCTGCAACTGCAGCAGCTGACACACCGAACTTTTCTTCAATTGCCTTAACTAAGTCGTTAAGTTCAATCACTGACATGTTTTCAATCTTTGTTAAAAGATCTGCAAATTTTTCCATAAATATATAATTAAATTCTGATAATTTAATCTGCTAAGCAGATTTTTTAGATGCAACCTCTTTAAGTCCAACAGCGAGTCTCGTCATTGGTGACTTAAGAAGATATGCAAGCTGTGAAAGAAGAACTTCACGTGGAGGAATAGTTGCAATAGAAAGCATTTCTGATTGTGACTTGAATTGTCCATCAAATATACCACCTAAGATTGTAAATGTTCCTTTGTGAATCTTACTAAATTCATAAGATAGACGCGCTGGAGTCAAAAGATCTTCACCATATACCACTGCGAGTTCTTCGCCTGTTACTGGAGCTTCACCTTTTATTCCATTTGCATCTGTCGCTCGCTTCCAAAGTGTTTTCTTAACAACAGTATAATGAGTATTCTCACTAAAAAGTTGTCCACGAAGAGTACTTGTGTCAGCTACTGACAAACCCTTGAATTTAACATACACAGCACTTTTTGCCCCCTTGATTGCATCTGTGTAAGATGAAATAAGTTCAGCTTTTTTTGCGCGTGTTAATGCCATAATGAATAGCGATTAGCTGCTAGCTGTTAGCCGTTAGCAGAATTTCAAATAATGCAGATAACTAACTATCTGATAAACAAATTTAAGAGTGGTAAATATAGAGAAAATCAATATATTTAGACCTCCGCAGGAATTATAGAGATAGTCTGTAAAGTCAAAAGTTTTTAAAGTCTATAAAGTGGTACAAAATACTTAACTTTATGGACTTTTTGACTTTATGGACTTTTTGACTAAACCTACCTACTTCTTTGGTTTATGAAATAATACTATCACAAAATAACTATGATAGCAAAAACTAAAAACCCACTCTTACGAGTGGGTTTTTAGCAATCTAATTTTTGCTTAGATATTTTGTTTCATCAAAGTATTTTCATACTAGGAGAGACAGAATATGTGGACGCAGATTAGTTAGTCTTTGTAGTGTAACTATTAGTTGGGAAGTTGTAGATGTTAGCACCAGTATAAGTAGTACCACCACCGATAACATCAACCCACTTGAATGTTGCACCAGATGTAAGACTTACGTTAGAACGAGGAACGATTGAAGCCGCAGCAGCACCGTTAATTGTTCCGTAAACTGAGAAGGTCTTTGATGTACCTGCTGCAATTTCGTAAGGAGTTGTAAATGTGAACACTGGAGTTGTTGACGCTGTTGAACCTGTGTTAGCAACTAGACTAACACCAGTGATTGTAGTACCTCCATCCTTAAGAACAAGACTACTTGTTGCAAGTTCAGGAAGTGTTACACCGACAGTTGAAATTGTGATAGATGTCGAAGCCATAGCAATCTTGCCATTAGCATCAGCAGTAACAGTGAATTCACCAATCTTAGACAAAGCACCAATGTTCAATGAATCTGTTCCTCCAGCACTTACTGATACCGTTGGCTTTGAGGCAACAAGTGTCATTGGGTTTGAAGCAACTGTTGAAGTACTTGTGATAACTGAACCACTACCAGCTGTAGCTTCTACATATGTAAGTGTTGTTGTTGAAACAAGACCTGCTTGTAGTGAACCACCTGTAGTTGAGTTCTGGAATCCTGAGTACTTAAGTGTTACAGGAACATCAGTACCTGTTGATGATACAGCAATATTAAGACCTGTTACTGTTGATGTACCGTTAACTACTGGGGATGTTACTCCACCAACAGTAAGACTTGTTACAGCATCAGAACCTGAAATAGTAAAGCGTAATTCACGAACATTAGCAGATGTACCAGACACGGCTGTACTTAGCTTGAATGTTGCAACACCGAATGTTGAACCACCAACCACGAATTGTGATACAGGTGATGATGACACTAGAGTTGAAGCAGCAAGAGTAGATGCAGCTGAAGTAATAGCAACACCAGTTGCAGTTGATGAATTAGTTGTATTACTAATTACACCACGGTAACCGATTGTCATACTTGCAGTTGTTGAAGCTGCAGCAGATCCACCAATATCAGCATAGACATCAAATGTCTTTGTCATATTAGCAGCAACAGTAATATCAGTGAATGAGAAAGTTGATGCTCCTGATGATGGATTTCCTACTGGAGTTCCAAGAACAGTTGAACCATCTTTTACAGTAAGATTACTGATGTTTGTTGTTGCAGCAGTTCCAGAGATCATAGCATTAGGAGTAACAGAAATACTGTTAATCTTAATATCTTCTGCTGATCCTGCTTGTACTGTGAATGAACCGATCTTAACAGCTGACATATTTGGAGCAGTTGTTACACCAGTGAATCCTGCAGTACGTGCAAATGTTGCAGCACCTGAAGAAACTGTAAGTGTATTACCAGTTACGGCTGTTGATGCTACAGTAACAAGTTCGTTTGAACTTTGTCCTTGTGCATTGTTAGATACACCACCAATAACTGCGGCAACAGTTCCTGTTGTCCAAGCAGCACTAGCTGGGTCTACCATATCAGCCTTAACAGTAAGAGTTACAGTTTGACCAGCAGGGATAATCATAGATGATCCAAGGTTGTAACTAAGAGCGGTACCACGGAAATTTTGTGAAGTTCCGACTTGACCACCGTTTACATACAATGAAACATTGTTTGATGTAGTTGCTGATGCTGTGTTGAAAGTAACTTGAAGTGTATTAACTTTTACATCTTCACCGTATGCCTTCAATGTGAATTGTCCAACTGGAACATTAGTTGCTCCACCTGTCACCTTATTAGCAGTGAAAGCTGGGTCAACGTTTACTGTTACTGATCCTCTGTTTACAGTAATACTGTTATATACAGAATTTCCTTGTGTTAGAGGTACAGTAGCAACTGTTGCTGAAACGTTAACACCTGTAAGATTTGAATCTTCGAACATTAGGTCTGCTACGTTTTCAACACTCATAGTGATTGTACGGTTTGAACCCTTTACAATATCAGCACGAACGTCGATTGTGTGTGAACCTGTCTTTAGAAGATATGGAGTATTTCCAAGATCAAATGTTACTTTGTTGTTGTTAGCAGCATTGATTGATGCAGGACCTGCAACCTTAGTACCATCTACGAAGAGGGAAAGGTTAGCCATTGCATCGACTGGAGCTGAACCAACGAACTTGAAAGTTGCAGCACGGAAGTTCACATCACGTGTACTTACTGTAGCTGAACCTTGCCATACGTTGTAAGCCATAGTTCCAGCATCAACAGTTACTGTTGATGTTGAAAGTGCAGCGAAGTTAACTGAAGCTGTTGTTACAGATGAAATCTGTAGTTGATTGCCCCATACATTTGTATATGTAGAAGCTGAACCACCTGCAGTTACACTGTTAAGCTTTACACCAACTGATTGTCCTGATGTACTACCAGCGATGTCAGCACGTACAGAAATAGTACGTGATCCATTAACTGTGAATAGTCCATTAGGAGCATTGAAGTTGATGTATCCACCTGTTACTACAGAAGCTGCATCTGTGATGCGAGTATTTCCATCGTATAGGTAAACATTAGTAAGGGTAGCATCTGCTGATACTCCTGTTCTCTGGAATTGTACAGATGAAACTGTTCCATTACCTGAGAAAGTAACATTAGCTAGAAGCGCACCTGATTGACCTGAAACAATCATACCTGTTGGCTGTGAGCCAGAAAGCATAGCTGTTACTGGACCTGAAACTACATTACCAGTTGTTCCTGTGTTACCAGTATTTCCTGTGTTTGTAGAAACTGAACCTGAACATACTTGATTAAGAAGTCCACGAGTTCCTGCAAATACATTACCTGTAGGAGCTGTGATACCAAGTTCTACTAGATGTAGAGCTTGGAACTTATTAACTGCAGCACGAGTAGCTGGACCGAACTTGGTTGTTTCCATTCCTGGAGAACCAGCGCCTGATACAGCAACCTGTGTCTGTGGATACATGTTAAGAACCTTTTGAAGATTCATAACATCTGTGCCACGTGAATTGAGCTTCATGTTCGTTGAGAACGAGTAAGCACAACTCTGTGGAGCGAGGTTGAGAGCAGCTGATGCAGAAACTGCACTAGCTACGATACCTCCGAGGATCGCTACTGATGTAGCTACCTTCATTGAGAAATTTTGCATAAACTTTATGTTTATAAGATTTTAAATGTTGTGCTTTTTAATGCACTTCACCGCGCTTCGTTTATTTAGTTTCGACATAACTAAACGAAGAACTTTTAATGACAGACGATCGATAAACGACCGAATGGCGAACTGACTTAACCTGTGAGATAAAAGGTTCACACCCCTTATTCCATAAGGTTAATAATCTGCGTCACTATTCTGTTGTCAACGATCTATTATCTGTCTTCAAGATACCTTATAAATGTATCTCAAATACCAGAGGACGCTCTCAAACAGAGACGTCTACAAGTAGTATATGTGTTCTACATATAATTGCAATTATTAATCACAAAAATATGTGGATAATACCCCTTGAAGTACATTACTGTACTGTAGAGCAAGTATCTCATTTTTAGCAACTAAAGTCAAAGGGACGAGTGATTTAAGGAAGGGATTAATCTACAGCAAAGCCACGAATTTGCTAATTCGAAAGTCGAAAGTCATAAAGTCTAAAAGTGGCTACCGCAACAGAGATAAAAAGTGACACCGAAGGTGTCACTTTTTAACTCTATTTTCTGCTTTTTACTTACTAAACCTTATAGACTTTCGGTTACCTCAATACATACCTACTCCATCTTTTTTCTCCAATTCTTTCTATTATGTTGTCATAGAGAAGTGAGTTGAGTTCTCGCTGTATTGTCTTTTCACTACAGCCACGAATTCTACTTGCAATGTCCTTTATACTGACGTCCACCCCTTTCACAAATAATGAAAGTATTTGTTCACGTCTGGAATTCTTACGCATCTGGAATGATGAAGCAATAACATTCGACTGCTTGTTTTTGTGATCCATAATCGCAGCATGTGGTGATGGGAAAACCCTCTCCTGAACAATCTTCTTCACATCTTTGTCCTTTATATTTTCTTCACTCCTCTGCTCAATATTTTGACCTTTATTAATTGTCCTCTTCTCGTTTGCTTCTATTTTTGAAATTATTTGAGCTTGTTTCAAAAATTCTTGCGTACGTCTTAAGTCATGGTTATTGTCATGCAGTCTGGCAAGAGACAGAGGAGTTAATACATCGTATGACGACGAAGTGACAGCTGTTGAGAAACCCTCAGTGTTGTCCAAAATTTCTTCATCAGATACATTCAACATTTCCTTAGTGAATATTGGTTGCTTCTTTTCGAGAACTAATTGTAGTGAACGGAATCCGTCCATGAGAAGTTGTCCATTCATTTCAGAGACAATTCCTGTGGTGACAGAAACGTGTAGTAGCGAGATGATTTCAGTGACAGCTTTTAGGGACATTTTAAATTCAATAACTCTGTCTTTTACATCCAACTGGGAGAGTGAGTTCATGGATGATAACAAAGCCACAGCATTCTTTCTTAAACCATGTTTTATGGGCTCATTGTCTGTCATCAAATCAGTCACCAAATACAGTGCCGTTACTAATCGTTCTGACTTCTTTGCGATCAATGTTCCGTATTCTTGTTTTGATTCTTCGTGCATGTGTCTTTTATGTGTCCTTTATATAATTTAGTAGTTTGACTTGTTATACTACTTTTTGCTTTTTGAACTTGCTGTTATCCTGTCACATTTGTCTCTAAATATCAAGCAGTATTTATAGTGTCCATTCTATGCCTTTTAGCTGTTTTTGTAAAGACAAAAACAGTAGATAGTTAATGGCTCGTACTCGATAGCTAGATACGGATTTTGTGGACGCTGGAGAATTTACATCCCGCGGCTTAAAGCTACAAATTGTAAGCTATTAGCTGTTATAGTTATCCCTTATTTTACCGAGACTGTTTTGTTATACTAACTAGTAATTCCATTTAATATACACATGGCAAAAGATGATATTCAGACCATAGACACCTCTTCACGTACCCGTACTACTAATAATAGACGTAGAGTTAAAGAGCCAGTACTCACAGAAACTATTTTGGGTATTCTTTCTGTTGTTGCTGTTATGATTGGTGTTCTTCTTATTTTCTCCATGGTGCACGCTGGTGGCACAGGTGGGGAAATACTGTTTACTGGACTATCATCTATTATGGGGGTGTTCGCGTATTTTACTCCTATTCTTTGTTTTTATATTGCTTACTATTTATGGAAGGAGGAGCTACCTGATGTAAGATTAATAACAGCTACTGGGTCTACACTTTTTATTCTTGGTATTTCTGGACTGGGTACAATATTTTTCAATAATCCAAATTTTTCATTCGGTGGAATACTGGGAGAGTTTGTAGCTAGTCCACTTATTCGTTACTTTGCTCTTTATCCTAGCATTGCCTTTTTGGGTGGACTGACTGCTATTGGGGGGATAATTATTCTTGAACGTAAGCCGTCACTCTCCCCTTTTATTTTTGTTGTCTCGTATCCTTTTATACAATTAAAGAAATTTATCCAGGCGAGAAGGTTAAGAGCATTTGATGATGATGAGATATCACAGGACAGTAGAGATATAATCGCCGAAGCAGCTGAGGATACAATACTAGAGGAAGAAGTTATTGATGGACCAATGTTCGAAGAAGATGTTTCAACAGATAATCTTCGAAGAGAAATTTTTGGAAAACTTGAACCCGAGGAAGTTGTAAAAAAGAAAGAGAAAGAAGTTGTGAGTACCCCAATTATTCTTACTCCGGACTTTGTACCGCCACCGCTTGATCTACTTAATCTAGATAGTGGGAAATCAGGTGCAGGAGACAGTCGTGCCAAAATGACAACAATACAACATACACTTAAGAACTTTAAAATTCACGTTGAGATGGGAGAGGTCACTGTTGGGCCAACTGTTACACAGTTCACCCTCAAGCCAGCCCAAGGAGTTAACCTGTCAAAAATAGTTGCCTTACACGATAACCTAGCTATGGAGCTTGGCTCAGAATATCTTCGTATAGAGGCACCTATTCCTGGTAAAACTCTTGTTGGTATAGAAATACCAAATGAAAGAAAGGCATTACTTGGTCTTAGGTCAATGTTAGAGCTAGATGAATTCACTAACGCAGCTCCACTTACTGTTGCTATTGGAAAAAGTATTATTGGAAAACCAATCTTCGGCAATCTGGAAAAAATGCCCCATCTTCTTGTGGCTGGAGCAACACGTACTGGTAAATCAATCACTCTACAAAATCTTCTTATCTCTCTTCTGTATAAAAACTCACCGTATGATCTCAAGTTAATTATTCTTGACCCTAAACGAGTAGAATTCACTGCATATCATAATCTTCCACATCTTTATACTCCGGTTATTAAGGAGGCAAAAGGCGCAATAAAGGCACTTAACTGGGCAATACAAGAAATGGAAAGACGTTATGAAATACTAGCTGAACACGGGCAAGTAAATGTTAGTGATTATAATAAAAAGATTCTTTTCCCTGCACTTGAAAAAGCTCGAAAGAAGAGTAAGATTGGTGACGAATTAACAGGACTTCCACCAAAAATGCCTTATATTGTAATCATTTTTGATGAGTATAACGACTTTATGCTTTCTTATCCAAAGGAAATTAGTCCACTTATTACAGCATTAAGTCAAAAAGGACGTGCTGCGGGTGTTCATCTTATATTGGCAACACAAAGACCGGATGTAAAAGTTATTACAGGTACCATTAAAGCAAACATCCCTGCTCGTATGGCACTCAAAACTACATCTCAGATAGACTCTCGTACAATTCTAGATGCGTCCGGTGCAGAAGACTTGCTCGGTAATGGTGACATGCTATATATGGCATCTGATAATCCTCGTCTTGTTCGTATACAAGCCCCTTTCATCTCAGTAGAAGAAATTAAAGCAGTTGTGACACATATCAAACAAGACAATATAGATTTTATACCTGAGCATTTTGACTTAAAGAGCGTAAAAACTGGTGTTGCAAGTGGAAGTACTTATGAAGATGGCGGCGACCAAGGATCTGAGCCAGAAGATGACGAGGACTACATGAGTGCAAAAGATTATGTTATTTCAACTGGCAAAGCATCGACATCTTCACTTCAAACCGCATTTCGCTGGGGTTATAACAAGGCAGCAAGAATTATTAATGACTTGGAAAGATTTAGTGTCATAGGCCCTGCACGTCAAGGTGAAAGGTATCGTGAGATTTTGACTGGAAATGGCTCTAGCGAATCTGCGGAGGAAGTTACACAAGATGAAAGTATAGCTAAGGGTGATAAAAGTGTTGAGGAGTTATTTAGAAGTTAAATAATTAGTCGAAAGTCCATAAAGTTAAAAGTCTTTAAAGTAAATACTGGGATGACACCTTCGGTGTCGTCCCAGTATTTTATATTTGTATTTACTTTTGACTATACATACATTCGAATTAGTAAATTCGCAGCTTTGCTGTAATTGTTATAGAATATCCACATGTCCCCCATTTTTGACCTACGTAAACAATTAGAATTTTATATATTTGGAATTCTTATTATTACTGCTGTATTGTATGGTAGCTGGAGAGCGTATCCATTATTAGTCGGGCCACATATTAATATAATTACCCCACAAGATGGTGATACTGTCGCAAGTACTACATTTCAAATATCCGGCCAAGTTTCTCGAGTAAAAATTATAGAAATACAAGGGCGCCCTATTCCTATTGATAAAGAAGGAAACTTCACAGAAGTTTTGGTTGCTCAATATCCATATACCGTAATAGTAATAAACGCTGTGGATTTTTACGATAAAACCATTACAAAAACATTAAAAGTTATCCCCAAATAAATCCATTTTTGTTCTATAGTATCCTTGTGTTCATGTCTGCTATACTGAGTGGATTATGATGAAGAAAAAAGTTGTTAAACCATTAAAAACAGTCGGGGTTAGGGAGGAAACTCCGAAAGGTGTTGTGAAAGGAAATTCTGATGCTCTATTAAAAGAAATACAAAATAAATTTGGTGAGGGTGCGATTATGAAGTTAGGAAGTGCTCCAAAAGTAGACGTTAGTGTTATCCCTACTGGTTCACTTGGACTAGACGCTGCACTTGGTGTAGGAGGTCTTCCACGTGGTCGTATAATTGAAATTTTTGGCCCAGAATCGTCCGGTAAGACAACTCTTACACTTCATGTCATTGCTGAAGCTCAGAAACTTGGTGGCATTTGTGCATTTATTGATGCAGAACATGCAATGGATCCAGAGTATGCTAAGAAACTTGGAGTAAATATAAACGAACTTTTGATTTCTCAACCAGACAACGGTGAACAAGCTCTAGAAATTACGGAATCAATTGTTCGAAGTGGAAAAGTAGATGTAGTGGTAATTGACTCTGTAGCTGCACTTACACCAAGAGATGAAATTGAAGGCGATATGGGAGCACACCATGTCGGTAAGCAGGCAAAATTAATGAGTCAAGCACTTCGAAAATTAACAGCTATCGCTCACAACTCAAAAACAGTTATTATTTTCATTAATCAATTACGTATGAAAATTGGTGTCATGTTCGGTAATCCAGAAACAACCACAGGAGGTCTTGCTCTAAAGTTTTATTCTTCGGTTCGTATTGATATTCGTAAAATAGCTCAAATTAAAAAGGGTGAAGATGTTGTAGGCTCACGAACAAAGGTAAAAATTGTAAAAAATAAAGTTGCTGCCCCATTTAAGACTACGGAATTCGATATAATGTACAACGAGGGCATTTCTCGTGAGGGTGAACTACTTGCTCTCGGTGAAAAGTTTAAGTTAATTCAAAAGTCCGGTAACAGTTATGCATATGGTGATGAGAAGCTAGGTCGTGGATATGATGCAGCTAGAACATTTCTTCGTGAAAATAAAAAGGTTGGAAATGCATTGGAGAAAGATATACGTAAAGAGTTAGAATCTGGAGGACTTTCTTATTCTGGTTCAGCAGATCCTGAAGAAAACGAACAACCTGAATAAATAAAATACTATAAAATATCCATGAATTTTTCATTCAGAGAATCATCTCCACAAGCAAATACAAAAATAGAAAATTCAACCCCATTAAGAGAATTTAGTCCTGAACAACTACAATTACTAGAAGAAAGAAGGGCTTCTATTTGGCTTCATTCACATATAAAAGAATCTGTTACGGAAGAATCCAAAGAACATGATAAGCATCTTGCGGAAAGAATGTTAATACTTGGACTAACTGCTGATGATTATGAATTTTTTATTGATAATTATGCAAGAATAGGAGTTGCAAATAGAAACGTTTTGCACTAATTATATTTATGGATATTAGTATATTTCCAAAGCAAGATAATGCCCCTGAAATAATTTCTAAAGATAGTGGTGTAGATAAATTCCAAAAAATAATGGGTATACTCTGTGATAAAAGAAAAAAGTTAGAAGAATCAATCACAATACCTAATCGAACAAATAACGAATTAGAGCAAAACCTTGAAGAATTAAAAGAAGAAATGAAAACTTTTGGTATTAGTGAACTTGATTATCAAAAGTATTTAGTAACGCAAGCTGATTCAAATAAATAATATACATAACACAAACAAAATCCGCGTAACATCTCTGTTGCTACGCGGATTGATTCAGCTGGTGGTAGTAACCCCTTAACCAAATTTTGGTTCATTCTTTCTTAGTTCACCCTCACTATAGCGCAACCCACCAAGTTTAGGAGCGCCTGATTCTCTCGTTTCAACGAATGCTTGCAAAAGATCATTCAAAGAATTAAGCGCTAGGGTATAGTGATTGATATCGGAGTTAGATTTTTCACTTCTTTCAAAAATTTCTTTTTGCTCAGATATGACTCTCTTTATTTCATGAATGAACAATGTGTATACTTTCCCATCGTCACAAACAAGTCTGAAGAAAAATTCTTGATAGGATTTAATACTTCTTTTATTCTTCAAGTGGATATCAACGACTCCCCTAACAAAATCAGTCAAATCTGAGCATCTCATCACATGTGATGCAAAAGACTCCAAATCATTAACTTCATTTTGCTTTTCTTCAAAACTTTTTGAAAGGTTTTTCGATAAATCGTTTATTAAAAAAAAGAAGATGTAAGATGTAACAATAAAAATAAAGGCTTCTCCTACACCCATTTTTATCATTTTTACATCGAACGGATAAAAGGTGAGAACGCAGAAAAGTAAACACAAAAGAAAAAATAGTGTGCTGTATATCTTGATTTTGGTGAAATTTTCATGAATACGCTGATTTTTTTTCACAACTTTCTCCTTCTTTTGGCTAATTATAGACAACTTCCATTTAGCAATCTACCATAAATATAGATAAAACAAAACAGCTACTTTTCAGTAGCTGTTTTCCTCCTTCTCAAGTAGGCTGTGCCAAAAAATGTAGCCACTAAAGAGAAGTAAGGAGTACATCATAACCTTTACATTTTCCCCTACTTGGATATGAAGCATCTCTTCATTCATCATTTTCTCCTTTAGTTAACTCCTACCATAAGTATAACAACTTTTACAGAAATAAGTGCCTTTTTACATATATAAATCTAGTCTGCGTAATTAGATATAAACTTTGATTTTAATTGTGTTTTTGGTAGAATACTAAATAATTGTTGATGTATTTGCATTAACTAGCAACTATTAACCAATAACTACCAACTATCTATGGCAACACTCGATTATGATGAAATAAAGCAACGTAAGTTCATTCTTGTTGATGACATACCTTACGAAATACTAGAATCCCACGTAGCTCGTACTCAAAAGCGTAAACCACAAAATCAAGTAAAAATGCGTAACATGTTAAATGGTAAAGTTATACCTGGTACATTTCATGCATCAGACACTGCAGAAGAAGCAGAAATTTCAAAACGCGAAGCATTGTTCCTTTTTGCTAATAAGGGAGAATACTGGTTCTGTGATCCAAAAGATAGAGCGAAGCGATTCCAAATAGAAGGCGATGTTATTGGGGACCAAACAAAATTCCTCAAAGATAATACAATAGTTGATGTGAAAATATTTACCCTAGATGATGAAGAAAAATACATTGGTGTTACCCTTCCAATCAAAATGAATTTCTTAGTAAAAGATGCTCCGCCATCTATGAAAGGTAATACTGCAGCCGGTGGTGGTAAGTTAGTTACAATTGAAACTGGTGCCAAAATAACTACCCCACTATTCATTGAAGCTGGTGAAACAATTGTAGTTAACACAGACACTGGTGAATACGTCGAACGAGTAAAAAATAACTAATAAATTATTTCATCCACTTTGTTATGGGTCCCATCTCGCTCGTCACCGTACTATTCGTACGCCTCCTCTCTTGATTTCCCATGCCTCGTGACTAAAACAATTTCTTAGTTATTTTATATAATGTATTAATGGAACAATTTATTAATTATATTATAGATTTTTGCGACAAATAAAATAAAGAATTTAAACAAGACTTTCAGCTAATTCCTTTCTTTTTTCTTTTGACATATTTGTTCTACTTTTTGCGATTAATTCTGGGGTTATTTCTTCACCAATATTTACAACACCGTCATCGCTAATACTAACAAAACTAAACATTCTCCTGTCTGGGGTCATTACAAGCTGTGGCAGCCCTCTATTTTTTGCAAATTCCATAGTTCTTTCAAAATCACTTTTGAATCTAATTGCATCTTCTTTGACACTTGTTTTGAAATCATAAACTCCACCATTTTCATCTACGTTCACATTCAAAACAAAACCAAAAAGCTGTGGATTTGTAACTAATATCTCATTATATGCGCGATAATTTTTATCAGCAATTACCTTATAAATATCCAAAGAATTAGATACTGTATTAGTTTCACTGCTAGCGCCAACACTTTTAACACTATTTAAATCTCCACCACTAAGAACAACACTCATTTTCCCTTTTGGTAATTCTTGTTTTGAGCCAGGAATAACAGAGGAGGTTACTATGGAAGGTTCAAGTGCAAGGAGAGTGTCTAATTTGTATTTTATAGCATCTTCATCCAAATCATTTTGTTCTGCACTATGCGAAGGGTCATTATTTTGCAAGAATGTATAGATTATGAAAGCGTTCGTTTCAAGCATTACCCTTTCGACTGTTTTACGAACCGACTCTAACTTTTCTTTTGTTTTTTCATCTGCCTTTTCATAGAATTCCAAAATTTTATGCTTTAGAAGTTTTAATTTTTCACTATTTTCGATGTGAGTACTTATATCTTCTTTATTGTTTACTCTTTCATCTTCTGGAAGATCGGTATCCTTAGATAAACTCTCAACGAAACGATTAGAATCCTCATTTTGTACAGAAGACAATTTGCCATATTCTATATCAGCCTCAACCCCATCTAGAACTAAGCTATTTTCAATCTTGCTTCTTAATGAATCAACTACCTCTCTTTGAGACATTTTGCTCGCCAAAAAAGCCAGGAGATTTTCAATATGTTTATGTACTTCATAAAATTCTGGTGATTGATGAGGTTTTTCTACATCAAAAAACTTTGGGGTTTTATTTCCATTATCTTCATTTTTATTATCGTGCTTACCTTCAACAAATTGTGGATTCTCTAAAGTACTCATGTTTTTATTTATTTTTATCTCTCAAGTCCATAAGCATGCGAGCCACCACTTCTACATCATTAACATTTTCCATTATAAATTCTTGTTCAGTTCCAGCACTTTGTACTTTTAATTTTCCATATCCAAAAAAAGTAGCCACGAATCCACTTTTCTCAAAAGAAACATCCTGAATGCGGTTAAGTTGCATAAAAGCTTCTTCTCTTTCAAAAATTTGTTTTTGGTTAACTGCAATAATGTGTCTGTCAGTTACATACCAGGTGTCGAGATAGTCTTTTGTCCAAGCATAAAAAAAGCTAGTCCAAAATATAATCACAAACATAACAAGAAGCATACCAATATAACTATCAATGTTAATATCAATAAAAGACAAAGACCCTCTAGCGGTAAAATAATTTGCCCCGATTAAAAAAATAAAACAAGCAAAAAAATGAATGAAAAAATCTTCGACATAAACCATCCAGTGTTTACGAACTTTCTCCAACATTACTTCACCTTCTTCTAATAATTGTTCCTGTTCCATATACTTAAATCGCTAACATATAAATAAATAATAGGACTGAACCAAAAAGAAAAAACAATCTCGCTATTTGTACCCCTTTTTCATTTTTACCAAATTTCCACCAAACATATAATAGAATTCCTGCAAGAGGAATATAGATAACTAATGTTGTGAATAAAATAATAAGCGCTCCGTCCATGTATTAAGTATATCAGAAGATAGTGAATGGATCATATTTTGTTGTTGGTAAAAGTTGACATATATACATATTTATGATATAATATAGATTGGCAGTTCTTTCTAATTCCTTTTTGGAGGTGTCATGGAAACAGTAATTCAAAAGAAA
This sequence comes from uncultured Candidatus Saccharibacteria bacterium, assembly GCA_964457775.1. Lineage (GTDB taxonomy): Bacteria > Patescibacteriota > Minisyncoccia > Phycocordibacterales > UBA5272 > UBA11704. Next base: position 19,351 of record CAYWEW010000001.1, read on the forward strand.
GTTCAAGGTTTGGCTGAAATGGTTATTGCTTTGAACGAGCTTTTCGGTAACCATTTGTGCCGTCTTAAGTTAAATGATGGCGCTGTCAATTTTCCGAAAAGGGATTACTCTTTCGGCGAGGCAATTGTTGGTACCAATAATTCTTTGGTATTGAGATTCCTTATGTGTGATGACAATAGCCCTGGTGATTTGACGCCGTCGGTTCATGCGGTTGAGATGAACTTTATCAACTGCGACCACATCATCATAAATGAGCCAGGGTCAGATGACGTGTCGGTCGAGTTTTACTCAATCGATTGGCATACGTACCACAACGCCCCTGGATACGAATCCCCGATTGCCGGCTTCCAAACCGAAAGGGCTCGTCGCCTACTCGCTCCGATACATGTTGGCAAGTTAACCTACATGTGATTCGGATGTCTTTCAGAACCGCGTAACTTTTATAGTTATGTGGTTTTTTCTTATAAAGAGTATTTCTTCATTATTTCCGCTGTTACTTCGTCCACTGGACGGCCGTAGGTTAAGTAACTTAACTCTTTTAATGCGTCAATCTTTGTAATGTCACCACGGGGAGGAAATGGTACGAACATATCAAATGGTTTCTTTGGGTCACCATTTGCTAGTATTTTTATATATGCATTATGATTAGATATTTTCATTATATCTCCCGCATTAAATGTTGGTTCAAACTTTGACTCAAGATACTTAGCATCTTCTGGAGAAACTCTATGTATTGCCATAGATCCAACGTTACCGAATACTGCACCTTTGATGTCTTCGGTAAGTTGTCCAATATATTGATGAGCAACAGTGAGCGACAATCTATACTTACGGGCCTCTGACAGAATAGACGCAATTGCTGGAGTGGTAACGTTTTGGAATTCATCAATATACAAAAAAAAGTCTGGCCGAATATTAGTGTCAACTCTTCCAAGTGCTGCTTGTGCGAATTTTCCAACAATAATTAGACCGAGTAACTCTGCATTCTTATCACCAAGCTTACCCTTTGCAAGATTAACAAGGAGTATCTTTTTTGTATCCATTATTTCTCTAAAATTAAACGCGGACTTTTCTTGGGCAATAATTGGACGCATAATGTCGTTTGACATAAACACATCGAATTTACTATTAACATATTGTGTCCAATTTTGAAGACCTTGATCCCCTGTTGTCTTCTCCGCATTTTGCCAAAATTGCAAAATGAGAGGATTCTTGCATTTTGATAATTTATAATCACGAAAATCTTTATCAGAAAACACACGTGAAATATCAAGTAGAGTGTTACCTGATTCTGGATGCTCCATAACTAACAATGTGGCATTACGGAAATATTGCTCAAATCCTGGGCCTCCAGTTGCCTTCATATCAAACAATTTATCAAATATACCAAGAAGTTCATTAACCACAAAAGTCTTCGTTTCTGGATGATTTCTGTCATATTCAAGCATATTTAGCCCCATAGGACGTGGCATATACGCAGGATCAAAGTAAATCACATCTTTAGCCCTTTCAGCTGGAATATTCGCGAGAATATCTACAATATCCGTACCGTGTGGGTCGATGAAACAACAGCCTTCCCCATTATTAATATCCTGAATTATCATTCGCTTCAAAAAAACGGTCTTACCAGTACCCGTCTGCCCTATAACATACATATGCCTCATACGGTCTTCTTTTCCGAAATGAATTTCTGTTTCTAGTCCTCTGTTTTTATTAACTCCAAGAATTATTCCTTCTGAACATAAATCAACTGGTGCTGGTGATTGTGTATAAGAGCTCTCTCTAACGTTTCCAACATCTTTTGACTGCATTGGAAAATGGAATATTGATGCAAGTTCTGAAAGATTAAGTGGGTAACTCTCATCCTCATTCCACAAACGATAAGAATAACGATGAAGTAATGCTTTTTGTTTTCTTCCTTCTACTTCTTCCCATTTTATACTGTTACCATTTATTTCAGCGAATTGTGAAAAAGATGCTTCCAATTCTCCACGTATTGCCTGAGCACGAGAAAGTGAAGATGCTGACGAAACGATACGAATATTTGTTTCTATAATTGTCTTTGAAAGTTTTTCTTGGATAAGTTTGGTTGCACTTTCATCTATGTGTGTTGTTTTCTTCTCTTTATCTTTTTCAATTTCTTCTTTTGATTTTCCACCTGAAAACATTTCTCCTAGAAGATGAAGTGACTCCTTGAGTATGCTTTGTTTATCAATTACACGCTTAAGTGTCTCTCCTTTTCTTAAATCTTCTAACATTTCTCCGAATCGCTTCGCGAACACATCTCCTGCAGGACGAATTAATATTTGCAAAGCAAGACCTTCATCATCTTTTGCCATTTTGGTAAAAGAAGCGATTATAACCGTCATTGGGTCACCTTCCATTGTTGCATAAGTTTTAATCGGCAGAACTGGGTGCGTCATATGAGTCGCATATGAGCAAGCGGTGATAGCATGGTCGTGGAAAATATTATAATCTTCTTTGCATTCTTTTACCTGTGCAGTCGGGAAAATACCTAAAACTACTTTTTCAAAAAGTGGGGCATAGTCTATATGAACTGCGCAATAAAATACTGCCGTTGTAACACCGTTTGCAACTGCAAGTTCAAGAGAATAATAATTCTTCTCTTTATTCGTTGCATCAGATGCCAGTGCTTGCATAGAAGCATACCACTGCTCCATTAGCCCCATCATTTCTTTTACTTGTTTTGTTTGACCATCCCCTGCATCAGGCAATACTATTTCGAACAATTTCATGTGGAGAGCTTTCCATTCATCCTTTGATACATCATTTTTTAATTCATGTCCTGAAATTAAATATTGAACAACAAATCTTTCAAAATCATCTTCCACTTGTGGGCTATTCAAATCTTCTGCTACTTTAAAAGCATTTTTTATACCCTTTTCAGCCATAACCTGAGAAAGCATACGGACTTGAGCGTCTGTTTCCTTTGGTGCTAACCATTCAAGCAATCGGTGCTGTTCACCCGCAGAAACATGGGCTGTTGGTGCAATAATTTTTTCTAAAGGAGTTTCTTTATAATCACGCACAACTTCATGAGCTCTATCTTTTTCTGTAAATCTACCTTCGAAACCTTTTGCTCTTTCCATTTTATCTGCAACTTGAGAACGAAGATAAGCAATCTCTTCTTCAGGAGTTGTAAATTGAGTATTCATAGGTACAGTATATAGTTACTGGTTACTAGTTACTAGTGGATACAAAATCGGCCACTTCGTGGCCGATTTTGTATTTTCATAAATTAAACTGTTGGCTTTACTGGTTGAGCAAGTGGTGGTGGTACTAATTCCTCTGATATAGCTGGTTCCATATTTTGAACTACAGGTGCACTAGCTACTTCTACTACAGGAGTCGAATCAATAACCTCTGTTGCTATTGTTTGTGCTGGAATAGATTGTGCTACCACAGGTGATTCTTCTACTACTGTTGAAACTTCTACTTGAGAAATAACCTCAACTGGAACTTCTACAATTCCTGGTACTTCTACAGCTTCTGTCACTGGAGCTTCTTCAACTACAGCAATCGGTTCCGGTGCTGATGGTCTCCATGATGAAACAGGTGGCACAGTTTCTGCAACAACAGGAGCCGTTACAGGCTCTACGGTTGGTGTAGGCACTTCCACAACTGGTTGTGCGGGTTCTTGTGCAACTACCGGCTCTGATACTGGAGCTGGTGCAACAACCTCCACGGGAGCAGGAGCACTTACTGGTGTAATCACTGGACTAACCACTTCTTCAGCTGGAGATGGGGCGGGTGTTGTCGTAACTGGTGGTACAGGAACTTGCGCTATAACTTCTGCTGGGTGGGATTTGTTAAGAACAACAAGCAGTACAACCAAAATAAGGATTACCGGTACCAAAAAAATAATTAATGGTGTATTCGCAAAAAAAGAAGAGATGGTTTCCATGAAAAATAAGCTTTTAATTTTTAATATATATATAGTGTAACCCCCTTATTAAAGAGAGTAAAGGAATAATGTGAGCAACCATAATATATAAAATCTTAATTAATTAGTTTTTTCTGGTGGTGTGTACACGGCACTTCCTAAAGCAAGTATCGGTAAAAAGATGAACGGTAACAATACTAGTCCAATTGTAAACGGAATGTCAAATCCAAATCTTTTACTTAGGTGATAAGATAGATATATACTAACAACCCAACTTACGACTGGTATAAAAAAACCGATCAATAACCACCACGGCTTACCCACAATAGCAGTCCAAACATACATATTATAAAAAGGAATAATCGCTTCCCACCATTTACGTCCAGCTTTTTTGAAAATTAAAATAATGGACGCAACCATTACAATTAAAAAAATTGCAAGAAATCCAAAAAATGCACTTCCGCCTAACATTGCCATTGGACCAAAACTAGAGGAACTAAAGGATGATATATTTTGAAAATAATTCATAATAAATAGATTATTGATAACTTTTTTAGTATATCAAAAACAAATTAAAGAACAGTAAGTATTTCTGCCTTCCCTTCTGTAATCAAAATCGTGTGTTCAAAATGAGCAGACTTTTTATGGTCCTTGGTAATGAAAGTATAGCCATCGTCTGCCAAATATACTTCATCAGTTCCATGATTAACCATCGGTTCAAGTGCAAGCACCATACCTGGAACAAGTTTAGGTCCTTTTATACCATCATCAAAGTTCGGCACATATGGTTCTTCATGAACTTTGTAACCGACACCGTGCCCTGATAATATTTTTACAATACCGTATTTTTTTGGTATTGATTTTTCAATGGCTTTTGAAATATCATTTACATAGTTTCCACCTCTAGCAGCATTTATTCCTGCCATGAGTGCCTCCTTGGTAACTCTCATCAACTCTTCATCTTCTTTACTAATCTTTCCAACAGCAACCGTGACAGCAGAATCAGATATCATTCCTTTATGTGTCACTCCACCATCTAACCCAACTATGTCCCCCTCTTTTAGTACTCTATCCCCACCTATACCATGAACTACTTCATCATTAACTGAAATACAAATACTTCCAGGATATGGATAGGAGGCTCCAAAAGGCTTGTAGTTAAGAAATGCCGGCTTATCCCCCATATCAGTAATCATTTTATAAACAAAATCATTTAAATAACCAGTTGTGACTCCCGGTTTTACTTCTTTTGAAACAGCTTGAAGCACCGAGGCTAACCTCTTACCACTTTCCCGTAGTTTTTTTATATCATTTTCATTTTTAAGTTTAATGTCGTATTTCATAACTAATTATTTTTTAAGGAATTCAATTTCTGCATAATTTCATTTTGAACTTCTTCAATAGTTTGATTGCCATTTATACGTAAAACGACATAGCGAGGGTCATTCAAATAAACATCAAGTGTTGGTAATACATCTGTCTCGAACCAATCCATACGATTAGTAACATCAGATTCTATCTTGTCATCTTCACGTCCACGTAAAGCGATGTGTTTTCTTGAAACACTTTCCGACGTTTCTAAATAAATTACAATTGGTTTCTGATATCCCAAAAAATTAATTGCACTATGTAAAACATGAACCTCAAAAGGCTTTCTTGGTGCACCATCTAGGATAATAGTTTCTCCTCCTTTTAAATTATCAATAAAAAAGTTTGACCACCCCCAAACTGCCAAAAATTCTGGTTGAAGAGCTCCTGTGTCATTAATATTTTTGGCCAATTTTGCTACATAATTATCTTTTGTAATAAAATCACGAAATCCACCACCTGTAGTGACATGAATAACTTTCTCCACACCTTGATTCATTAGAGTGCTCCTAAGTAATTCGGCTTGTGTTCCTTTCCCACTCCCAGAACGTCCAATCAAAATAAAGAATTGTTTCTGCATCTAACAATACTACCATAAAACATATACTTGTAACTAGTTATGCTTCCCTTGATAATAACCTTATTCTCTTTCTAATTCCTTGGAACAGTAGCACTAATATCTAAAATTGTTTTAAATTTATTAATCATAATTAGTTAATTACTATCTAAAGCCAGACAATTTACCATCTCTTGTATACTCTGACTGAAGATCTGCTGACTGCTTGCTGCCGTCCTGATTAACTACTTCAATTCTAACTATGTCGAGTTTTTGTGAATAAGTAAAATCAGCATGAAGAGTGCTGTCATCGTAGCAAACATCTTCATTAAAACTGCCAATTTTACTATTCTTTTTTCTTTCAATACAGACATATGCCGTTCCTTGTGAACTGTCGTTATTGGGAACTACTTTAGCAACAAGAACCAGATCATGTCTCTCAAAAAAATTAATAGTTGCGTTATCAAATCTAGCTATTTTCAGTAAATTTTCTGGGCTTAATCTTGGCACTTTTGTTACACGTGCTGGTTCAACTGCAGAAATTCCATACTTTTCTGCTAACCTTGGTATTATTGTTTTTTTCGCTAGTTCAATAAATTCGTATCTATTATTAAATTGTTTAAAAGTACAGGATGAATCCATAATATGTTCACCTGTTTCGGAATAAATGCCAAATTGTATTGATGCACATCTAAAAGTAAGAACTGCTGGGCCAAATTTAACCAATGGAATATTTCTTTTTGCTAGCTCTTGATTAAAAAGGGTTTCGTTTTGTATGAGCATCCTCCTAAACTGCATCTCACTACTTTCTTGAAATTCTACACCAGAGGTCTCTGCTAAAGCATTTTCTGATGTAACAATTTGTCCACCTGCAACAGCTGTACCAACAAGAATTGCTGTACTGATTGTATTCCTAACGCGACCAAAAATATCTTTTTCTTTATTATCTGATTTTAATTGTGGTAAATTTTCTTCTATATTTTCCATATTATATATAAGTATATATCTATATAGCAATGTTACCTAAATAAAATATAAATATTGATCAAATTTACAAAAAGACCAATAAACTTGGCCAATTTTGTTTATCTAATAAATAATTACCGAAAAGACTAATCAATTATTAATACTCCCTCATCGATAGCTGGGCGTCAATTTTCTTAATAACATCAAGAACAACAGACACTGCAATCAAAAGAGATGTACCTCCAACCTGTATGGCTGTTAACCCAGTCATACCTTGAACAATAACTGGAAGTACTGCAACAAGACCCAAGAAAATTGCACCAAAGAAAGTAATACGTCCCAGAACATAACCAATGTATTCTGCGGTCTGAAGACCTGGACGAAAACCTGGAACGAAGGCTCCGTTCTTCTGAAGATTATCTGCTGTTTTTTCTGGATCAAACATAACTGCTGTATAGAAGTATGTAAATGAAACAACCAGCAAGAAATAAGCACTTCCATATACCCACTGATTAGCTAAGAGTGTGTTAACTGTACGTGCAAATGACTGAAGTGATACTTGTGATGATGTTGCAAGCAATTGACCAATTAATTGTGGGAAAAGTAGTATAGAGATAGCAAAAATAATTGGAATAACACCAGCTTGATTAAGACGAAGAGGAAGATATGTTGAAGCTCCAAGTGGGCTTCCTCCACCCATTCGTGACTGACGAGCGTAAGTAACAGGAACAGGACGTTCAGCTTCTGTAACATATACAACTCCAGCAATAACAACGAGAGATAGAACTAGTAGGCCGACAAGCATTGGGATTTGTGAGACATCAAATGTCACAAAAAATTGACTAAGACTTTGTGGAATAGCTGCAACAATTCCTGCAAAGATAATAAGTGAGACTCCATTTCCAATACCTCTTTCATTAATTTGTTCTCCGAGCCACATCATGAGCATAGTTCCTGCAGTTACAATAATGATATTTGCAACCATAACTGATTGTGCAAGTTGTGGAATCACATTTTGTCTTTCAAGTAGAGTAATAAGTGCGAATCCTTGTAATATAGCAAGAGGAAGTGTTAACAGTCTTCCATACTGTACGAATCTACGACGCCCAGCATCCCCTTCTTCTTGATACATCTCTTTAATACGTGGTGAGAGTACTGTTGTTAATTGCATAATAATTGAGGCAGTAATATATGGACCAACTCCAAGCATTACTATTGAAAAAGATGAGATACCTCCTCCAGCAAAAACATTAAGCATACTCAAAAAACCGTTATTAGAAAGGTACTCTGCGAGATTTGAAGCATCAACCCCTGGAATTGGAATAACGGCTAATACGCGAGTAAGTAGCAAAATGCCAATAACAAAGAAAATGCGGTTACGTAGTGACCTGTCGGAAAATATTACCTTGATTGTTTTCATAATCAAAGTATTATATCACAATAAATAGCTTGTGGCTATAAGCCTTTTTTTGAAAAAATCTATTTAAAATGTACAATTTTATTAACTATTTGTACAAAATGTACACGTCACTTAATTTACCTTTTGATTCCACTTGAAATGAATATTCTCCATTATAAATATTCCTAAAATCTGTAACTTTAAAGTTAATTTGTTGAGTTTTGTCTGGCATAGGATACGCTGGGAGTATCATCTTCTTTGATATTTCTGCTCCCGCCGTTAAAGTTACAATATTAGAACCACTGTCGAAATTTTTTCCAGAAATAGAAACAACCATTGATTTGCCATCTTCAGTAATTTTTATGTTATTTATTGTTGGCAAAATTTCTTTTGGTTTATTAGTAGTACTTTTTGAAGATGTTGATTGTGTATTATTGGTAATAGACAATACTTTTGTACTCGTTGAATTTTCACTAGTACTGGTGGAATAATTTATAATTTTACAATTATCTACACTTGGAATAACGCTCCCATCAGGACATGTTTTATTTTTTGGTACACATATTTCATTTTCTAAATATTCATCATCTCCACATTCTATTTTGTCTGTTAATATTGGAGCTAATTCACTAGAAATATCCCCATCTTTACTATTTTTCATCTTGTACAAAACATAACCAGAAAAAGCTATGGCTGCGACTGATAGCAACACCACCATTAATACTTTTAAAATATTAAAGAAATTTTTCATATTATATTAAGTATACATTTATTATAAATAAATACTAAATACAAAGAGCGGCCTTAGGCCGCTCTTTGTATTAATAAATTCACAGTTTGAATGCAAATCTATATTATAAACATTTTATTTCTTTTTCTTAGATACAGTCTTACCCTTATTTGACTTCTTCTCCGCCTTCTTCATTTTCTTATCAGCAATTTTCTTCAATTGTTCATCTGACTGTGGCTTTGGCTTTTCTTCAATAGTAATAGTTCCTCCAGCTTTTTCAATCTTTGTTTTTGCTGTTTCTGAAACATTACATCTTTCAAATGATAATGCTACAGTTAATTCACCATTTCCAAGAATTTTTACCTTTGGATTCTTTCCGAATGACAGAGCAATAAGTCCTTTTGCAATAAGAGATGTTGGATTAACAACCTCACCTTTTCCAAATACATTTAATGCTCCAACGTTTACCACAGCCTCAGGACCACGATAGAATACTGAAACTGAACGATTCTTACCGTGTCCACGCAATTTTGGAAGCTTCTTGATAATGTCACGCATAGCAGGACGAACACGATGCCCTGCACGAGCTGTTTGTCCCTTTCCTCCATGACCTGAAGTTTTTCCACGTGTACCACCACGTCCTACTAATTTACTTTTCTTATGCGCGTGTTCGCGTCTTATTTCGTGTATTTGCATAGTCGTTTAATTAGTTGTTGGTAATGGTATTGCAATTGCTTCTCCTTCAACCTTTGTTGCTTGAACTGGAGCTTCACCATGAGCATAAGCAATTTGTTCAAGTGCCTTCATAGTTGCACGTGCATTGTTTAGTTTATTCTTTGTTCCAGAATAAAACTTTGCAGTAACGTCAGAAAGTCCAGCAAGTGATAATATTGTTCGGGCTGAAGAACCAGCAATGAGTCCACGACCACGGTTTGGCATTATCATTACAGATGATGACTTAAACTTCGCTTCAATATCATGTGATAATGACTTTTGCTTTGAAAGTTTAATTGTAATCATGTTTCTCTTTGCAGCCTTGAGAGCCTTTTCAATAGCAACTTGAGTATCGAGTGCTTTTCCTGTACCTAATCCGATACGTCCATTTCTATCTCCAGCAACAATTGCCACTGAAAGCGTAAAACGACGACCACCAGAAACCACACGAGTCACGCGACGAATACTGATAGTCTTACTATCGAATTCTGGCTTCTCACGAGGAGCACGCGGTGGGCGACCACCTTGTTTTCCACCTGGTTTACCTCCGCGCTGTCCCTGTCCTCCACGAGCTCCACGCGGTGCACCTCTGTCCATACGATCTTGAGCAACTGCAACATTTCCTGTTGCAACTGTTGATGCAGGTGTTACTGGAGCAGTTACTTCAACTGCAGGAGCTGGAGTTTCTACTACTGTTTCTACTACTGTCTCTTCTGTTGTTTTAATTTCTTCTTTCATATAATTAAAAATTAAGACCAGCTTCACGAGCACCTTCAGCTAGTGCTGCTACTCGACCACGGTACGAGAACCCGCCACGGTCAAATACGACTGTGGTAATTTTGTTTTTCTTTGCTTCTTCAGCAAGTTTCATCCCCACTTTCTTTGCACGCTCAACTTTTGTGATTTTGTCACTAAGGGAAATATCAGATGCTGAGGCTAGTGTTACTGCCTTCACGTCATCAATTAATTGCGCATACATATAGCGGTTTGAACGAAATACGCAAAGTCTAGGACATTCTGCTGTTCCTGATACACGAGAACGAATCTTCTTATGAAGACGTGCTCGCTTTTCTGTTTTAATATTTGTTTTCATATATTTATTTTGACAGACTATGCTGATTTCTTACCTTGCTTACGACGTACAACTTCATCACTATAACGAATACCTTTACCCTTATATGGCTCAGGCTTCTTTAGTGAACGAATTTGATTTCCAAAGAGTCCGACTGCCTCCTTATCGATACTTGTAATAGTGAGAGCACCTTTTTCAGCAACAACATTAATTCCCTTTGGAATTACTTTGATGATTTGGTGTGAGAAACCAAGGTTAAGATATAAATCTGTTCCTTTTACTTCCCATTTAAATCCTACACCTTCTACAAGAAGTCTTTTACTAAATGGAGTAACTACACCTGCCACCATATTTTTGATATGAGACATATATGTTCCCCAGAGTGACCTTGAGAATTTATCGTTACGACGAGGTTCAGCTGTGATTACACCGTTTTCAATCTTGAAATCGATTTCATCACGAAGCTCGCGCACGAGTTCTCCTTGTGGCCCTTTGACACGTACAGCATGGGCATCAAATGTTACTTCGACACCTGCTGGAATTTGTATTTGTTGTTTTCCTATTCTGCTCATACGTTTTTTACCAGATTGTGAATAATAGTTCGCCGCCGACCTGTTCTTTGCGGGCTTGTTTGTCACTTAAGATTCCTTTCGGAGTCGAAAGTACTGTCATACCATGTCCATACTTGAAAGGCTTGATATCCTTTACGCCAGTATAGATACGCTTTGACTGCTTTGATACACGCGCTACACCTTGTATACGCGGAGTATCTTTTTTATATGCTAATACTACTTCTACAGTTGGTTTTACACCTTCCGTAACAGTGTATGTCTTAACATATCCTTCTTGTTTGAGAAGCTCTAATATCGCATTCTTCAGCTTTGACGCAGGAAGAGTAACGGTTGTCTTTTTTACTAGACCACCGTTTTTAATTGCGATGAGCATGTTTGCTATTTGATCCATATAATAATTTTATTACCAAGAAGCCTTCTTAATGCCTGGAATCATACCTTCGTTCGCAAGCTCACGAAAACATGTTCGGCATAGACCAAAATCTCGCATGAATCCGCGCTTTCGACCACATTTAAAGCAACGGTTTACTATTCTTGACGAGAACTTTGGCTTCTTATTGCTACGAGCAATAGTTGATGTTTTTGCCATTGTTGTTGTTTTTTAATTAAACCATCTGAATATCACGCGTTTGTTCGTAAATATTGATTAAATATATACGTATTTACCCAAAACTTACGGAGATACACGGATTACAGACAGCTTCGTAATACTACCACAAAAGTCTATTTTAAGCTAGTAATTGTTAGTCATAATTATAAAAAACAAAAGCGACATCTTCGATGTCGCTTTTTGTTGTATTAGCTAAAACCTAATTGCTAATAACTAAAGACTGTCTACTGACATGTCTCATCTCTCATCGCCTGTCTTGTAACTTCATAAACCATTCCGGTTGGAGCAAGACCTATAGTTGCTTGGTAACCTTTTACAGCTTCTATAGTTTTATCACCATAAAATCCTGAGACTTCATTTAATAGTCCTTTAGATTGTAGGAATTTTTGTAATGTAGTTACTGCTGATGATTCTGCTCCTCGGTGAAGGTTGCGTGATATGTAAATGCATGCTGTACTTGCACCTAATACTTTAGCATTACCATTACTTGAGCTACTAAGTGTAACGACTTTTACCAAAACCTGTGTGGATGTTGAACCATTTACACCCCCACATTTCATCCCATAATAAATACTATTTGTTACTGGCTTAATTGTTAAAGTGCCACTTGTGGCCCTTGTAACTGGACCATATTGCCCTGCGTGACTAAAATCACAATAATCAACATTAGTTGACGACCATCTCAAGGTTGTTGATCCATTAAGTGGCACCTGTGTTGGGTTTACTGTCATAGTAATTGTTGGTATTTTTAATACTGCAGGAGCAACCACTGTTGGGGTTGGAGTCAATGTATAAGTTTTTATAGTACCAGTTCCTCTTAGGCACATATCTGCATTTTTTGGTCCACTTGCGTCACAATAACTAATACATGCACTATCTGTATCCGCTACTGATGTTGCTGGGTTTGGTGATGCAATCATATTTGTGGCAGTATTTGTTCCCCCTCTAAAAAGACCACAAGTTAGTCTTGCCGTCGTATTAGTGACAACTGGTGTTGGTGTTGTAACTACAGAACCATTAACTATAAACGAATTTATTGGGAAATTGTAGATTAAAGCACCATGATGTTGTATATTGCCACCGATAAAATCATTCCATTTAAACGATGCAGGTAAGGCAAGGGAAGAAATTAATTTTGGTGTAAGACCTGTCTGTATTGTACCTGATACAGTTGCAAATACAGAAAATGTAATTGATGTACCTGCCGGTATCTCAAACGGAGAACTAGACGTTATCAAAATATATGACTCTAAAACCGTTGCAGATAAACCTGCTATAGTTGTATTACCATTTGCAACTCGTGGTGAAGAAATTTTAAAGCCATTTATACCAATTGAGGAAACATTAAGAATAGTTGATGTAAAACCTATTTTTCCATTTACATCAGCACTCACTGTGAATTCACCAATCTTATTTTCAGAACCAAGCACTAGTGAGCCCCCACCATTACTTAAAGTAACTGTTGGTTTTGAAGCAACAAGTGTCATAATATTTGAGGATACTGGTGTGTTATTTATTATTACTGAACCATTAGCATTAGTTACTTCAATGTAATTAAGTGTTAATTTAACATTAGATACGCCAGAAGTTAAACTTCCTCCTGATGTTGAATTCTGAAAACCACTAAACTTAACTGTAACAGGCACATCGACTCCTGTTGAAGAAACAGGTAAGCTTAGTCCTGTAGCTGTTACGTTACCATTCACAACTGGAGCCGTTACTCCTCCAACAGTAACACTAGTTACAGCATCATTGCCTGTAGTTGAGAATCTTAGTTCACGAACAGTTGCAGACGTGTTAAATTCGGAAGTTCTAAGTTTAAATGTTGCAATACCGAATGTTGAACCGCCAACTACGAATTGTGATACAGGCGATGATGACACTAGTGTTGGATTAGCAATAGAAACAGAAGAAGTGTTCATGGCTGAAACTGCTGCTGTAGCCTGACTTGAATTAGTTATTGTTGTTGGGGTTTGATTTGGGCTTGGAGATGTCGCCATAGTTGGTGCTGGAGCTGAAGCGGGTGGTATATTTGAGTAAATTTCCTCCATTTCCCATGTACATCTAATTGATTTTGTAGGATTATTATAACTATTAGTTACACAGTTAGTATATGCGTATTCTTTTGAAACATTTTCCGTAGAAATAAATGGCGCTGCACTACCTCCCAAATAACCTTTGTATGAACCCAGTTGAGTGGTAGGTATTGTTGTTATTTCTTGTTGAACATTCAAACCATAATTGTTACTATTCCCTGTTCGAGAATTAGTAATATTTATAGTATGAAAACCAGATGAAAGATTTCTTGTTAATGCAAAGTCGCTTTTCTTAATAGAAATAATACTATCTGTAGGATTAAATTTACTAACCATAGAATTACCCATGCCGTCTATTTGCAAATAATTACCATCTAAGTTTAATCTAGCTCCAGAAATTGTTATATATCCACTTACATCAGTTGCTTTAGATATATATGGCGAAGTTTCACCGATGATAATTACACTATTACTCTTCGCGTAGTTTACATATGAAGAAACATCAACGACTTTTTGTGTGTTGGTGTTAATATCAACATAAGAAAGGTTCGAAGGCCTAAAACTATAAGCGCCAGCAAATAATTCTTTGGTTGGAATTGTATTTCTAATATAAATTGTAGCTGTATCATTTGCCTTGATTATTAGATTAGTGTCATTGGAATAATTATAGTCAGAAATAAAGCTGGACACAGAGCCTCTGTATTTTACGCCATTAGAATTAATACGCACATTTTCATTATTAACAAATCCTCCTAAATTTGTTGCAACGCCATACACACCATACACATCTATATCTGAATTTCCAGCAGTGATTTTTACCTTTGCAACACCAACTAATTCTGTCTCTTTATTATTTAAGTCATAAGAAAGTTTAATTGATGGTGCTCCAACAAACTCAATAACGGGGTATATCGTATTTGAAGAACTTAGTGCGCTTTCGGTTGTAAATGATAGAAACTCTCCCTTAACATTTCCTTTTGAGCCACTTGCAACTATTCTATAGTAATATGTTGTATTGGGAGCCAGTTTGTAAATATTTGTTGAGCAACTTACAACTGTGTTTCCATCGTAGATATATGAACATGGCGTTGCGTTCAATTGTCCGTACATTGATGTCCCCCATTCAAACCAAGCTTTGGGTTTTAAAGTTCCATTATTAGGTTCAACATATCCAGCGATAAGAGCACTGTTATTTGTATAGTTAGCTCCAGTTGTTTTAACAGACACAAAAGAAAGGGTCTCTGATGTATTAGTGCGACACGGTTCATAAGAAACAGCACCATTACAATTATATATAGTTTCAACAGGATTGTTTACATTAGGAGTTTTTGTTGACGGAACATCAACTGAAACAGTTTTAGTGTTTACTGAAGAAGCACTTCTACAGCTTATCTCCCTTATCTTCGCTCGTGTCACAGGACCAACATAACCAGAAGTTATGAACCCGTTCTTTTTTTGAAAATATTTAACTGCTTTAAGAGTAGAAGGACCGAACACGCCATTAGGTTCTGCTGTAAGAAACCCTTGGTCTTGAAGGAAATATTGTAAATCAGATACTTCTCCGTTAGTATTAGAATCTTTTGATTTCTTATAAGTTAAGTTATAAGATAAATCTGTACATCCCTCACTTGCTTGGTCTGGGGCTTCATCACCAACAATACTTGTTGTAACAGGAACCGCTATTGATGTTGCTGAAACAATTGATAAAGAAAAACAAATTCCACTGATAATAGCACCTACTGTTAAATATTTTTTCATATACTTATTAGTGTAACCTATATATACTCATAAGTCCTTGTTGGAGTGTTAATAGCAAAAGCGACATCTTAAGATGTCGCTTTTGTATTTACTTTCAACTTTTGAATTAATAAATTCGCGACTTGGTTGCAAATTAATTAAATGTTCTATAATCTACCAAGAGAATGGCGCTGGGTTAGAAACTACCGTTGCCTTTGATGTTCCAATCACTTCCCCTCTTAAATTACTTACAATTACTTCGAAGACAACTTCTTGTCTGTACCATGTAGGGTTAGTTATCATTGCTGGAATTTCATTTTGGAATGATGTTGGTGCAAGCGGAATAACAAAGTCTTGGCCACATCCAACTCCTGCAATACTTACCGATACAGATGATGGGCAAATTGCATGAATCTTGATTGAATAATTTCCAAACAATGTATTATTCCATGAAGTTCCAGTTGGAATATTCAAATATAATTTGAATTTCTCTCCTGAATCAACTGGTGTCTTACTTGCTCCTAATGTTACATTTGCATAACCATAATATGGGCGACGAATAGTTATAGGTGCAACTGCGGCACGGAAGTTGGATACATTCCCTGCGATATCAGTCATTGGTGTAGCTATAACAATCTTAAATGATCCCTGTTGATTATTATCACAAGCTCCAGCACACACTGCATCTAATATTTCTTTTGTAAGTACGAATGAGAAACTATTACCTGATGTAACTGCTACTTGCTTACTTTGTCCTGTGCTTCCATTTTCAACTAGGATTTGAAGTTGTGCAATATTAAGATTACTTGTTGTCCATGATAAATAGACAGTATCCCCTTCGTTGTATAATGCGTTTGAAGTTGGACTTGTAATAGTAAGTGTTCCTGGTTGTGGAACAACACCATAAGCATAACCAGTTGATGGATTATATGTTAATCCAGTGCTTTGAATTTGATTTTGTGTTGTTGCAGGAATAAGTACATTTGTAGGAATAGAAGTATTTATTGCCTGATATTCATTTGAAGAATAGTTTGAAGTGTAAGCTGAAGAATAATAAGGAGTATTATTATTTAAGATGTTTGAAAGAGAAATATTATTTTCTTGAGGAGTTGCATAAATAACAGGAGTTGTAACTTGTGGAGAAATAACAACTGCGTATGGGTCATATTGATCAACATAAGTGATACCAGAACTATATCCATAATAACTGTACTCGTTATATGAATACATGTCGCCACGAACATCAGAATCACAAAGTCTCTCATTTACAGCGTTACGAGTTGATTCTCCAACTTGACCAGTCATTGAGATATTATTATCTCTTTGGAATTTCATCACTGCCTGCTTTGTTCCCTGTCCAAAATAGCCATTTGGGGTTGCATATAAATATCCAGCCTTTGAAAGCATATTTTGAAGCACATAAACATCGTTATTTTCTGACCCAACTTGTAAAGTTCTATTGATTTGAGTTGTACAAGTGTTTACCGGTGTATTGTTAAAATACCCAGCAAATACTGCCGTTTGACCACCAAAAACCCCCAGAAAACCCAATAATATAATAATCTTTTTCATAATACCTTCACCCTACACTATTTTTAATAAAATGTCAAGGGTTATTTCGCATAAAAGATTACTGCAAATGGTACAAAAATAGTTCATTTTTGTTATGTATTTTGCTAAAACTACGGACTAATGGCAGAAGGCTGTATAATATTCCTATGCCTGAATTACCTGAAGTACATACAACCACGACCGGACTACAGGGAGTCTTGCCTCGCCTTGTGATAAAAGATATATGGACTGATATGTGGAGTGCCTCAAATCTAGCCAAAAATACTATAAAAGATAAGAAATATTTTCCATATTTTCAGAAACATGTTCTTAATCAAAAAGTAAAAAATGTAGAACGTAGAGCGAAATATATACTGATAAATTTAGAAAATGATTTTACAGTTATTGTTCACATGAAAATGACTGGTCATTTGATGTATGGCAAATATGTTATAAATAAAAAAAGTAACGGCAAAGAGTGGTCATGGTTACCAGTTTCCAAAAATACACCTTTGCTTGATAAATACAATCGTCATATTCATATCGTTTTTACCCTTTCTAACGGTAATCATTTAGTTTATTGTGATTCAAGAAAATTCGGCGGGATGATGGTAATGAAAACATCTTTAATTCATACCGAAAAATTATCTCACATTGGACCCGAACCTCTCGAAACGTCATTTACGTTAAAATCATTCGAAGAACGCATTATGAAATCCCCTACTCGCCCAATCAAAACAGTTCTGATGGACCAAACTATTATTGCCGGCATCGGAAATATTTATTCAGATGAGATGTTACATATGTCACACATTCTTCCAACAAGAACAGCGAAGAGTTTGGATAAAAAGGAAATAAGTCTACTTTTCAAATCTATGAAGGACGTCTTAGCTAAAGGAATTGATTTTGGTGGAGACAGTATGAGTGATTATAGAAATATAAAAGGTGAACGTGGAGAATTCCAAAACAAACATCTTGTATATCTTCGTCACAAGCTTCCTTGTAAGACAAAAAAATGTGCTGGGGTTATAAAAAAAGAAAAAATTGGAGGAAGGAGTGGGCATTATTGCCCTGTTTGCCAGAAATAAAAAACAGCGCAATCTTTTGCGCTGTTTTGGAATACGTTTTGTTTTTCTTGGTGGCTCTGGACCATGCTCATTGAGCAGTGAGTAGAGGAATTTTACATACTCCTCATCTCGCTTCCACCACAAACAAACTTTCCAAAGATTCTCCAATGCTTCAATTCTTTCTAATACAAGTTTTCTTGCATATAAACTGTCCCCAATATAAAAATCTGGATTATTTTTTCTCCAAGTGGTCAAAGCTATGTCTGTTTTGTAGTCCCACTTAAAAGCTTTTTCTTCTCTACTTAAATACCCTGATTGATACAAAATAAAAGAAAGTGACATTAGTCCAACTATGTTTGCACAAAGTGTCCCAGTTTCCATTTTCACACTCCTAAAAATGAACTACAACAATACTAAATTAAAAAATACATAAGCGCAACTATCTATCAACTGGTAGCTAATCATTAGTCCTTGTATACTATAAACAATATGATGACCTTCATAAAAATCTTTGCAATCTTTTGGGTGATTTGGATTCTTTGGTATATAACAGGAGGACCACTTCGGGATGATAAGACTAAACCATTTATTGGATTTAATAAGTCGGGACAGTTGGAGACTTTTGGGACGAGTACGGTAGATGGATTGAAGAAGTAAGACTGAACTTAAACTAATTTAATGATACTTATTAACAAATAAATACTTAAAATTACCATAGCTAGAATAGTAATTTTATCAGTTAATGATTTAGACAGCTTTAGCATACCTCTTCTAATTATAATATTAGACACAAATAAAAATGGGATAGCGTACAAAACTCCAACAAGATCACTTGGTTGAATAATTTTAGCTTCCAACATTACTGATATCTTAACTAAAAAAATGACTGGTAATAAAAAACTTATCGTTCCAAACATCTGTGATAAAGTAAATCCTTTTGAAGCAAAGTATGAATTCAAAAATCCCCCACCAGGCAAAGCTGCTCCGGTAACAGACCCAGCAAATATGCCAATAAATTGCTCTTTCCAAAATGAATCTTTAACTACTGTAGTTTTGTCAATTATTTTTATTTTTTTATAAACATAATAAACAGAGAACACAAACATCAAAACTAGAAGTATTATTGGTTTCATGTTTACCAGAAACAATGAACCTATAAATGCCCCAACAACACACGGAATCAAAAGATTTTTTGCATCTCTCCAGACAACATCTTTTCTAAACACATACAAAGAAATAATAGCGTTAACGAAAAAGAAAGAGCTTGTAAGTCCGGTTGCTTTTATTATATTAATGTCAGTAAAAATATTTAAAGCATTGGTAGTTAGCATACTTCCACCAGCAGTAACAACTGGTGCTAAAAAAGAATATGCTATAAAAATTAGTGCTTCGTATATGTGGTTCATAAATTTGTTTGTTGTGCGTTTTTATTCCTTATACGTTTAGAACCCCCAGAAGGGTGATCTTCCTCAGTAAACTTTTTTCGTCAAAAAAGTTTCATCGGACGGGCTCGTGGTTTTTCTTGCTAGAAAAACATCACTCCGCCTTTCGATCCCTTACGCAAGTGACACTGGTCACTCGCTCTGGTTTCCCAAAAACGCTTCGCTTATTTTGTGCCCCCAGAAGGGATCGAACCTTCGACCGTCTGCTTAAAAGGCAGCTGCTCTACCGACTGAGCTATAGGGACATGTTTTTTATTTTACTACCTACTAACTAGGTAAACGTTTTAATATATCTACCGACTTGCGTCAACGCTTGCTAGCTTATGACATCTTCGCTTCCAGGAAGCGAATCTGTTGATTCGGCCACGTTCTCTAGCTACGCGGGACCCTTAATGGTAATTAGGATGAATAACATTAAACATCTTTTTACTAATAACGTTTCAATATACTAACATAAAATACAATACTTTTCCAGTATGGGAAGAGAGTTGGTTTATAAACGTACTTTCTTCCCCATATAATCACAGAGAATATCTGTTACACTTAATTTATGAACAAAAAGTTTCTATATTATTTCATTGCTGTCTTATTGGTCGGTAGTATTCCTGGAGTTACATACTTGGTTCGTAATCGTATACCACAAACAGAATCACCCTCAAATAAAGAACACACCTGCACACAGGTTCCAAAAATTTGTCCTAACGGTACAGCCATTTACAGGACAGGGCCTAGTTGTATATTCTTACCTTGCCCTACTGACACTGGAACAACGACAAATAATATAAATGTGTCAGAATCGACTAGTGCCAAAATTTCTACGTCTACAATTATTACCGAAAATTTAGTTAAACAAAAATCATCCCCTCAACCTGTAAAAGTGGAAGAGTCCATTTTTTCTAAAATAACTTCTTCAATCTCTTCTGCCATCAACTCAGTTACATCTTCATTTAGCAATAACCCCACTGTAGTTAATTACAGTCCAAATAACACCAACATCCCACCTTCTACTTATGTATCGAGCTCATCCACTTCTCCATACAAACAATTACCACCAGAAAATTTTGCAGGAGAAAAATATATTGTAAAAGATGGTGTCATACTTTCAACAGATAACAGACTAGTTTATACAATTCCAAAAGAGGTAATTAACAATGTAAGTTCTTCACAACCAGGATGGACCAACACCATAATCAATGTCGTTGCAGTTGGGGCCGTAGCTCCAGTGCTACCAAATAATGCAATTCCAATTGAAGACCTTCCAGGAAAATATTACTTAAGTCAAAACTCATTCGGGAATATAAATGAATGTGAATTTTCTAACAAAATATTTATTTTAGACACAATTGCAGACACGGTAACACTTATGTATGAAGAGAATAATACGACCCTTTCACGCGATGACCCAAGAGCATGTAATAGTGAAATTTTTCTTTTAAAAACAGAAGCAAGTAATCTTATTCTTAAGTATCACACTATTGGGACGAATACGCTTTGTGATAGTGCCTGGAGTGAGCCAGAAAAAACATTTTATCTTGATGTAACAAAACTACGTACTGAAGGAATGAGAAAATATATTATTCCAGAAAGTCTTTCTGCGGGGGCTGAAGCTGAGGAGGAAGCATGCAGGAGTAGTTTGTAAAGTCAAAAGTTTATAAAGTTGAAAGTTAATACAATACGAACCAGTCACGAAATGATTGGTTCGTATTTACTTTATAGACTTTTGACTTTAAAGACTGAGTATTATTTTCTCTAATTCTACTTTCAAATCAGCTTCACCTCGATGAGCTAATATCGGTGCACGTATTAATTTCCCCCCAATTTCTTCGCATTCATTCAGTGTGAATTTTGATGGTTTTCCAAGCTTTACATCACTCCAGACACCTTGGAATTTCCACCACAATGCGCCATTTATGGCCTCAGGACTATCCAAATCCCTTATCCTCATCCATTCTATCCAAACCTCCTTTTTGTCTCTCCTTGCGAACAAATTACAAAAAGTAAACACATCAACATCTTTTTCTTTCCCCTCTCTTGCATCATAAACTTTCTCTGCATATTTTGTTAATCGTGTAACACGATTCGCATCTGAAAACGGCTCATCGATAATAAATATATTAGTTGATTCTTTCATCTCAGGTAATAATCTAACCACCTCATCACGTGAAGAAGCTACGTCCATAACTTGAATAAGATTCGCGATAACCTTATCTCCAAATAAGTTTGATGCGGAAATTAATGGCTCAAGTGTCGCAACTTGTTCACTATAAATATGAGCCGATACATTACCTAGTTTATTAAGCAACTCATATGCCTTCTCTCTCTTATTCGTATCTGTTCCAACAATCGCGTATATCATACATGTTAAATAATTTGTAAATTACTTCCAAGAGTTCGTGAGGCTTTAATAGGTAAATCAGACAGCTTTCTTTTTGAGAGAACATTTTCAAGTACGAGAACTAATTCATCTGCAACTTTTTCTGCAATGTCTTCATCTATTTCAAAAACTAGTTCATCGTGAATCTGTAATACTAACTTAACCTTGTCATCCAACTTCTTTTCATTAATAAAATCCGCCGTATCTAACATTGCCAACTTAATAATATCCGCACTCGTCCCCTGCACTGGAGCATTAATCGCAATACGCTCACCGGACGCACGAAGAAATGGTAGAGGACTTTTGAGTAATGGAACTTCACGACGACGGCCTAATAGTGTCTCGGTATATCCATGCTTCCACGCGAAAGCTTTCACTTCTTCAAGATATTTCATTAGTGTCGAGAAAGTAAATTTGTACTGATCATAAAATTCCTGCGCTTCTTTTCGCTCAACACCCATACCCTCTTTCAGAGCTGTTACTCCCATACCATAGAGAATTCCGAAATTAATTGCCTTAGCTTTTCTTCTCATATCAGAAGTTACCTTTTCTTCTTTTACCCCGAATACTCTCGCTGCGGTTCCAGTGTGTACATCAATTCCTTTTTGGAAAATCTCAACCAAATTTTCATCCCCTGACAAAATAGCTGCGGCTCGCAAATCAATCTGAGCATAATCACATGAAAGCAAAACTTTCCCCTTCGCTGAAATAAAAGCAGACCTTACCTTTTGACCAAGTTCGCTCTTAATTGGAATGTTTTGCAAATTTGGCTCCTCACAACTAAATCTTCCTGTCCCCGAACCTGTCTGCACGAAATGTGCATGTATTCTTCCGTCATCCTTCACATATGTTGGCAGTGAGTCAATATAAGTTGAAAGTAGTTTTGTAAGTTCACGATATTCTAGAATATAAACAATTGACGGATGTTCATCCTTAATCTTTTCAAGCTCAGAAACATTGGTGCTCTTCTGCCCAGTTTTGGTTTTTTTAATTTTGGTTCCAAGATCTAGCTTTTCATATAAGACTTCTCCTAATTGTTTTGGAGATGAAATATTAAATTCACTGCCTACTGACTCATAAATTTTTTGTTCGAGAACTTTCACTTGAGCATGTAACTCCTCGCTCATCTTTTTTAATTTATCTACATCTAATGTAATACCATTCTTCTCCATTTCATCCACTCTTTTAATAAGTGGCTTTTCGACATTAATAAACAAATCCCAAAGCTTTTCTTTTTTGAGTTCCTCTTCTAGGAATTTTCGCATCCCATCTCTAGTTTTTTCTCCGGTAATATTTTCTATATCCTCTATAGGTGCCTTTGTCATTTCACTATGAAGAAGATGCGTCATAACTTGAAGTTCTTTCATATCTTCTTCACTTATTATTTCTTTTTCTTCTACGACAGTTTCTTGTGTGAGGCCTCCCTCATCTTTCATTGCATGTAAACGATTACGCATAGAACGAAATTCGTACAAATCACACATCTCTTGATACTTTGGTATGTTAATTGTTTCTAACCATACTTTTTCTGGTTCATTATAAGTGACTGGGGCATCACGTCTAATTGTTGCAAGCGTCTTCGAAAATAATGCTTCGTCTTCCCCTTCTTCAAGAAGTCCTACAATACGTTCTTTGAATCCGTCGTCCAATAATTGTTGTCTGTTGTTTTTCAATACTTCATATATTTTCTCAACTGAACCATAATGCTTAATAAGTTCTGTTGCAGTCTTATCTCCAATGCCTTTGATGCCAATAATATTATCTGATGTATCTCCAGCGAATCCTTTATAATCAGGAATATGTTCTGGACCAAAACCAAATCTATCCATCACACTTTTTGTATTAAATAAAACTGTCTCTGCACCTTTTTTGAAAGTATATACAGTTACTTTATCATCATCAATTAGCTGAAAGGTATCCATATCACCACTAGCAATAATAATTCTAGTATCTTTATGTTTTTTTAATTGTTCAGCAATTGTTCCTAATAAATCGTCAGCCTCGAACCCTTCGCATGTATAAACTGGTATAGAAAGAGCTTCACATAATTTGTAAGACTCTTTAATTTGATCAATAAGTTCGTCATCTGTTTTTTGTCTTCCACCTTTATAGGCATCATAACTAAGATGACGAAACGTTGGTTTCGGTAAGTCATAACATGCTGCAATATAATCTGGTTTTATGTTTTCGTAAATTTTAAGCACCATAGACAAGAACCCGTACAGTGCTCCTGTTGGTCTACCGTCACGTGTAGCGAATCCTCCCATAGCATGGTAACCGCGATGTAATATCGCATGTGCATCAAGTAACACAATAGTTTTCATTGTGCTTTTTTTCATACTCTATTTTTTTCATCCATCTCTTCATACATCAAAGTAACTTCTCGAGTATCATCATCGATTATGGTAAAAAGCATTTCTAGGTCCGGCTTCAGATATTTCATCTTTGTTGGCCATTCAATAGCCAAGATAGTATCTGACTCTCCTAAGTCATCTTCGATTCTAAGAACGCGACCCTCTTGTGGAGTATTGAATCTATACGCATCAATGTGAATTAATTTTTTGAATTGGGCATGTTCTGCATCGTATTCTTTTTTTAGAATAAATGTAGGACTATTAACCTTATGTTTATCTATACCAATTAAAGATGCAAGTTCTTTTGTAAATGTAGTTTTACCTGAACCTAAATCACCATCAAGTAGAAGCACTTTTGCTTTTGAAGTTTCTTTTGTATACAGCAAATGAAGAACTTTTTGAGCAAGTTCTTCCATGTCCTTTTCAGTTACTTCAAAGGTTTCTTTCATATAACATATAATACCACAAAAGAGCGACCACTTCGTGGTCGCTCTTTTGTTAACTTTCGTCTCACATAAGGCATTATTTTATGTTACTTTGCATTCTCTTTATCTTCTTGATAAGAGGCATATATACTACGCGCAAGTATGAAGATGATAAATATTATAGCAATGAGAGCTAACCATTCAACAAGATTGTTTGGCATAAAACCTCTCTCACTGCCTGCTCCAATTACTTTCTTAGCTCCAGTATCTTTATTACTGATACTGTCATTAGGAGTAATTGAACCTACAACATAAGCAGTTACCTCGTCCTGTACAGATGTATTTGGAACCGTATAAATTACATATGCTGTAGTTACTATTGATTTACCAATCGTAGCATCTTGTGCAATTTTGCCTGAGATAGCTACAACTCCTTCTGCGTGAGCATCAAGTGTGTCTTGATTGATTGTTAATATATGTGTTGCTTCATCATATACACCAGAAGTTGCGAGATCGAATTTTATTTCTGCAGGAATTAGAACTTTTACAACTACACCTTTAAGACGTGAGTCTGTAGCATTCTTGTAAGTAATTCTATATGACACTGGAGAATTTGCAGAAAGATTTCCTTCACTTTTTTCTACTCTAAGAGTTACAAGCTTTTCACCTTGATTAAGCATTGATGCTTGTGTTTCACTTTTTGCATAGAAACTAGAACCATCTGTACATGTTACGAGAGTTTGTTTCTTAACAACTTCTGTAACTACTTTCTTTGTAACAGTCTTCTTTGTTGTTGTGACAGGCTTTACATATGTGGTTACAGCATTCTTTGTGACAAAACTCACTATTTCACCTTTTACAATTCCATATTGATTCTGCATTACAGCACGACAGTAATAACGTGTTGATGGCTTAAGATTTGCAAGTACATTTGAAAATGGTGCAGATGATGAATTACCAATTGAAGCAGTTGCTGTTGTTCGACCAAGACTTGATGTTTCACCATATTCGAACCATCCAGTTGAAGGTGCTCCGTTTGCAATAAGCCCAATACCGTTACAACGACCACTTGTGTTTGTGATTTGAGTTACAACTGAAGTAACAACATTGTTGAATTTAACGGTTGGTAAAGGAGTAACTGTAGGATATCTAACTATTGGTTGAGTATTGTAGTAATTCGAACCACTATAATATGTTGTTGGTTGTGTGTAATTATTAGTATTGTAATTTACAGGACAAAGTGATGAATAAGAAACGATTGTTCCATTCCAACATGTGTAATTTGTATTTACTGTATTAATTGTACATACACCATTAACTAATGTTGAGCCAGATGGACATGAAGTATTTGTAATTTGGCAAGTACCATTTATAAGAGTTGACCCTGATGGACAAGATACTGAATTAATCTGACATGTTCCGTTTACTAATGTTGAGCCTGATGGACAAGATACATTATTATTGTTTGTATATCCACCGTAAGTGTATCCATAACTACCAACTGTTGGTGCGTAATTATAACCACCATAGTTATAACCAGCTTGACCATAACTAATTCCAATTTGATATGAAGGTGAACTGTATGATGAAACACCGTATGTTGCTGATGAAACATCAGATGTTGTGTATGGTGGGTAGTTTACACCAGTTTCATAAGTAGGATATGTTGTGTCTGTGTTATAAGTTGGGTAGGTAGTACCACCACTGTACGATGTTGAGTACGTAGTACCGGTGTCATATATTGGATATGTAGTTCCTCCACTGTATACAGGATATGTAGTTCCCCCACTGTATGTAGTACCAGTGTCATATATTGGATATGTAGTTCCTCCACTGTATACAGGATATGTGGTTCCCCCACTGTATGTAGTACCAGTATCGTATATTGGATAATTTGTTGTTCCGCCGGAATATGAACTTACTGAACCAACAAACCCATCATCAAATTGAAGTTGAGCAAAGGCAATAGAAGTACCTTGAAGAAGCAGAACTCCTGCAAGAAAAACAGATACAATGTTTTGTTTTTTCATGATTGTTTTCATAATTGTTTTATCTATTACCTTTAATAAGAATTATATTATATCACCTTTATTATTAAATGTCAAGCCCTTTTTATAATAAAAAACAGGTCACCAAAGGAGGTGACCTGTGCTGAGCATACAGCTTGCTTTTACTTCTGCTGATAGGTAACTTGGTCAATTTCAACCCTTCCACCACCACCAACACGGCCGATCCAGACGCTTTCCGACTCCCCTTGTTTCGGAGAAATAATCGAGAAAGTGGCACAGAACGGGGGCCTTCCCTCTCCGTTGCCGGAGGAGAAGATGCACCTGCCAGGATTTTGCTGGGTGGCAGTGTTTTCGCGCCAATACCAAACGGCATCAGAGCGAGAAACGTGACCAGTAACTACGGGTGGAACGACGGCGGGTATGACTGGTGCAGAAGCTGTGGCTGGAATCACTGGTTTTTTTGGTTTTTCCGCCTTCGGTTTACTGGTCGGCTTTTTGGGAGTCACCGGAGCAACTACCACCTTGTCTTCCATGTTCGGCTTTTGGACCTCACTTGTAGGACAAGCAACTTCACACTTCTTCGCCAAGGCGATTAGTGCTTGGTCAGCCTTCTTTTCAACCGAAGCAAGACCGTTCTTGACCCCCGCAACCTCGCTGTTATCAGCTTTGGTAAACCAGAGAACAGTTCCAGTAATCAGAGCAAGACCAATCGCAAGCAAACTGCACCAGGAGCAACCTTTGTTGTTCTTAGGTGAATCGCCACCGGATGACGGAGGAGGTGTGTCACCACCAAGTCCGTTTTCCCTGAAAGACTTTTCAGCCTTTCTGGCGGCGTCCGAAGCTTCTTTCGACGCGGCGTCAGCTGCTTTTTTGGCGGCTGCGGCGGAAACTGCTTTCTGTGCTGCTTTTTCCATTTCCTCCGCAGCAATGCGGAGGCCTTCAGGTGTGATCTTCTTGGTCATGATGACCTCCTTTAAATTGATTTTTCAAAATATCATTAACGACTGAATTTACCTGTCGATGACTCTGTGGATGATTATATCATATTATTATTAAAAAGTCAAGCTTTACATCTACGAAAAGTACTGCATTATTTCAAAATAAAAACCCCTCTAATCTTTCGATTTGAGGGGTTTGTTGGGAGTGCCGGATTCGACTACTCCCCTTTGTGAGGATCGTCCGGCAGCATGCAGACCATGTTGCCGTCTTGCGGATGACCTTGCCATGCGAGCTTAGCCCAGACTTTGCCATCCTTACAGCGCGATGGAACTGCACTTGCAACCTTTTCGGGTTGGGTACTGTTGCCAGCGCGATGCGAGTCGTCCGGTGCCATGCAGACCATGTTGCCGTCTTGCGGATGACCTGGCCATGCGAGCTTAGCCCAGACTTTTCCATCACTACAACGGTTCTGCGGTTGGGTCATGACTTGTTGGACTTGTTGTTGTTCGCTTTCGCAGTATTTGTTACCTGCGAATGCTCCGACAAGCCCACCGATGATGGCACCGATTCCACGGTTTTCCTCACCACCAATCAGTGCACCACCTACAGCACCAGCTGCACCGCCGACAAGTTCACACTTACCGATGTTGGCTCCTGCCTGCATCACTGGTGCAAAATTCCCTTGCGGTTGCGTAATCAGGCGCCCATCCCAGCATTCCTGAGGTTGGCCGAGTTTTTGTGGTGCAGGAACGCACCCTGGAGGAAGACGATACGAGTTATTCGCACCGACTCCCATACCCATGCCACCTGTTGCACATCCTCCGAGGAGGAGTGTGGCAACAGCGAGAAGTACTGCAAACAGTTTGTTTTTCATGACTTTCTCCTGTAATTAGAATCAATGAGCAGATCTCATTTGATTGGAATGATTTCCAACCTACTGAGCTGTATATAGTATACATGTTTTATGGATTTTGTCAAGCTAAATTATTTGACAAATGTACTATACTATAGTATATTATATTTGTTCTTTTCCATACGACGATAAAAAGGAGCCTCTAAAATGGTCCACCCAGTACTGAAAAAAGCGATAGTTGACGGCAGAAAGAGTGAACTCGAGATTCTCGCAACCCAGTTTCACGAGCAACTCAGCCTACGTGATACTGGAGCAACAGCAAAGATCACCTACAAAGCAATCAAGACTCTGGCGACTCCAGAAGAAGTGATTGAAATTCTAGAAAATGAATTCAATTTAGTGTAAACCACAAACATCAACCCCCGACTAGTTCGGGGGATTTATATATGTTGTTTGTTAAAATTTTTTGACAAATTATATAAAGGTTTTATTAAAAATGACTAAAAGTGACCCTGTAAGGGGTCACTTTTTTTAAACACAGAATCCTGAAAACTTAAGATTTTAGATGCAGTACGAGGAGCATAGGAATTTTTCGAGGAAGTCGTACAAATAGTACGACGACTAAGAAAAATTCCGTAGCGACAAAGTAATGCGCTAAAATATTAAGTTTTATGCTTTTTTGAACGGGATGCCGAGTAGTTCAAAGAATCGAGTCGCCTCCTCTTTTGTCTTTGCCGTTGTTCCAAGAGTAATAGCCATACCGAACACATCCTTTAATTCTTCATCGTGAATTTCTGGGAAGATAGTATGTTCCTTGATGCCAAATGTCATATTACCAATATTGTCTACTGATGTACGATTAAGACCACGGAAGTCCTTTGTACGTGGAAGTGAAACATTGAGTACCTTATCCAAGAAACCAAACATGCGAGCACCGCGAAGTGTTACTGCAACACCGATTGGATCCCCTTCACGAGTTTTGAATGACGCAACTGACATCTTCGCTTTACGAATAGTTGCCTTTTGTCCTGTAATCTTTGAAAGACGATCGAGAACTAAGTCGTTAAATTTTTTATCACGCTTCATTGCTGAGCCCGTAGCTACAGAAATGTTAACCTTAACAAGTCTTGGGGCTGCCATTATATTCTTATAACCAAATTCTTTTGCAAGAACTGTATACGCTTGCTTTTGCTTATCTTGTACACTCATTATTTTTTCTGCCATATATTTATTCTAAGCACGATTGGTCCTTGAGGATATACCTTTCCGGACGTTATACGTCGCTTATTTGTAGAAATTTTCCTTTCTACATTACTGTTAGTAGACTTATACTCTACTACAAAATGGACTATTTGTAAACAACAAAAATCGACCACTTTTGCTATTTAAATATGCATTATTTTATTTCTTTTGAGCTTTCTTAATAACCCCCAACCTAAACTCTGAATATATAGCATATCTATTAGCAAAAAATGGATTCTCTTTTTCCAATATCTTATATGCAAAAGAAACAATTTCTTTAGTTGAAACATATTTACTTCTTAATTTCATAATTTCATCAATTATTTCTCTAGTTAATCTCTTAGCCTTAGCTGCATCGTCTCCCTGGTCACGAATTTTTCCCCCTATTACTGCATTAAAAATAGAAACAAAAAGCTTTTCATAAACGAATTTCTTTCGGACTAAATTCCTTTTAACAACAAACAATGAGTCGTGTGAGAAATATTCTGTTGTTGTATATATTTCTCCACATTTCAAACACTTTCTTCTCCGCCAAACCCCTACCTCATCAGTTGTTTTTCGAGAATTAATGACTTCAGTTTTTATACTTTTACAAAATGGACATTTCATGTATACATATTGTCATAAAAATATATAAATATCAATAGATATGTATACATACAGCCATATCAATTATTTTGATAACAAATACACTGATATGTGTAGTTCTTTTATTAATCACAAATAAGGAGAATCAAAATGAATAAAGATATTAAAAGAATCGTCATCACTGGTGGCCCCTGCTCTGGTAAAACTACAGGCATGAGCTATCTTTCACAAAAACTTTCCGACTTAGGTTATCATGTTATTGTTGTCCCGGAATATGCAACTGAAGTCATAAATGGAGGTGTTACCCCTAGTAAAAATATTTCTATTTATGACTTTCAAGAAAACATCGTTCTTGGCCAAATAGAAAGAGAAAAACGTTATCTTTCTTTTGCAAAATGTCTTGAAAGTGAAAAAGTTATTATTATTTTCGACCGTGGGACCCTTGATTCGAAAGCGTATATCGATGAAGAATCTTGGTTAGTGATGTTGGAAGAAAATAGTTTAAATGAAGTCAAACTTCGTGATGAAAGTTATGACGCGGTTATTCATATGCGTACTGTTGCATTAGGTAAAGAAGAGTTTTATACCAAATTGAACAACAGCGCTAGATTTGAAAATCCAGAAGAAGCAAGAGTGGCTGACGAAAAAACTTTATCCTCATGGATTGGACACACACATCTACGTGTTATTGATAATCGTGATGATTTTTCTTCCAAAATACATCGAGTTCTTGCTGAAGTACTTCATGTGCTAGGTGAGCCAATACCTCTTGAGATTGAAAGGAAATACTTGGTGAATGAATCTTTTGATTGGAAAAATATTCCTGTCGCCTACCAAGAAATAGATATTGAGCAAGCATACTTGGTCATAGGTGGAAGAATCAGAAAAAGAGGTCAAGGTGATGTCTTTATTTATACCGAGACCCATAAAGAAGACATTGGTGGAAGTTTCATTCGCACTGAAGTTGAGAAGAGGATTTCTTCTCGTGAATATCACGATAAGTTAAAAAATATTGTCCCTGGAAGTAGTATTATCAAGAAAAAAAGAATTTGCTTTGTCTATAATGAGCAATACTTTGAACTTGATTACTTCATCGATATAAAACAAAATCCTTATCTTGAAATAGAACTCACCGACAAAAATCACGAAATTAATCTTCCTCCTTGGATTCCAGTTATTAGGGATGTGACGGAAGAAGTGGGTTTTAGTAATCGTGAACTTGCTCTTAAGTCTTGTGGTTAAAACTAAAAAACGGACACTTAGGTGTCCGTTTTTGATCAGCAAATTATAAATCACCAAATTTATTTCATGGAAGAAGCTTTACTATAAAATATTCTGCTTTCTTTAGTTATTTAAGAATGACTTACAATCAAAATTATACGTGATTTTTTACTTAACTATCGTTTTGTAAAAACATATTATAATAATTGTTATATTAAAAATAAATTAACCTCCACCACTACCTCCACCAACATCGCCAGGACCTTCATAATTAGGATCTCCTAATATTATTAAATCAAAAAAACTATCAGACATTCCTTGGTGTGTATTTACCCCAGATTTTATACTAGTTACACCATCCGCTTTATCTCCAGAACCCCTAGGAGAATAAAATCCATGATTATAGTATTTCATATACCAAGAATAGCTGCCTGCTCTAGGGTCTAAAACTTTCCAAACACGAGCTGGACCAGCCCCACCCCCACAAGCATTCATGTCATTTGCCCACATTACATAGCGAATTTTTTGGCCACAGTTTTGTGTTGTTGGTGGTTTAGTTTGTGTACATAAAGAATCTGATATGGTTTGCCCCAAAGAATTAACACAAGGGATGACTCTTGTTTGTGCTAATAATTGAGTGTAAGACTTTGTAACTCTTTGACCACAACCATCCGAACCGTTATAAACAATTTCATTATGAGTAGTAGTGTTCACGACTGTACTACATGACCCCCATGTAGCGGTAGTACTCCAACCAGCGTCACAAATAACGTTACCATTAATGTCTGTAATAAGACCAGCCTTACAATTAATAGGAAAACCTCCAGAAGAAACACTCTTAGAAACTTTTGAGTCCACATAACTCTTAGTAACCAAAGTAGAAGGATCATCTGCATCCTGTGTAAGAGCAGAGTATCCTTTATTCCCTCCTGTAATAGTAAAAGGGGATCTTACTTTAAAAGGTCCCAATTTTTCTTGTAAAACAGTACCTACGTTCACAGGGGCACTTACATTATTAGCTGGAGGTATTCCTGCTGGAGCCCCCGTCCATGCATAAGCAACAGTTCCAAGTACAACAGAAAGCACAAAAATAACTGATGCTTTATTAAAGGAATCTACTTTATTCATATTATCTTAATTTTAATTGTTTTAAATTCTAATGTAAAGGAACAAAAGGTAAAAAGGACACCGCCATTTGTCGTTCTTGATCAGCAAATTATAAATCACCAAATTTATTTCACAGAAGAAGCTTTACTATAAAAATATTCTGCTTTCTTTTGGTCTTTCAAAAATTAATTTATAATAAATGTTATATTTACTTTTTGTTACTTAAATTAATAAGCTCCGTATAAATTGTAACAAACGTTCTTAACAGCTGTTGGATTTCCACATGCACCATATGCATAACAACTTGCTACATATCCCATTTTTTGATCAGGTGTAGGTTTAGCTCTGTAACAATCAAAACATTCTCCAGAACCACCACAAATATCAGTACGAACCACATAAGTATACAAATGTGTACAAACATCATTAAGAACATAATATTGTGCGCCACACACTGTACAATTTCTATTTGTATAAGAACCGCCAAGAACGCCATTTGTACATAGGCGACTCTCACTAACAGAGGCGCAAGTTTGACCAGAAGTTACCGCAGTTGTTTGGTATGCTGTTACTGATTGACCACTTGAAACTGTTGTATTCCAAGGAGATGGACACGACGCACCCGGCGTTACCGTACAATTTCTATTAGTATAAGACCCGCTTAGCACAGTATTAGTACATAGACGATTCTGACTTACTGACTCACAAGTTTGACCATAAGGAACAGCAGCTGTTTGATATGTGGTTACTGATTGACCGCTAGCAATTGTGCCACCCCAAGGCACAGTACAGGATGTTGGACTCAAAACTTTACAAACAATATTACCATTAAAATCTGTACCTAGAACGTCACAACCCGAAAGAGCGCTAAAGTTAATACCATCTATACCACTTGTACCAATACCTAAAGATGAGGTAGATGTCCAGGAAGCATTTCCTTCGGCATCAGAAGTTAATATTTTACCTTCTCCTGCACCCGGAGCAAAGTTAAAAGCAGTATATGCTTTTAATAAACCGTCTATACCAAGTGACCCTGCCTTAAGTTGAATTGTATTACCTACGTTTACTGGTGCGTCAACATTATTAGCAGGTGGTGTTCCTGCTGGTGCCCCTGTCCAAGCATAAGCAACAGTTCCAAGTACAACAGATAGCGCAAAAATAACTGATGCTTTATTAAAGGAATCTACCTTGACTGATTTGTTCATTATATAAGTATACCTTTTTCTGAGGTGTTTAGAAGTGTACAAGATAAATAAAAAACAGACACTTTCGTGTCTGATTTTATTTATCTTTCGAAAATTTATTCTAAAAACTCCCTATAAACTATTTTACCTTCTTTTCTTTCTTAACTTCCTTTACTTTCTTTTCAGTTAATTTTACATTACTTGCGTCCATGGACATTGCAATTTCTACAATACCACCTTTCTCCCCTGCTTTCTTGGCCTTGATATGCTTCTTCATAAGGTTAACACCTTCAAGCACTACACGATTCTTCTCGCGTAACACAGATGTTACAACAGAAGACTTTCCTTTGTCCTTACCTGCTATCACTATTACTTTGTCTCCTTTTTTTACGTGCATATATTTATTATTAAAATTAAATTATTTCAGGTGCTAGGGACGCAATCTTCTTATAACCTTCGATACCAGTTAATGAAAGTTCGCGTGGAATTGGACCGAAAACACGTCCTGCCTTAGGTTCCTTCTTTGTCTTATCAACAACAACAACTGCATTGTCATCAAAACAAATATATGAGCCATCAGAACGACGAACTTGCTTTGTTGTACGAACAACAACACCATAAACGATATCCTTCTTCTTTACTTGCTTTCGAGGTTCTGCAACCTTAACAGAAAGTACAACCAAATCACCAATCGATGCATAGCGACGCTTTGAACCACCGAGAACTTTGAAAACACGGCCAAATTTTCCGCCTGAGTTATCTGTTATCTTTACATTTGTGCCTGCTTGTATCATATATTTCTGTTTAGATTGCTAATAAATTATTTTTACTTACTGTTTTCTTTGTAACCAAGAACTGTAAAATTCTTATCCTTTGAAAGTGGACGACATTCTTCAATAATTACATTGTCCCCTATTTTGTAAGTATTGTTTTCATCGTGAGCCTTGTAACGCTTATCGATTTTGAAATACTTTCCGTATTTTTTGTGAGCAACGTAACGGTTTACGTTTACAACAACAGTCTTATCCATCTTGTCAGATACAACTTTACCAGTAAGTTTCTTTGGTGATGTTGTTGTTGGTTTTGTTTGAGTAGTTTTCATATATTTAAAATAATTAACGAGCGACAACGCGTGTCTTTACAGGAAGCTTACACCCAGCCTTACGAAGTGCTTCACGAGCAACCACTTCTGTAACTCCATCAATTTCAAAAAGAATTCTTCCTGGACGAACTTCAAAAACATATCGATCTGGATCTCCTTTACCTTTACCCATAGGAACTTCAGCTGCTTTTTGAGTTACAGGACGGTCTGGGAAAATACGAATCCAAAGCTTTGCAGTCTTACCTGCTGAACGCTGGCAAGCACGACGAGCAGCTTCGATTTGATTTGCAGCAACACGGCAAGGTGTTTCAGCCTTAAGACCGAACGATCCAAAAGCAACAGTAATACCACGTGATTCTGGGCGTGCTAGTTTAGCCTCTGAGAGGCGGGCGGTCTGCCATTTTCGGTGTTTTACTTTCTTTGGGAATAACATATACGTTTCTTTAAATTATTTAGTTGTGTCCTTCTTATCAAACTTCATACCACGATATATCCATACCTTGATACCGATAACACCGTAGGTCATATTCGCACGTTCACGAGCAAAGTCAATGTCGGCACGAAGTGTTTGTAGTGGAATACCTCCACGCTTGATTTGTTCACGACGAGCCATTTCAGCTCCTCCTAAACGACCAGATACTGCGATACGTGCACCTTGTACATCACGATTAGCCATCACCTTCTCAATTGTTGTCTTAAGTACACGACGGAAAGGAAGACGCTTCTCAATTCCTTCTACAATCATAGCTGCAACAATAGCTGCATCCGCTTCTGGAGAAGAAACTTCAATAATATCTAACTTAACATCTTGTGGAACAATAATCTTAAGACGTGCCATTTCTTTCTTAAGTGATGCACGGAGTTTTTCGATACCGTCTCCACCACGACCAATAATCATACCTGGGCGTGAAGTGTGAATCATAATGCGGTACTGCTTCTCAGTTCTTTCAATTTCAATAAGTGAAAGATACATCCCTTTTAGGCGCTTTGTCATCCATGCACGAACAAGAACATCAGCACGAAGATGATCAACGTATTGATTGGTATCCTTGCCGAACCAACGTGACTTCCAGTCGCGGATGATTCCAAGTCTATGTGAATATGGGTGTACTACGTGTGTCATAAAATTATTTTGCTTCTTTCTTAACTGCTACCGGTGCTAATTCGATAAACACTTTACTTGTGTGCTTATGAATTGGAAATGCGCGACCCATTGCTCTTGGCATCCAACGCTTAATTACTACTCCCTTATCTACTGTTGCAGTCTTCACCATAAGTTCTGCTGCTGGCACTCCAGCGTTTGCTACAGCTGAATCAAGAAGCTTCTTAATTGGAAGAGCTCCACGCTTAATAAGATGTGAAAGTATAGCTTGTGCTTGTACAGCTGACTTACCTTTAACAAGTTCGGTAATTAAACGAACTTTTCTAGGTGCTTGGCGATAATTGTTAAGTGATGCTTTCATATATTATTTCTTCTTAGTATCAGTTGCGGACTTTGCAGCCTTAGCAGCAGTAATTTCTGATTCTTTCTTCTTCTGATCAATTTCCTTTTGCATCTTACCTCCGTGTCTTGTAAATTTACGTGTTGGAGAAAATTCACCAAGCTTATGACCAACCATATCTTCAGTAATAAGAACTGGAATATGAGTCTTGCCATTGTATACACCAAAAGTGAAACCTACCATTTCAGGCGCAATGTCAGAACGACGAATCCATGTCTTAATAACGTCCGTTGTTTCTGGGCGTTTACCAAGTACTTTCTTTAGTACTCGTTCGTCTACGTATGGTCCTTTGTGAAGTGATCTTGTCATTTTGGTTAAGTTGGCTTATTATATCAGATTTTGGCTTAAAGTAAAGCGTTTTATGGATTTTAGGTTTGTATTTTACTACTCATTAATTTCCAATCTCTACTTTAAAATTTATTATTTCTTCTTACGTACTACACGACGGGATACAATGTGTACATTTGAATATTTCTTTGGAGTTCTTGTCTTATGTCCTCCGGTTGTCTTTCCTTGCTTTGTCTTTGGACGACGTGTTCCTCGTGGTTGTGCTCCTTCACCTCCTCCGTATGGGTGGTCTACTGGGTTACGAGCCATCGCACGTGTCTTTGGACGAATACCCAAGTGGCGTGAACGTCCAGCCTTTCCAATGTTACGAAGACGATACTCTTCATTTGAAACTTCACCAATTGAAGCAAAACATGTATCCACTACTTTACGAATTTCGGTTGATGGAAGTTTGATTGAAGTAAATCCATTATCGTGAGCAACGACTTGAGCGTAAGTTCCAGCTGAACGAACTAGCTTAGCACCTGCACGTAACTTAAGTTCTACGTTGTATACAAAAGTACCTACAGGGATATTCTTAAGTGCAAGACGATTACCTACATTTAGGTCAGCTTTTTCTGAAACAATAAATGTATCCCCTACTTTCATTGAACGAGGAACAAGAACATAACGTTTTGCTCCATCTGCATATGATGCTAGCGCAATAAAACCTGAACGATTTGGATCGTATTCAATAGTTTGAAGTTTTGCAGGAATATCTTTTTTGTCATATACAAAATCAATCTCACGGAAAGAACGCTTGTGGCCTCCTCCTCTGTGTTGTGATGTAATACGTCCGAAAGCGTTACGTCCTGAACCACGTCTAAAACCTGATGTGAGCGGCTTATATGGATCGTTGGTTGTAAGTACTCCTCGGTATGTTACCGTGGTCATATTACGACGTGATGGGGTTGTTGGTTTATAGGTTTTCATATTCGTTTACTATCTTAATTATGAGAGTGAAATAGTATCTCCTTTGTTAAGGAAAATAACTGCTTTCTTGAGACCAGCCTTTGTTCCAAATTTTCCACGAATGAATGTATTCTTGCGAGGCATGTTAGTGATGTTAATCGCTTTAGGAGTTACTTTGTACTCTTTTTTGAAAGCATCTAATACAGTGTGCTTGGTTGCGTCTTTTCTAACTACGAATGTATATGCATTTGCAGATGATTGCATTGAAGCTTTTTCAGTAATACGAGGAGCGATAATAACCTTTGAAGATGCTACTGTGTCTACTTTTTCTACTGCTGTCTTTTCAGTTGTTGTTTTCTTTGTTGCCATATACGTTTATTTATTTACTTTAGAAGAAAGATAAGCAATTGTTTCTTCTGGATTAGCAATAACCAAGTATCTTGTATTAGCTAAATCAAGAGGGTTAAGATCATCCATATTATGAAGAGTCATGTATGGAAGATTACGGAATGCGCGCTTTGTTACATCCTCACCTTTCTTAATTGTCATATACACATTGTTTGGCTTCTTGTAACAAAGAGTCTTGAAACCTTCGATAGTAGTAAGACCTTTCATAGCCATATCTGCATCTTTTGTCTTACCGGTTTGAGTAGGAACAGAATCAACGAAAATAACTTTACCCGCTTTAACCTTTGCAGACAAAAGTGAGAATAGTGCAGCAACTTTCATTCCCTTAGGAATAGTCTTCTTATAATCCTTATCATTTCTAGGACCAAAAGTTACACCTCCACCTTTCCATAATGGTGACTGTGCAGAACCATGACGAGCACGTCCAGAACCTTTTTGTGCCCATGGCTTCTTGTGAGTTCCACGAACTTCAGCTCTGTTTTTTGTGTGAGCAGTACCAGCGCGTCTATTAGACGCTTGTGAATAAAGAACTTGTGATACGAGATCAGCATTCCACTTAGCACCAAAAATATTCTCTGGTACTTCGAGTGACTTTGCTATCTTTCCTTCCATTGTATAGACGTTTACTTTCATATAATTTTACTTAGTTGTCTTGATTTCCACAAGTGTTCCACGCTTTCCTGCAACCGCACCCTTAAGAAGGATGATTCCATTCTCAAAATCAACATCAAGAATTGTTACATTCTTTTGTGTGATACGATCACTTCCCATACGACCCGCCATTCTCTTTCCCTTGAAAACTCTCTGTGGGCCTGTTGCTCCAATAGAACCAATTTCACGCATTGAGTGCTTCTGACCATGCTGATGCCAACCTCCGTGCATACCATGACGCTTCATTGGACCTTGAAAACCTTTACCTTTTGAAACACTAGATACTGTTACAATATCTCCTTTGTTGAAAACATCACATGCAATTGTAGCTCCAAGTGACAAGTCCCCTGGTGCTGTACGGAATTCCTTAGATACTTTATGAGGAGTTCCCTTAAAGTGTCCAAGTAACGCCTTTGACATACGCTCCTTCTTTTGTTCCCCTTGTCCAACTTGTATAGCATCATATCCATCAGTTGCTACAGTCTTAAGAGCGGTCACTGTTAAGGGTGTTGCCTTAAGAATTGTTGCAGGGTGAACTTTTCCGTCTTCGGAAAAGAATTCTGTCATATGTTGTTTTGTTGCGAGTGTGAATTTCATGGTGTTTTCTTGTGTCTGATAGATTATCTGACTATTTTATCTATGCCATCTTTACATCTATATCAACTCCAGATGGAAGTGATAGATTTGTAAGAGCTTCAATTAGCTTTGCATTTGGATTTACGATGTCAACGAGACGCTTATGCACTCTCATTTCGAACTGTTCACGTGCATCTTTATAAATAAATGATGAACGGTTAACTGTATAACGCTTGATTTCTGTTGGAAGCGGAATTGGTCCAAGAATTATAGCCTCGAAACGACGTGCAGTGTCAATAATCTGCTTCACGGAAGCATCAAGAACTTTACTTTCAT
Organism: uncultured Candidatus Saccharibacteria bacterium; assembly: GCA_964457775.1. GTDB lineage: Bacteria > Patescibacteriota > Minisyncoccia > Phycocordibacterales > UBA5272 > UBA11704. Next base: position 59,185 of record CAYWEW010000001.1, read on the forward strand.
ATGCGCGTACACGAATACGAAGCTTCTGGGTGTCTTGAGCTTTAGATGGCTTTGTTACTTTTTTTACAGCTTTTTTAGTTGCTGTTTTTGTAGCTGTTTCGGTTGCTGTCATGCTTGTAAGGATTTAATCTATCATACTTTGATAGAAAGTTAAAATATTATGCAATTATCTTTGTTACCACACCGGCACCAACTGTCTTACCTCCTTCACGGATAGCAAAACGTCCTTGTTCTTCAAGAGCAATTGGAGCGAGAAGCTTAACAGTGAACTTTGCAGTATCTCCTGGCATAATCATTTCTACACCAGCCGCTAATGTAACTTCACCTGTAACGTCAGTTGTACGTACATAGAACTGTGGCTTGTAACCATTCAAGAATGGAGTGTGGCGTCCACCTTCTTCCTTCTTAAGGATGTAAACTTCACATTCAAAGTCTGTATGAGGCTTTACTGAACCTGGCTTAGCAAGAACTTGTCCACGCATAATGTCTTCCTTCTTGATACCACGAATAAGAATACCGGCGTTATCACCTGCTTGTCCTTCTGGAAGTGACTTGTTGAACATTTCAATACCAGTAACAACTGTCTTAACAGTGTCCTTAAGACCGACAATTTCAATTTCTTCGTTAATCTTAACGATACCACGTTCAATACGTCCTGTTACCACAGTTCCACGTCCTTCGATAGTGAAAATGTCTTCTACAGGCATAAGGAATGGCTTTGTAGTATCACGCTCTGGAACTGGAATCCATGTATCAAGAGCAGTCATAAGTTCTACAATTCTTTGTGCCCAAGGATCATTAATATCAGTAGCTTCTGATGCCTTAAGACCTGAACCACGGATAACTGGTGTATTAGCACCATCAAATCCTTGCTTTGTAAGGAGTTCACGAACTTCTTCTTCAACGAGTTCAATCATATCTGGATCATCAACCATATCACACTTGTTTAGGAAAACCACGATCTTTGGCACTCCAACCTGCTTGGCTAGGAGAATGTGTTCACGTGTTTGTGGCATAGGTCCATCAGTTGCTGCTACTACGAGAATAGCACCGTCCATTTGAGCTGCACCAGTAATCATGTTCTTAATATAGTCAGCGTGACCAGGAGCATCAATATGCGCATAGTGACGATTAGCTGTCCAATACTCTGAGTGAGAAAGAGAAATGGTAATACCACGAGCTTTTTCTTCAGGAGCCTTGTCAATTTCATCAACACCCTTTAACTTAATAGTTTGATCCATTAAGTGAAGTACGTTTAAAATACCTGATGTAAGAGTAGTCTTTCCGTGGTCAACGTGACCGATAGTTCCTACGTTTACGTGTGGTTTTGAGCGATCAAATGTATCTGCCATATGTTTTTGTTGGGTCTTGTCTCATCTCTAATTTGTCGGCTAAACAATTTTTGTTAAAATTGTCGCCCGAACATTTGTAAACAAATGTTTTAGGGAGGATATTGGACTAATTAATTATTTAAATAAAAAGAAACTGGAAACTAATAAATTACACACTACTTAGCCAAGCAAGATTTCAGTAGATGCTAAGTGAGTCTTGCAATACTATCACATTTCATGACTATTTGCAAATTATATATTCTATTGCTATTTAAGGTGTTAAATTTTTGATATACTCTATATTATATGAAGATAAACCCTGTTCCAATTATCGCAATTGATGGGACTTCCTCCTCTGGAAAAGGTACTATTGCTTACAAACTTGCAGAATATTTTGGTTATAATTATTTAAATGCTGGTGCACTTTATCGCCTATCTGCTTATACCGCACTTGCGAATAATGTTAACCTTTCACACAAGGAAGCGCTGATTCAAATCGCCTCTCAGCTTCGTCCACATTTTAAAGGAAAGCAAATTATTGTTGACGGAAAAGACGTGTGGCCTATCATTTCCACCCAAGAATACGGTAATCATGCATCAGTAATAAGTCCAATTAAAGAGCTCAGAGAAGCTCTTTTTTATGCCCAAAGAAAAATGATTGCTCCCCCTGGCCTGGTCGCTGAAGGGAGAGATATGTGTAACCATGTTTTTACTGATGCAAAAGTAAAATTTTACCTTAATGCGGATGTAACGGTGCGAGCAGAACGTAGATTAATTGATGAGCAAAAGAAAGGTACAGGTAAAACACTTGAAATGATAGAAAAAGAATTAGAATTGCGTGACCATCGTGATATGACTCGTGAATTAGGAAGATTATATCCAGCAGATGATGCTTGTATTATTGATACAGGAAATAAAACAATTGAAGAAGTGTTGGAAGAATGTATTGATTGGTGCGAGGTACAAGGTATAGTCGTTAGTCGTTAGTCGTTAGGAAAATTATACAGAACAAAAGCGCGTCGTAGACGCGCTTTACCAAAAAAAACTGGCTTCACAATTTTTCTCTTTGAATCTTCTCCAAATTATTGTAATCAAGCAGATGTACACGAGCCTCAAGAACTAAAACGATCCCACTCCATAGTGTGTAGAAATTTTTCACATCAACCACAGAAGGTTGATTTTCTTCTGGCTGTATAGCCTTAATGCGCCTTATTAAACTACGCACATCCCCAATATCAGCTCTTCCAGACCAAGCAATTGACCTTCCAGCCCAGTAGGAAATTACAGCGTTAGTGACTCCTATAGACCTTTCCGTCCAGCAAGGTAAAGCTTTGACCGATTTGAAAAGAATATCTACTCCTTCAAAAAGAGGTCTAACCATTAATGTTTCCACATCATCTGAATCAAAATCAAACAACTTTGTAGGTTTTTCCATGACTCCTCCAGTATTGAACAAGCTAAATGCAATCTAACATAGTTAATTGTAAGAGAAAAGCACGGCCTGCGGCCGTGCTTTAAAGAACTTCATCTAAAACTTTTATTTCTGGTTCAACTTTTTTGCCAAGCAATTTCACTTCATAAACATTCCTTTCCCCTTTGAACATTTTTTCAAAGATGTGTTTGTCGGCAGGCATCATTTCATTATATGGAATAGTTTCCACACTAAAAAATGTTGGTGCCCCCATTTCTTCACCTTCTACTGGTTCACTTAACCATTTTTTAAGAAAGAAAAAAGAAACGTCCATAAATGGTTCAAAACTTCCGTCATCTTTCTTTGTATAAAAATAAACTCGCGCAACAATTTCCAAATCTTTTTTACTTGCAGTAACCCCTGATTCATCTAGTAACTCACGAATAGCAGTATCAAAGATGTTTGTATCTCCTTCTTCCATCTTTCCACCATATCCGTTATATGTTCCTAGACTATACCCGATGGAACCATTTTCATGATGTATTGCCTGCTTTTTACGAGCGAGACAAATATTTCCAACACCATCAATTAAAAGAACGACAGTTGCTTTTTTCGTGGGTTTTTCCATGATGATTCTCCTGTAAAGTTCAACTATTAAAACTATATACTTTTATTAAAATTTGTAAACTTTTTACTAATAATAACTATTACTATCAAAAAGCCAAATAATACTGCAGACATGAGTGGGAATGTAACAAATCCGAATTCTATGAATGATGGCTTTGAACAATCAACGGCGAATGGGGCAGTTGAGCATGGCGCAAGTACATTATAACCAATTTGTAAAATGTGATGGTCTATAGCGATAATAAGCCCAACCGCGGAGAGTAATAATGAGTAAGGGAGAATATTTCTGTCTTTTTTGTACCATGCAAAACCAAATAAAAATATTTGTGAGTACAAAAATATTCTTTGATACCAACATAAACTACACGGAGCATAGAAAAGATAATCAGAATAAAAAAGTGACATCAGTGTCCCCCACAATGTCGCAAAAAATCCGAGAGGTAGAACGTTTTCAGAAATAAATTTCAGTAACTTTGGCTCCCGCCTATCCTCTCTAAAGTAAATTGCAAACGAAATATAACAAACGAGAAGCAACAGCGCTCCACCACCTATAATTGTTGCGATGGATAAATAGTGATTCAAAAATGAGGCAATAGTTTCTTTGTTCATAATTACATTCTATCAAATTACAAACTAAAAGCACGGCACCGTAGGTGTCGTACTTTCTATGTATCTTGAATGTATCCCCTAAAAAGTCAGAAATTGAATGAAATGCGCGAAGCGAGGATATTTTTATGAGAAGACATACTTACGCGTACGGCGACTCGTAAAAATATTATCGCGACAAAGCAGTTCGTCAATTTATAACTTTTTACCATTCCAGACGGTAAGGAGAGGAGAAGCCACAAATATCGATGAGTAAGTCCCCACAAACATACCGATAATAAGTGTAAGCGTAAACCACTTTGTCATAACTGGACCAAAGAAGAATAGGGCAAGCAAAGCTAAAATAACAGTTACTGAAGTATTAATAGAACGTGTAAATGTTTGCATAAGACTCGCACCAACTATTTCATCGAATGATTGCTTCTTGCCTGATAACTTCAAATTCTCACGAATTCTATCGAACACCACAATCTTATCTGAAATAGAAATACCAATAATAGTAAGAAGAGCAATTACAAAAAGTGTATCTACTTCAGCACCATACTTATGTGAAAGAATCACATACACACCAGTTGGAACAATTATGTCGTGAATAAGTGTAACCATTGCTATTACACCATATTTCCATGATTGAACTGGGAGTGAAACTTCACGGAAAGAGAAAGCGATGAAAGCAAGAATAGCAAGAACCACAACAATAAGAGCAATGATTGCCTTCTTAGTCATCTCAGCACCGAGTGTTGGACCGACTGTGTTCACTTGAGTAAATTCAAAAGGGGTAGCATTGTTTACGTTTGCAAGTTTTGTAATTACTGGACCAATTTCTTCATATGTTTTTGAAGAAATAAAACGATAAGTTAATTCCCCTGTTTTATATAATGCTATACCTTCTTGCTCAAAAACTTCTTCTATAAGTTCTGCAGATTGAGTACTATAAGTAATATCAATAACTGAACCTCCAGTAAAATCAATACCTTGCTTGATGCCGTATGTGCTAATAAGAAGTAAGGAAGCGACAACTAGTGTTATTGATAATCCAATAAAGAATATTTTGTGTTTAATTATTTGCATAAATTTTATGTTAAAGAAATTATTTACTAGAAAATCCAGAACTGAATAAGAATTTCATCAATCGACTACTTGATTTATTTGCAATCGCTCTCATGAATACACGAGTAACCAGTTGAGCAGAAATAAGGGAGACTACTGCACCTAAGAAGAAAGTGAAGGCAAAGCCTTTCACAACAGATGTTCCCATCCAGAAAAGAATTACTGATACGATGATAGCTGCAATATGTGAATCACGAATAGATGTCCAAGCTCTTGCGAACCCTAGTTCTACAGCATCGAACAATCCCTTACCTCCACGTATTTCTTCTTTCATGCGTTCAAATGTAAGCACATTCGCATCCACCGCGAGCCCAACAGAAATAATGAATCCAGCAATACCAGCTGAAGTCAGAGTTACTGGAATAAATTTAAAGAGTGCAAGCATAATCGCACTGTAGGCCACAAGACCAAGTGATGCCATTATTCCTGGAAGACGATACCAGACTATCATGAAGATAACAACGAGAATAAATCCAATTATTCCTGCCCTAACTCCTGCATTCACCGCTGACGTTCCTAGTGTTGGTCCAACAACATTTGTTCCAGAAAGTATAACGGGGAGAGGAAGAGCTCCTGCGTTTAAGCGCCCAACGAGCGTTCGCGCTTCATCGATTGTAAAATTCCCGGAAATAACTGCCTTACCCCCTGTGATTTCTTCATTTACTACTGGTGCAGAAATTGGAAGACCGTCTAAGAATATCGCAACTTGCTTCCCGATATTTGCTTTTGTAATTTGAGCGAAAAGTTTTGCCCCTTCATCGTCAAAAATAAGTTCCACTTTTGGTTTGTTAGTTGTTTGATCAAACACGAGTCCAGCACGATCTAAGTAACGACCAGTAAGTGCTGATAATTCATAACCATTTATAAAATCAATTGACGAAGTTGACTCTTTTGTTCCTGGTTTAATTGTACGAAAGTCTAGCACTGGCGTCTCCCCAATCATCTTTTCTGCAGCGGCTACATCAGTTACACCTGGTAATTCAACAATCAATCTCCATTCGGAAGCTAAGCGTGAATACTGTGTTGTAACTGTCGGTTCACGTACACCGAAGAGATTCACACGACGCTCAACCACATCACGAAGTGATGCGACAGACGCTGATACATCCGCATCTTTTGGTAATGAACTTATATCAATTTTGTAAGTAAGTGCAGAACCCCCTGCCAAATCAAGACCTAAAACAAAGTCTTTTCCACCATTTATTAAAAAATACCCCAATGCAATCGTTGCAATCACCACCCATACTGCTTTAATTTTATGCTTCATAATCTGACGATTATATCATAAAGGTATTAGTTAGACACTAGTTGCGTTTATTAAGTAATATATAATACATGATGCCGTGATATACTTTTATTATGTTTAATTTTTGGCCATATTTATTAAGACTTGCCGTTGCTTTCTATTTTATTTACCCTCACGGGCAAGCACTAATGTTGGGGGTAAAGAAGGTTGGGGTCGCTGCTTTTACTTGTATTAATGAATACATTCCGACGACTATTGCTTTTACTATTTGGCATGCATGTTTTGTTTTACTGGGAATTCTTATCCTTATTTGGCCAAGACCAATACTACCACTTCTGGTAGCTCTTATTATTCTTTCTAGTCAGTTATACATTAACTTCGCAATGCATGGATACGCCACAAACAGCATGCTGTTATTTATTCTACTTCTTGTATCTCTTGCCCTTATAATTTATCATTCTCGTCCACAGTTTCGTTAAACAGCTACTTACATTGAATTGTGATTGCAAATAAATAAAAATGACTTCGTACAATCTCACATCTTCAATTTCCTCAATTGCTCGAATAAATCCTGACCATCAAGAAGGGTTAAAGCGACTACATATAGAAAACATAAGTGATTTACTTTATCATTTCCCTACTCGTTATGCAGATATACGCGAAGAAGCTCATGTTGTAAATATAAAAAAGGGAGACCAGGTTACTATTTATGGTGTCATGGAAAAAGTCACTATCAAAAGAAGTTTCAGAGGACATATGCCAATGACAGAAGCAAGAGTTGCAGATGATACTGGAATAATAAAATGCATTTGGTTTAATCAAGCATATATTGGCAAGATGTATCCTGACGGAACCAAGGTAAAAGTTGCGGGGGTGGTTAATGAAGATAGCCGTGGAGTATTCCTTTCTAATCCAACAATAGAACGACTAGTTGCACTACCTGAACACAGTGACTCACTTTTCGCATCCACTGTTGCTCCAGAATTTCTTACACCTATATATAGAGAAACAAAGGGTGTCTCATCTTTATATCTTTACACACTCATCAAGAAAGCTATTTCAGGTGGAGTACTCGATAATGTCACTGACCCTATTCCATCACATATAACCAAAAAACTTCACCTTCCAGAATTAAAAGATGCGCTTCTTTATATTCACTTTCCAAAGAACGAAGCCTTAACTGTGGCTGCTCGTAAAAGATTCGCTTTTGAAGAAATATTTTATCTTCAACTAAAACAATATAAAGAAAAAGTTGAAGCCAAACATTCTCTTGCTTATCCCATAACTATCGACAACAAAGAAATTGATAAGTTCATCAAATCCTTCCCCTTTACTCCAACTAAGGCCCAATTAGATGCCATAGAATCAATTTTAAAAGACGTTTCAAGAAAAGAACCAATGGGAAGACTGCTTGAAGGTGACGTTGGTAGTGGTAAGACTTTTGTTGCTGCGGTTGTGTCGCATGCCATACTACAAAATAGAGTTGGAAAATCTGGAACAAATCTTCAAATTGCATATATGGCCCCAACTGAAATTTTGGCCAAGCAACACTTCGAAAGTTTTATTAGTTATTTTAAAGGAACTGGAATTGAAATTGGGTTGTTAACCAGCGCTGGTTGTTCGAAGTTCCCAAGTAAAACTGACAAAACGTCCCACACTACTATTTCCCGTGCACAATTACTTAAATGGTTAGCTGATGGCAGAGTATCAATTGTTATAGGAACACATTCACTTATTCAAAAAACAATACAATTTTCTAATCTCGCATTAATTATTATTGATGAACAACATCGCTTCGGAGTAAAACAACGAAAACTTCTAGCTTCTAAAAAAGGTGAAGTCAGAAAAGAACTCCCTCACCTACTATCGATGACTGCTACCCCGATTCCACGAACACTAGCTCTCACTATCTTCGGAGACCTAGACCTCACTGTAATTGACACAATGCCAAAGGAACGCAAAAAAATTATTACTGAAATAATAAAAAGTAAAGACAGGACTGAAACCTATGAGAAAATTCGTAAAGAATTAGAAGCTGGACGACAAGTCTATGTAATATGTCCACGTATAGATGAACAAGATGAGGAAGAAGCTCAAAAAAGAACTTTAAAAAGTGTGAAGGAGGAAGCGAAAAGATTATCAGAAATTATTTTCCCAGAATTTATTGTTGATATCTTGCACAGCAAAATGAAAAAAGAAGAGAAGGAAGAAGTTATGCAAGATTTCTTGGATAAAAAATCTGACATATTAGTTGCTACTTCAGTTATCGAAGTTGGTATCAATGTACCGAATGCAACGGTGATTGTTATAGAACACGCTGATAGATTCGGACTCGCACAACTTCACCAACTTCGTGGTCGTGTCGGACGACGAGAGTACCAATCCTATTGTTATCTGTTTACTGAGAGCGTTGGCGAGATAACACAAACACGACTGAAGGCACTAGTTAATGCAAAGAATGGGTTCGAGCTTGCAGAAGCAGATATGATGGCACGTGGCATAGGAATGCTTATGGATGGAAAACAGTGGGGAATTAGTGATCTTGCAATGGAAGCTATTAAGAATCCGAAGTTAGTTGAGATAGCACGTGATGAAGCGCGCGAGTTACTCGATAATGACGGAACATTAGAAAATTATCCCGACCTAGCAGAAATAATTAAAAGTCGCGAAACTGTTCACATGGAATAATTGAGGTGGAAATTTTCCATTATTTTTGATATAGTTTAGAGCAATTGCATCCGTAGCTCAGTTGGTAGAGCCGTCGTCTTATACACGACTGGTCCCTGGTTCGAGTCCAGGCGGATGCACAAAAGAACGAAGTGAATTTTGTGCATCCGAAGAAACACAACTGCTTGTGTTTCGTCTGGACGAGAAAGCCACAAGCATATTTTGCTAGCAAGCAAAATGCTATACCTAAAAGGTCATTCTGTTGAATGAGGAGTGACTGATTAGAAAATCATGTCGTGAGACCAAAGCAAAAATTTTTGTGACAACAAAAATTTATTTGTAGGAGAGTCCAGGCGGATGCACAAATTACGCACCTGTTCACAACTAGTATTTACTTACTTTTTTGTGGGTGTACCATTAAGTTAGGCTCTTTAAAGTAAGACTGTTCAAAAAAGGAGGAATCACCATGAATGCAATAGATTCAGTTTCAAATGTATCACGACTGCAACCTCAATCCGGAGTTGCAAATGAACCCAAAGCGTCTGCAGTTAAGACAAGAGAAGAAGCTCCGCCTTCATCTGTTGTTCATCTCAGCAGAAAAATAGAACCTGACACAGATGTCGGATACGGGCATTTGTCAGACAGGAAAAATGCTGGGCGGTCACCATACCCAGCTGATGTTCTGAAATCGTAACTACGCTACGATTCAAACATAAAAGGCGACCTTGTGGTCGCCTTTTTGTATTGAGCACAACACAAATAAAATATGATAGTATTCATTTAGAAAGTCCTATCTTAATTACGAGGAGTTAAAATGAGTAGAGAAGAATACACTTTTATTGGTGGGATGATTGCTGGTCAACACTGTATGGTTTTGAATCCAAGGCACCCATCATGGACAAAAGAAGAGGATGACCGTTATCGAAGAGATTTTTTAAGTGAAATTTATATGGATACATCTATAAGTGAATTTCGTCACGGTTGTCGTACCAATCTCGGTCGTTATAATGGTCGAGACATAGAAAGACTTTCTCTTCCTGATGTGTTGCAATTATGTTTTCCAGAAACACCAGAAGAAGCAATGCTTGCGTTTTCTATCTCAAACTTTTGGGTTGGGAGAGTTTTGTAAATCATTCACCAAAAAAAGGCAATCGCAAGATTGCCTTTTTGTATTTTAACTACACACTACCAACTACGTACTATTCTTTATACTACTTCCACTTTCTTCTTCACTGGTATACCATGTAGAGTTAAAATCTTTTCAAACTCCTCTCTTTCAATATTTTCTACACGCATAAGTTCTTCTGCGATAGCAACTAGCACTGTACGTTTATCAAGAATAATATTTCTAGCTCTCTGCCATGCTTCATCTAAGATACGCTTCACTTCGCCATCGATTTTTTCTCCATACGCTTCACTATATTCTTTGCTGTAGAAAACACTACGTTGTTCTCCTTCTGGTACATAAGTCACCGGACCAAGTGTACTCATACCATAACGCGTAACCATAGCGCGAGCCATCGCTGTTGCTACTTGCAAATCATTTGATGGGCCAGTTGTGATATCACCAAATATTTCTTTCTCTGTAACATAACCACCGAGTGACATCGCGATATCATCCAAGAATGTCGCACGACTCATGAGTCGTCTTTCATCAAGCGGAAGCTTAAGTGTATACCCTCCAGCGTGTCCTCGAGCAATAATAGATATCTTATGTATTGGGTCAGCATCAGGTAAACATGATGCAACAAGAGCGTGTCCTGCTTCATGATATGCAGTTATTTTCTTTTCTTGTGGAGTAAGCACATGACTCTTTCTTTCGGGACCGAGCATAACCTTTTCAATAGAGCGTATGAGGTCATACTGTGCGACACTCTTTCTTTCTTCCCGTGCTGCTAGGATTGCTGATTCATTCATAAGTGAATAAAGATCTGCACCAGAAAATCCTGGAGTGCGTTCTGCGATGACTTTCAAATTAACATCTTCTGCGAGTGGTTTTAATTTTACATGCACACCAAGTATTGCTTCACGATCATTTCTGTCTGGCAAATCAAGTGTGACTCGTCTATCGAATCTTCCTGGACGAAGAAGTGCTTGATCAAGTACATCCGGTCTGTTAGTTGCTGCCATAATAATCAAATTCATAGTTGGTTCGAATCCATCCATCTCAACCAGTATTTGATTAAGTGTTTGCTCACGTCCTTCACCTTGACCACCGAGTGACGGTGAACGTGTGCGTCCAACTGCATCTATTTCATCAATAAAAATAATTGCTGGTGCCGCTTTCTTTGCCATGTCAAATAAATCACGCACACGAGACGCTCCTACACCGACGAACATCTCTTCGAATTCACTTCCAGATAAATGGAAGAATGGTACTGCTGCCTCACCTGCCACAGCACGAGCAAGCATTGTCTTTCCTGTTCCTGGTGCCCCCATCAAAAGAACCCCTTTTGGAATTTGTGCGCCTATGTCTGTAAACTTTTGTGGAGCTCGAAGGAATTCTACGATTTCTAATAATTCTTCTTTAGCTTCTTTTGCACCTGCAACGTCTTTGAACAGTATTTTTTCTTTCGTGTCGTCTGGATAAATAACTTTTGCACGTGATTGTCCAAAAGAAAGAGCTTGAACATTTGCTCCTTTGATTCCACGAGCTAGCCACCAAATCATGAATCCTAAGAAAAGAATTGGAAGTATGATTGGAATAAGTGAACCCCAAAATGACAACCCTCTCTCAGACGAAACGGTAATCGTAGTTGTTGCGAGTGTTGAAGTGCTAACTCCGTATATTTTGAGTGCTTCAAGAATTGAAACCCCTGTTTCTTTTTTACTTAAAACTTTTGTTTTATCTATTTTTTCTCCTGTAAGGGCATCTCCTTCTACAGTGATTGCTATTATTTGTTGTTGATTAACAAGCTCTGCAAATGAAGAAAGTGGAATAATTGGTGTGGCTTTCTTTTCAGAAAAAATAGAGTACCCCCAAACTAGGAACATAAAAATAATAAAGGAACCGAACAACTGCTGAGAAAAACTCTGCACCTTTTTTGCAGTTGTAACTTTTTCCCCATCCTTTTTTGTTATTTTTCCTATTTTTGGCATTTTCATCTTTTTCATCAAACCATTCTATCATATTCAACTAAATAGGTAATGTATATGCTAAAATCTAAATATGCGTTTGATAGATAGTAAAAAACTACATCTCACTTATGTAATAACAGATAGCCTTGAAGCAGGTGTTGAGCTTTTTGGTTTTGAGGTAAAGGCTCTACGTAAAAAGTTGGGTTCACTTGATGGTGCTAAGGTTTTAATTCGTGGTGGTGAGGCATTTCTTGTTGGTGTTTATATTCCACCATACCAAGTAGCGAATACTCCGAAGGGTTATGACCCCTATCGTACTCGTAAATTACTTCTCAAAAGATCTGACATTGAGAATTTGTACAACAAAGAACAATCAAAGACCTTGACATTACATCCAAATTCATTGTATTCTACACACAACCTCATTAAATGTGAGGTTGCTGTTTGTAAGAAAAAAGATAGTAAAGATAAGCGAGAAGATATTAAGAAAGATATTGCTCGCAGAGAATTACGTTCTATATAATCACGACAACGTGTCTGAATTTTAAAATTAAGAATATTACCTTAGATACGCGAAGCAACAAATTTTTAGAAGAAGGCGTACTAATAGTACGACGACTGATAAAAATGAAGTTGCGACAAAGTAGATGAGGTAAGATTGTTTATTTTAATTGGGGGTGACTTTGGCTTCGATACTAAGAATATGATGTATGTGCTGTATCGAGACTGCTCTTACACTCGTAAACGTTTTGAGCAACCATGTTGCAAACTCAACTGGCAAGGCTATCCGTTCGCCATACGCGTTCGGACTAGTTCCAGCATTCGTCTAATTTAGACCTATCTGGTGTCCTTCTTTTTCGTATCTACGGAAAAAGTCTGGGCAATATAACAGAAGATGTAGGTTATCTTGTTGCATAGCAACCTAACCGAAACAAACATGCTATACATTCATTGTTTTCGTTTGTTTTCTATAATGAATACGAACACATGAAGCAAACTACATACAGTAGATTCATGCACCATACATTATTACACGCGGGTTCAATTCCCGCCACCTCCACAAATACAAAATACTCCACCCCTCTGGTGGAGTATTTTGTATTTGTGGAGGTGGAGAAAGCCAACTGCTTGGCTTTCAAGGGAATTGAATACTGGGTCGCGAAATCATCTGTTACGAACAAAGTGAGTAACTGATTTTGTGACCAATTCCCCCACCTTCGTCACTTTCGGGGAACTGAATGCGGGTCGGGAATCTGCTTCGATCAAAGCTGATTAGTAAATCACGTCGGGAGACGCTAGGCAGATTTGTGACCGATTCCATCTCCTAAAATAAAATTTGATGTTGATTTGATATCTCCCCTCTTGTATTGTAGGATACGAAACAGAACTCATTTTGAGTCGTGTACTTTTAAAGGGAGAAACCCGTGAACGAAATCACTTTACATGCTATTGCTACAAAATTCGTTGACCTCATCTTGAAGTATCAGGACAGTTGGCAAGTAATTACAGAGTTACCAGAAAACGAAATGTCTGTATTTTTTTTAATTGTCAGAACAGTTGGTTTTGAAATAACAGAAGTAAAAGAAGGAAAACTTGTTGGTCATTATCATGACCAAGACGGTATCACTGGGAAAACGTATCCGATCAACAAACTTTGTCCATTTAAAGTAGTCAATAAAGATCGTGATAACTACAACGCAACAAATTGGTTAGATAGTATGTTTTCTACTGTAATATCTTCACACAATGGTAAGCCCTACGGGGAATATGATCTACTTGTCGAAAGAGTAATTGAAGCTGTAAGAAAAAGTATTCACCTTACTCCTGTTTTGTTGACATCTGAAGGCGACACGCTGCGTGAATATCCATCTGACAATCTTTTCAAACACACAAACGATAGCGACAAACTTGGTTCAAGTGTCGGTGTTCACAAAGTTTGTAATGGATTCATGGACCGAAAATCTACAACAGAAACACACGATGTAATTCTCTGTAGAAGTTGTGGACTTAGAGTTTCTTTCCCAAACACAATAAAAACATACGGTGAACTGAGGCAATTCTTTAACTCAAAGCTTAACAATTGAAGCATTAACCTTTTGCAACAATCCCCAACTCCTATCTAGTAACTATATGTGAACGGTGGGAGTTTTTATAACAAAAATGCCACTAACTTTCGAAAGTGGCATCTGAGAAACTTTTTCATTTAACGCGAAACATCTCCACAAAACTTACAAACACCTTCAGAATAAACACCGAGGCAGTTTTTGCTTATATGAATCCTTGCATGAAAATTGTAGCTGTCTGCCAAATTAACCGCAAAATTAACCATGGAATTCATTCCCTTTCTTTCTTTGTTACTGAACATGCTTCTACTGACAGCTTCAAAGACACCTCCTGAAATGTATCCTTTATTATTTTTTTGCCAAATCTCTGATGTTTTTGAAACAATGTTATGGTCAAGACCTTTACGCGGAACTGGCCAAGTTACAACTTCTATTGGCTCTTCAGCTACTGATAAATCATATTTTGGGAGACCAGCTTTTTCCTCAAGCTTCCGTAAACAATCATCAATACTTGAGCCGACAACATTCATACGAATATGTTGTGGTGGGCTAATAATTTGACTAACCCTTCCAAAAATTCCAAAACCTTGAAAAAACCCAATCATTTTTTGACTGATGGATAACATGGCACACCTCCGTAATGTGTAGACATTTAAAAAAACTACTGAGTGCATCCTACTATAATGAATAATATAGTCAATAAAAATAAATACTCAAACCCTTCCCAATATTCCAATAATATGTTATAAAATATCTAGCCAAATTTAGTCAAATTTTGTTCATTAACTAAAGGGGAAGTAGCTATGAGTGACGTTGTGATTGCACTACGCGGTGACGAGTCCGAAAAACTCATCAATGGAATTCGTGCAGTTGTTACACCCTTTGTCGGTATATCTGGCGAGGGGTACCGCGCGCAACTCGGCATTGGTCTTGCGATTTCGGGAAATACAGCGATTTTTTGGGGAACCATTGTTCCTCATTCATTGATTCAGTCCTGGCGTGGTATGAAAATACTTGAACAGGCTGATTCCATTAATTCCACTGAGACATTGTGCTCGTGTTTCACTGTTGCTAAAAACGATATCAACAATGCAACAAATCACTATATCAAATCATTGGCTCGTTCTTTTGGAGGAGTGGATGCTTTGCAAGATATTCGTTATGAAATACTACGCTCTTTTCCAACCGCTGACGAAATCACAACCATGATTACAAAGTTGCGCGAACATAACCTTCCTGTTGACACCCGAGAGATTGAAGAGGCGGTGAACCTTAACCACATTGCAGATACTTCCGTCATAAGGGAGATGATTCGCACAAACCGTGAATTGTTCTCACGCGCCGTCCTCAATTTTGCTTAACCCCTTTTCAACCCTCTTGATGAATTCCCTCAAACAGAATTCATCAAGAGGGTTTTTGTTTGTATTGTAATAAGAGAACATTTTATTGCCCTTCATGTATTTATATGGTATTATCTATGTATATAACCCCTTGGCAGAAAAAGTAAACATCAATAATAATATCCGTTCACTAAAACTTCGTGTCATTGGACACAACGGAGATAACTTAGGTGTTCTCACAAAAGATGAAGCTTTAGCTCAAGCAAAAGCTCTTGGACTAGACCTTATCGAAGTATCTCCTCATGCTGAACCCCCTGTTGCTCGTATTGCTGATTACGGAAAGTACACATATGAAACTTCTAAGAAATTAAAAGAAGTTAAAGCAAAGGCACACATCACTGAAACCAAAACAGTACAGATTAGTGTGTCCATTAGTGATAATGACCTTATGATGAAAGCTAAGAAAACTGCTGAGTGGATTAATGAAGGCCACCGTGTAAAAATCGACCTACAATTAAAAGGCCGTACAAAATATATGGACGACAAATTCCTTCGTGAACGCATGAATCGCATTTTGGCTATTATCCCTGCGGATTATAAAATTGCTGAACCTTTGAAGAAGATTCCGAAGTCTATGATGGTGGTACTGGAGAAGGCTAAGTAATTTAAATACTTGACAAAAAGTATCAGTATGATATACTGTTACTTGTCCGACGGAGAGGGTTCTCCGTTAAGCGACCTAAAATCAATTAGCCAGATTCTGGTGGTCCCTACTGCATTGTGCGGTGGGGACTTTTTCGTTTTGTAATATACTCACTTAAACCAATGTACGAAGCCCTTGATATTCTTGATAATGTATGATAAAATACCCCAACTATCTGAAAGGTATAGAAAAATTCTATGAAGACAAACAAATCATTCTTAAAACGTCTCCGTGTTACCAAAAATGGTAAAATCTTAGCTCGTAAGCCAGGACTTAACCATTTCAATGCAAAAGCATCACGATCAAAGCAACTTGCTGGCAAAAGAGCTCAGGATTTTGCTATGACAGGAAAGGAAAAGTCACGTTTTCTTCCAGGAATGTTCTAATCCTTTAAGACTCATTAATTTATTTAATCAACCACTATGTCACGCGTAAAAAGAAGTTTAATGGCGATGAAGCATCGCAGAAATGTACTCAAGCAAGCTAAAGGCTTTCGTTTTGGTCGTTCAAAGAAAGAAGTAGAAGCAAAGGTTGCTCTTCGTCATGCTGGAGCTCATGCTTTTGCACACAGAAAAGACAAGAAGACTGACATGCGTCGCCTCTTCACTACTCGTCTTAACGCTGGACTACGCGCTCTTGATATTACTTACTCTGTTTTCATTGGAATGCTATCAAAGAAGAATATTTCAATAAATCGTAAAATGCTCGCAGAAATTGCAGCAGAGAACCCAGAAACATTCACAAGAATTGTTGCACAAGTTCGAGAAGCGTAGAGCTTCGAAGAGTTCCGTAGCTAGCAAGCGAAGGAACGTTCATAAACTACTAAGTCAAAAGTATAAGGCACTTAAAAAACACAAAAGCGACATCTTAAGATGTCGCTTTTGTATTTTTACAAACTCCATCAGCACAGACTTTAGTCAAAAATTGCTTTAGCTACGCGAAGCATAGATATTTTTTAAAGAAGACGTAGTAGACCTACGGCGACTGAAAAAAATATCTTAGCGACAAAGTAGATAAAATAATTTTTAACTAAAGTCTAAGTTCCCTTTCGCCGTTAAGCTCTTGCTTTCTTACCATCTTAATCAACTTTTCTATCATTATTTTTGGGTCTTTTTCAAAAATAACATTTGGATTTGTTCGATCACTATTTTTTATGATATTTTGAATCACTTCATCTGTCGCCCACTCTCCAACAAGTACTCCAAGAGGCATATTAGCTTCCCAAGCCACTGTAAACTCATGAATAGTACCAATACGACCACAACCAATTACAACCGCATCTGACGAGCGTATAAGCATGAGGTCGCGTCCAGGAAAACCGAACCCTGTGTATACGACGGTGTCCATAGCCTTAAGTGGTAATCTGTACACCTCCACATGTTCTTTCTTGCTTGCTGCAGGAGAAAGACCAAAAGAAAATCCCCCTGCCTCCTTTGCCCCTTCAGCTGCATACATAGGAAAACCGCTTGTTGCACCTGTAACAATCTGACATCCTTGTCTAGCAATCTCACGACCAATTTCTTTAGCAATTGGTATTACAGATGGTCCACAATGTGCTATTTCAGCAGCGCCTGAGACACTGATAGTAATTCGTTGTTTCATTTTACTAGTATATAGTTACTGGTTGATAGTTACTAGTGGACTACTTAATCTAATTCAAGAACATCCCCTCTTTCTGGAACAACAACCGGAACATCATATGTTTCGTGAATTCGTTGACCTAAGAAATATGTACTCTTTGGTTCACCAAGTACAACAATCACCTTCTTAAGTGACGGAGCAGTTGTACCAACGAATTCAACAAGATGCTCTGAGTCTTTGTGCGCAGAGAATCCATGAATGTTAACCACACGCGCTCGAAGTGGAATCATATTTCCATTAATGTATAGTTCTTTTTCTTCATCAACTATACGGCGTCCTAATGTATTAACCGCCATATATCCGACAATAATAATTGTACTGTTTGGATCTGGAAGATACTTCGCCTCATGATGTAAGATACGTCCACCATTACTCATACCACTTCCAGCGATAATAACTTTTGGACGATTATCACCATTAATAGCCTTACTCTCTTCTGGTGTTGCTGTTTGTATTAAACCCTTGAATGCAAAAATATCATCACCACTTTTAATTGTAGCCTCAATATTTTCATTGAACCAACTGTCATATTTTTTATAAATTTTTGTAATATTAATACCAAGTGGGGAATTAAGGTAAACAGGAATTTCTGGTATTTGCTTACTTTCAACTAATTCATTAAATGCGAGTAACATTTCTTGTGTGCGTTCAATAGAGAATGCTGGAATAAGAACTGTACCTCCCTTTGCAACCGTACTTACAACCGCCTCCTTAAAAATCTCAATACGTCTATCCTTGTCTTTGTGATTTCTGTCTCCATATACACTCTCAATCACCAAGTAATCAATATCCTTAAGCGGTGTTGTGTCTTTCATTAATGGTGAAGGGGTATTCCCGAGATCACCAGTAAAGGCAAGTTTCTTTCCTTTGTATGCAATTTCAACAATTGAACTTCCCAGTATATGTCCAGCATCATGTAGAGTAATTACAGCATTACCATCATTTGTTTCTATGACAAATTCCTTTTCATAAGTAAGTGTTGTTCCCCATAGGTGCATACTCTCAAATACATCTTTTTCTTCATAAATCATTGGCGCACCTGAGTGAAGCGACTCTTTTGTTAAAAGTCCCAATGAATCAAGCATGATAAGTTCTGCCATTTCACGCGTAGGTTCGGTACTGATAATTTGATTTTTGAATCCTTCACGAACAAGATATGGAATACGTCCAACATGGTCAAGGTGAGCGTGAGTCACAAAAAGATAGTCAATACTTTTTGGGTCATAAATAAAAGGTGCACTGTTAATCGGAATAGAATATTTCTCGCCTTGTACAAGACCGCAGTCAATGAGAATTTTTTTGCCTCCGAATTCAACTAGGAAGTTGGAACCTGTAGGCATTTGAGCGCCACCCGCAAAAGTAATTTTAAATGTAGACATGAGAATAGTTGGTGGTTATTAGTTACTGGTTCTTAGTTTAATACTAAAAATTAAAAATACCTACTTACGAACAAAAAGGTAGGCAATACTCATACCAATAAACCCATTAATTAAATCTTTTATTGTATCTACCCAACCTCCCCAGTCTTGAGCAAACATTACGTCGTGTATATATTCATAAGCTTCCCATGTAACTGCGATCATGATGTAAGTCAAGTATAATTTCTTATATGAGACAGAATTTCCTTTATATGAAAGAATTGCCCCTGTAAGTGATGCAACTCCGAAACCTCCCATAATATGCATCGGAATATCTAACCACCATAATTCATAATATAAATATGAAGGATCAAAAACGAATTTTGAAAGACAAAACAATATAATAAGATATGATGCTGAAATAATGATATGTTTCATAATTACAGTATATAGCGTTTAGTGTTTAGCGTATAGTGGGGGACATATTCATAAATTTGTTTTATAAAAACAAATGAGGTCAAGCAAATTATGCTCAACCTCATGTAATACGAAACTGTTTTGATTTTATTTTGTGAATCCATGATTCCACCCCTTTTGATGTGAGTAGAGTCCGATAATGCCTTGTTCTCTTGGTCGTATGAAGGGCTATCTTTTTCTTTCTTGCGAAGCTACTCCACTTTTTCCTTTTCTGATTTGCTGTTAGAAAAACCCATTCCAAGTGAGAAGGATTGAAGCACAGAGTCCTTTTGCAAAGATGATCGATACTTAGCCCACAAGCAGAGTATGCAGCATACAACTCGAAAAAAGTTTCCTTATCCTGTTTGTTATAAAAATCAAAACCTGGACGAAGAATAAGTAACTCCTCTAGAACTTTTGCCACTCTATGTACTGGGAATTTAAGTGACCTCCCTTTGTAGGTTAAATTAATTCGCCCATAAGAACCATCCTCACCACGTGTGGAAACTGTTACTTTTTGGCAATAACCAGTCCAAAGAGCGCAGTCCCCTTCTCTTTTTGAATGAGTGCACAATCGATCTACTAAACTAATGTATTTTCCCAAAATTTTCCTTTCGTTAATCAAGTTATAAAAACAACAATGTTAAAAGGATGGTAACAAAAACAGCCACTTTGTGCAATTAGAAATTAAACAAATTAAAAATCCCTTTATAAATAAAGAGATTTTTAATTTGGGAACTTGGGGCATCTTCCTGATGTTTTATGTCAGGTGGGTGGGAAACGAATAGGACCACGGTCCAGTTCTCAATATTCCATAACCCAAAGATGCATTATCCAGAAAAATACCTAAGTTCCCTATCTAGTATTATATTCCTGCTATAAAAAAAGTAAAGGGAAAGAAAATATCCATGCTTAAGCATGGATATTTTCTTTAATGGAGGTACTTCGTATCATGTATCTGTTCGATTGTCGATACGTGGGTAGAGAATCGTAGGTCCTCGAACTCGTACTAATATCTCATCACCCTTGATACTTGATTAGGCAGATACATATTCTTGAAGTACCTATACTCATTCTATTCCCGCCGCAAAAAATTGCAATATCCCTCCAAGCGATTTTGCGGTGGATTAGGTGGATATGTAATTAGCATGTAACTTGTAGCGTGTAGCGTGTAGCGTGTAGCGTGTAGTAAAATTATAGAAAAGAAAATACCCGATGACACTCATCGGGTATTTTCTATAGTGGAGGTACTTACGATTATTGTTTGTATTATAAGATATGAGAGAGACATGCGTCACGAACGACTATGCACTATCTGACATCCTATAATCCTTCGAAGGTAAACAAACAAATATATCAAAGCACCTATGACCATTATAGCCCTCAAAAAAAACCATGCAAGTCTAAATTTTCATGTGGATTAGGTGGACAGTGGGGACAACAAATAGTTTAAAGTCTGTAAAGTCAAAAGTCCTTAAAGTGGTTAAAAATAGAAGCGAAACCTTTGGTTTCGCTTGTATTTTTACTTTCGACTTTATAGACTTTACGGACTTTTGACTATTCTAATATTCCATCCAAGTTCACGTCGTAAAGAATTTCATCTTGAACTAAACGGTAGTCCAAAATCTCATTTTCGTTAAACCAAATTGGAATTTCGTATGATGCTTCCGCTGGATTATCTGTGCAGTGAATTAGGTTTCTTACTGCGCGACCATCAACATCACAAATATTATATGTATCTATTGTGAAGTCCCCTCTTATTGTTCCAACATCTGATGTTGCTGGTTCAGTTCCACCAACCAACTTCTTCACTATAGCAACAGATGAGTTACCTTCAACAATAAATCCAACCACAGGCCCTGCTGTCATGTATTTTACTAGAGCACGAATAATATCTTTTCCGTATTCTATTGCCTCCTTTTCAACTGGAAGTCCTGCCTTTTTAAGATACTCTATGGTGTTTGACCCTTTCTTATTGAACCATACATCATCTTTATTATAATGCTTCCAACATTGATCTTCTGTTGGTATGAACATTTTGAGACCAATAATTTTGAGACCTGTTCTTTCAATTCTCTTAATTATTTCACCAACGAGTGAACGCTGAATTCCGTCAGGCTTAATCATTACATAGGTTCGTTCTTTTTTTGGATGTGTTGCTTGTGACATAAAATAGATAGTAGTTTGTATTCAGTAGAATGTAGCTAAATACAAATACTGAATACAAACAAAATTAAAAAACTAATAAATAATGTAGATTATTCTAGCATAATTTAGCAACTTTTTCTAACAAACACTAAGCTTGTGGTGGAGTAGGTGCTGTAGCAGATTGGGCATTCCCTTCTTGTGATAGTGGTTTATTATTTACTTCATTGTTGACTGGGATACCAGCAATAGGTGATACATTTACAAACTGATTAGAGTTAGTTAGAGACTTTTTAAAGTCTGCTGAGTAAAAAAGTTTTATAAATATTTGGAGAGCTATATAATAAAAAAATATCAAAAAAAGTAAATACGATAAATAAATGAATTTATGGTAAAGCAAAGGGTATACAATTACAAAAACAAAAATTGATGGTGCTACAGAATTTAAAAGGTTTGAAAATGAGCTACATTGGTTTATGTCTATATTAATAAAAATTCCGGAACAAAAAATAATATGATTTGAAAAATAGAATAATGAAACCATACCAACAACATACGTAGCAAAAAGTAAAAATTTATTAAGAACGGTAGAGGTAGTCATAAATTAAGTATATCTATTTATAAACTAAAAACAAATCACATGCGTGATTTGTTTTTAAACATATTTAATTCTTACTAAGAATTAAATAAAAATAACAAAAACTAAGCTTGTGGTGGAGTGGGTACTGCTGTGAGCTGTGAATTATTTTCTTGTGGTGCAGAATTGTTAACTACTTCGTTATTGACTGGGATACTTGCCACAGATGAAACATTTTCTTCTGTTGTATTACTTTTGATATCATCATGGAACTTCGCAAAGGTTACTTGCATATAAGGAATCAACCATAGGAATCCAATACCTAGAGTTAAAATACTCAAGAAAAACCAACCGATAAATCTCAAACCTAAATAAAAGAATTTTAATTTATTTCCATACATCATCTTCTTACTTTTTTCTATTGCTTCTGATGCAGACATCGAAGGGTTATCAGCAATCAGAAGATATGTTTGTGAGTATGATATTGCTGCAATTATTCCTGGAATAATCAGAAGAAGCATCCATAGGATGGTGTATAGTGCGACCAATAAAAAAGCCACGAGTGCCGTTAAAAAATTATTAAAACCATTAAACAGATCTTTAATTATCGGATTTTGTTTTCTTGATAAAGACAAGAAGAAAAATGCAAGTCCAACATACATAGGCCCACTAACTATAATACTTCCGAATGGAATCATAGATGTGGCACTACTTACTAATAAAAAGACAAGTACTCCTCCAATAGCCAACCCCCATTTACCCTCCAAAGATTCCCTTGCTTGTGCCATTAGAATTTTATTTTCTGTTTTCATTTTATATTAAAATAGTTATTAAAATTAACTCAATTAAGTGTAATCTTTCCCTCAACAAAAAACAACCTAATAATTAGGTTGTTTTTTGTTAAATAAATATTTAGTGTGCAACGTAAGGGAGAAGCCCCATGAATCGTGAACGCTTGATAGCGTTTGCAAGTGCACGCTGATTCTTGGCTGTTAGGCCAGTCTTACGACGGTTAAGAATACGAGCATGTGGGTTGATGAACTTTACTAGGATTTCTGTATCCTTGTAATCGATGAACTTTATACTGTTCTGATTGAAGTGATCTTGTTTTTTCATAATTTTAATAGTTATTTGTTTTAATTCTGAGTTTTATAAACTAAGAAAATTGTTTTAGCTACAAGGCATGGAAAATTTTTACGACCAAGACGTACGAATAGTACGGCGCGTGGAGGAAAAATTTTCTGTAACGCAGTAGATGAAGCAATTTTGTTTGTTTAGAAAGGGATGTCGTCAACGTTAACGTTGGTGTCGCCGTAGTCAATCGTTTCCAAATCTGGCACAGCACTCGCAACTGGTGTTGCTGCTGCTGAGTTATATCCTTCCCCTGTTGGAGTAGATGATGAGCCACCAGACTTTGGACCGAATTGTACAGAGTCCGCGATGATTTCTGTACGATACTTTTTCTCTCCTGTAACTTTATCGTCCCATGAGCGAGTTTGTATACGTCCTTCTATCATTACACCTTGCCCTTTTTTAAGGTACTGAGCACTTGTTTCTGCTTGTCTTCCGAATACTACAATGTTGTGGAATTCTACTTGCTCTTGCTTATTACCAGCCGCATCTTTGTAAACACGATTGGTTGCTAGAGAAAATGTAGTTACTTTGTTCCCGTTTGGGAGTGACTTCATTTCTGGGTCGCGAGTAAGATTTCCGAACAAAAAAGATTTATTTAGATACATAAATGGTTGGTGGTTACTGGTTAATAGTTAACATTCAACACACAGTGTAAACCTTATTTTGTTACTTCGCTAGTGGTCTCTGCAAGAACTTCTGCGATTTCTTCTGGCACAACATCTGCGATAATATCTGCATCTTTTGTTGTATCAATGTCCACAATATCGTCAGTTTCATTATTAACTAATGATTCTACTTTGATAACTGGAGCGCGCTTGGTAAAGACGGTGTTTTCACGAACTGTTTTTACAACTAAATAACGTACAATTTGGTCATCAAGTTTAAGATTCTTTTCGAATTCTTTAACTTTCTCCCCTTCCATTTCGAATTTTATCCATCCGAAATATCCTTCACTAAAACGAACGTTAATATTATTAACAACGCGCGTCATTTCATAGGCAAGCTCTCGCATATACGGAGCTTCTTCTGAAATGAAGCTACCACCTAAGGTAGCAATAGACTGCTTGATTGCGTTACTTTTTTCAAGCGCCGTTTCCTCATCTAGTTTGTTATCAAAGATGAAAGAAATTTCATACACACGGCTGTCTACTGTGATTTCATTTATATCAGTCATAGTCCTATACTCTACCACGTTTTAGACCAAAAGAAAAGGTCTTCATTCTTTTCAGAATAAAGACCTGATTCAACATCGAAAGGTTATTTCTTCTCAAGTTTGGCAAATCCTTCCGGATAAATTGGACGATAACTCAGAAGAACAGCTTCTCCCAATTCACTTTCTGATTCAAGTCGCCTGATGAGTTGTATACGTGGCCTTATGTATACTGCCACTATTTTCCCGCTACAAATAACCACGAGGCGTCTTTTGCCAACCGGGAGGTGTTCCAAGCCTTTGTCGCTCACCGATGAGATGGTGTAACTATTGTGACCATTTGAAATGCGTGCGCCTTTGCTTATCTGCTCAATTGCGCGCACTGTTCCGCAAAAAAACGTACACACTGGAAATGACTCGAGAGCATTTCTAACCGCCACGTCACACCTCCTTTCTAGTTAAGTTGAACAACTACTATAATAGTGTTCTTTTAGTGAGTAATTGTCAAATATTGAAAAACAAAAACGTTTTACAAAAATTAATTCTTTGTCTTCTGCCCACCTCTCAAATTTATCAAGGGTGGGAATAGGAGGTAGTTATAAGTCTTTTTGTCCTCCATTACAGAAACAACAGTTCTTCCTTTTAAGACCTCATCAGCCATCTTTATAAACAAATCACTTGATTGTTGAAGTATTTCTTCGATAGTCAGTCCTGTTTTTTCCATCAATCGTCTAAATTTTTCTTCATTGACACCAACTTCCAAAGTGGTCGTATTCATTTGCATATACTCCAATAAAAGGAACGATTACGCTTACACTAACAAATGAAAATTTTAGCGTCAAATATTAAAAACTCGCTTTGAATTCTCCAATAATTGAGCTCGGACCTCTTCCATCGGTTGCTCTCTCAGGACTGCAATACGTGCAACAACTTCTTGTACATACATAGGGCTATTTCTTTTACCACGATATGGGATTGGGGTTGCATACGGGCTATCTGTCTCTGCATGCATAAGAGTGAGAGGAATGAATCTTACTACATCATCATAGTCTTTTGTAAAAGTAATCACCCCTGAGAAACTCATCGTAAAACCAATATTAATAAATCGTTGCGCTATGTCTATGTTACCAGCAAAAAAATGTGCATTCCCTCGTAACTTATTTCCATATTTCTTTTTTGAATCTTCTAAAATATCAAGCATGTCCTCGTAAGCATCCATAGTATTTTTACTTGGACGACCATGCAACATTAAAGGTTTATTAACTATCACAGCTAGTTCGATTTGTTTTTTAAATATTTCTTTTTGGCGAATTTTATCAGCAACATCATCAACCTCTATTCTAAAATAATCCAGTCCACACTCCCCTACTGCTACAACTTTTTCATGACGAGCGAGTTTTTCATATTCATCTATCTCAAATTTTTCATCCTTGTTATCGTTTGGATGAAGTCCGACTGTCGCGTATACATGTGGATATTTTTCTGCGAGTGCGATTGCGTTCTTGCTTTCTTTAATATCAGTGCCAACAGTAATAGTACCAACTCCATATCCTTTCATTTCTTCTAAAAGAGAGTCTCTATCGTCATCAAAAGCCTTGTCGTGAATATGCGAATGGATGTCAAAAAAGGCATAATTGCTCATATAAAAGAATCATACCATAAAATAACTATTACTAAGATAGGATAATTTTGACTTAGTTAACCAAAAAAGATAGGCTTAATACAGCTGTTCCTACAATCATCTCAAGGGGGGGTATCGTGGACACATCTCAATTTGGAAACCAAGTTAAAAGAAACATTGCCATCGCTCATAAGCGAGATATCTATGATTTAATTTCAATTGAAGAAAAACTCGCTAGTATGGAAGAAGAGAACAAGCCACTGCAAGCTCTCTACAAAAAAATGATAGGAAATGGTTCCGATCGTTTCTTGGTACAACCAAGCGATATCCCTTCCATGGACCATCTTTATGAAGAGTTGCCAAATTTCCAAGGGCCACTTGATGACATAAAAAGACAACTTGCTTTATGTATTAATAGTGGTGACCCCTTGGAAATTAGACCTCTACTTTTGCTTGGCCAACCAGGTACAGGAAAAACGCATTTTGCAAAAATGATTGCACAAATACTTGAAACAAAAACAACTTTCGTTTCAATGAGTTCCATGACTGCTGGATGGATTTTGTCTGGATCCTCTTCAACTTGGAAAGATGCGAAGCCTGGAAAAGTGTTCATGTCACTTGTTGATGATATTTTCGCAAACCCACTAATCATTGTAGATGAAATAGATAAAGCCTCATCATTTTCTCAATATGATCCGCTGGGGCCACTTTATGGATTACTTGAGAGGGAAACGGCTGTGGATTTTGTCGATGAATTTGCTGATGTCCCCATTGATGCAAGTAATGTTATTTGGATAACAACAGCAAATGACGAATCATTAATACCTTCCCCCATTCTTAGCAGAATGGATGTTCACGAAATACTCCCTCCTAATCAAGAACAGGCTAGAGTTATTGCACTGAACATTTACAGGCAAATGCGAACTACTCACAACTGGGGTCAAGGATTTGATGAAACACCAAATGATGATGTAATTGATGTGTTCAGTAAAACAAATCCACGTGATATGAAAAGTATGTGGATGAGATCATTCGGTAATGCAAAATTGGCAAGAAGAGGTTTTATTAAAACAGAAGATTTACCTAAACCAAAACCCAAAAAAGAAAAAATAGGGTTCTAAAATGAAAAACTTTAGTTAACAAAATCGCAAGCACTTGCTTGCGATTTTTCTTTTCAAAAAATTTTAATTAAAAATAAAAAGGTGGCTGTGGCCACCTTTTGGACTCTGTTTGAGATTGCCCGTCTCAAAATGGGAATCGTGCGCATATGAAAATCATCGAAAACCAGTGGCAAATTACTGTTGGTGGATCTACCCCCCAACACATACCAGAGGAACAACTTTATGTGTAACGCACTTAGATGCTATCCTTTTCCTTTCGTGGTAAAAACGAAGTCCACAGACTTCTCCCACAACCCCTCGAGGAATCTTCGCAAAGTCAGATGCGTGGTCTCTCCAGTTCCATTTCAATACTCCTTTCTGGGTAAAACAACACCCAAAATAATACTAACAGATTAGACGTGATTAAACAATTACTTATTATTTAAATTTTATAGATAATGAATAATCCTGCTCCTCTTTTGGTTCATGGGAAAAAATATTAAATCCCTCTTCGTTATATCTAGGAACAAGATGCCAATGAACTTGTTTTGCCTCATCTAAGTAAACTAGATATACTTTTTCTACTCCTAGTACTTCTAGTTGCTTATTTCTAATTTCTTCAACTTTATCCATTAAATATAAATAATTTACTCTATCCAAAAGATGAATATCCTCTTTATCTTCTTTCCAAACAACAACAATATGTCCTCTTGTTATAGGAAAACGTGCTAGACAAACATATAATTTGTTATCTTCGTAAATAATCGATTCTGGTTTTGGTTCTGGTAAATTAGCTAAAGACATAGACTACGGAAGTCGATTAAACAATGGTTTTTCTGGCATTTTATTTTCACGAATGCATTCGAGGATTTTGGAAGAAGCATGAGGGAGAAATGACTCTAACATTAATGCAACACCGTAAAGATGATAAAGTTCTCTATATACGTCTTTCTTTGCTTCTTCTTCATTAATTTTTATTTTTTTAAACGGTTCATTTTTTTGAATATCTTCATCTATAGAACCAATATTAAGTAAAATTTCATTCATTCTTTTTGAAATATCAAACTTCTCAAGTAAGTCATCTTTTACACCCTCCCCGTATGCTGCCGTTTTTTTATCTTCTTCTGAAAGTTGCACTCCGTATGTAGTTGCCATTTTCATTATTCTATTCGTAAGATTCCCAATTCCATTCTGTAGATGTGACTGATAACTTTGTTTAATACTTTCAAGTGACATACCACCATCTTCAAATGAAGAAATATCATGAAGTAGCACAAAACGAAGAACATCTTCTGGATAATCAGTTACATCCTTGAACATATCAATGACCTCAATCGGTGAAATTACATTGCCAAGTGATTTGCTCATCTTAATACCATTTGCACCGGTAATGAATCCATCAATAACAACATTGGTAGAATTAGACAACCCTGCAGACATAAGCATCGCTTGCCACATTGCTGATTGCTGACGGAGATTATCTTTGCCACAATATTGCACTACTTCTCTATTTTCTTGACCCTCTTGTTCCCAATATTTTTTGTAATTCTCCCCTTCTGGCCAACCTAGTGTAGAAATATAATTTGTTAAAGCGTCGAACCAAACATACATAACATGCTCTTCATCATTTGGAACTTTTACTCCCCATGGCATTTTAGTTGCTAATCTTGAAACAGAAAAGTCTTCTAGTCCCCTTTCAACAAAACTTTTTATTTCATTAAAACGAAAATCCGGAATTACAAAATTTGGATTTGTGTTATAAAAATCAAGAAGTGGCTGTTGATACTTTGAAAATCTAAAGAAGTAATTTTCTTCTTCGCGAATTTCTATTTCTCTGTCTGGGTGTAGTGTGCATTTATTATCAACCAACTCACTGTCTGTTTTTTCTAATTCACAACCAACACAATATTTTACTTTGTATTCCTTTTTATAAATATCACCATTATCAAAACACTTTTTCCAAATCTCATAACATGATTCAATATGATTCTTATCAGTTGTGCGAATAAAATGTATATCGCTTTCTATATTAAGAGTAGATAACAAATCCTTAAATTTTTGTGAAGCGTTATCTACGAATTCTTGTGCTGAGATACCACCTTTGACTGCATTCTCATAAATCTTTGCTCCATGCTCGTCAGTTCCTGTGTTAAAAAATACATCATAATCAAGTGATTTTTTATATCTAGCGATAACATCCGCTCGAATTATTTCCATAGCAAAACCAATATGTGGTTCTGCGTTTACATATGGTAATGTTGTAGTTATATAAAAAGTTTTTTTATTCATCTTTTAACTTTTTCTTTTCTAAATCAGCCGCAAGTTCCATAAATATTGCAGCGAGTGGAACCGCCAGAATAACTCCCCAAATACCTGCAATTTTTGCTCCGATAACAATTGCAATAATAACCACAACGGATGGAACTCCAACCATTTTACTCATTATCTTAGGATAAAGTATATGACTTTCAATTTGAGAAATGGCAAAATAAATAATACCTGTTACCCAAAGAAGATGTACTCCACCGTGAGTCCATGCTAAGAACAATGCTGGAATCATAGCAAGAGTAAGCCCAACCATTGGGATAAGCTCACCAACGAAAGCAAGTACTGCTAGTAATGATGCATAAGGAATACCGAGTAATAAACTTGGAACATATACCATAAGTGAAACCACTAAAGATAGAAGCACTTGACCTTGCAACCAAAGTCCGATTTTTTTCTGTGATCTATCCCATAAATCTTCAACATATTCTTCATGTTTTTTTGGAACAATGAGTCTTAAGAACTTTTGTACACCACGATATTCAAGCGCCAAATAAAATGCTAATACAAATGTAAGTACAAAATTAAGAATACTTTGAATAACAACAGAGGTTGTTGCAAAAAAACCACTGGAACCAAATATCGCATTCTTAATAATAGTTAAAATCTGCCCTTTCGAAATATCACGTGATAAATCAGAAATCATCATCGATAAATCTTTGAAGCCCATGTCTTTTCCAAAAATACGTACTGAGTCGAGAATTTGGGGGAGGGTTTTTATAAATCTTGCAAAGTCATCAGCCATTGGTGGAATAAAAATAAGAGCAACAACTACAACAGAAATAATTAATATGAGAAATATAATGATAACTGAAAATACACGAGGTATGCCCCATTTATACATAACTCTAATAGGTGCTTCTACTGCAGAAGCAAGAACTACGGCAACCAAAAGTGCAATAACAAAATCGCTCACATATAAAAGTCCTCCAAAAATAGAAATCCAAAATAGGACTTTAATAATTGTTCCACTTGAAAAGGTTATGTTGATATTTTCTTTCATAATTGCATTCTAACACAGTACGCATATTTTACTAGATTATTTGAATTTAGCTAAAGTCAAATTCTAATTACAATTAATTATCTATCTACAACACGAGAAGGATTGCCGTCCCAACTTTCGCCAGAAAGAAAAGTATTCAGGGCGGAAATTGTGGTACGAAGATGAGCGTGTGAAATTTCTTCATCTGCTTCAAGAACAATACCTGAAGTAATTGATGGCATTTGACCCACATGACTTTGTGAAGGTTTAACTCCGAGGTTAATATCTGCAGTAGTCATCTTTTCAGCCCCTAAATCGCCGATTGACCATGTAACAGTTCGAGTTTTGGAATCATATGATATTTTTGAACTATCACTTGTTGTGTTTTTCCATGTTACATATGTTGGCAAAATAAATGAAACCTTGGTGTTTACGAGTGCGTTTTGTGCCGAAACAGTGAGATGAGTGGTATATGTTGTCTCTTTATTTGGCTCAGGTGGTATAGGTCCTGTGTTCATTAATGTTGAGTTTTTGTATTTTGTTTCAGCATTAATTGTGGCACTACCTTGCACTATCCAAGTTTTTGAAAGAGTGGCAACAACATCCTCTGAAGCTTGTGAACTACCTGCTCCAGATAGTGCGATTTTTAACTTTGGAGAATTGTTACCACTTGTAACTATTGGAATAACAACTCTAAATGTTCCATTAGAATTTGGTGGTATAGTTCCAAGTTCTGGTAATATGGTTTTGTCCCATGTAATTGTCTGTTTGGTTGAATCATAATACCCGCTAGTTGGATCAATTGTTTTAAAAATAGGAGCGTCACCCGTGATAAGAAGTTTTATTGAAACATCTTGGAGAGCGATATCACTAGTGTTTGCATAAGTAATAACTAGTGTCGCCCTGTCACCATAACGAAGTGAGCCTGTTGTTCCGCTTTCTGTATCCATGTCTACAGCAAAATTAAGAGGCGATGACCTTAATTTTATATCAATAGTTTGAGATGAATAAACGACGCCAACACTGGTGCGATTATCGCCTTCTGCTCCAATCAAGGCTTTCATAGATGTTGTTTCCCCTTCCTTTCCATTAAGGTATCCTGTAATTGTTGTGGTGGAATATTTCCCTGATGCAATTGGTGGAATATTCCAGATTATTCCTTTTGAATTTGCCCTTGGCTCCTGACTAACTACTGTGAATGTGTTCGGTAATGTCATTTGTAAAACACTAGGGAGTGATGTCGTGGCAGAATTATTTTTTACTGTAATTACAAATGTTCCATTTTGACCAATTGAAAGAATTTTTGGTCCATCAACATGAACTGCTATTGGTGGAGTTTTGAGTACAGTAGAAGTTGTTATAACTTTACTAAAAACAGCATTAGAACCAGCTACTTTGTATTCCAGCTTTAATGTTAAGTCGCGCTTTTCTGCTTCACTTCCATACAGAACTACATTGAAGCTTTGATTCTTGTAATCACTTGAATTTATTATTCCTATATCTCTTTTCTCATGAACTTTTTCCTGTTCGTCTTGTGATCCAATCCCCTGTTTGTATACAAGAGTAACAGACGCTTCCTGTAACGAAGCTTTATTCCTATTAAAAAGAGTAAACGATACTGGCACCGTTTCTCCACCTTCTACATATGGAGTCATTTCAAGTGTCATATCTATATTTGAACTAGAAACGACATTACGTAATGAAATAATTCTCCAGGCAGTAAAACCAAGAGCGCACACCAAGATAAGTATTGAATATAGAAGAAACTTTACTCCGAAAGATAGACCTCCTTCTTCTTTTCCGTGTGTAATAATTGGAGCATCATCCCCCCATGATGTTGGGAGTTCAAGAGATCTTCTTCCGCGAGTATGGTGAATAGAAACATCCTCCATTTTATTTTTTGGATTATATAATTCGTGTTCAAGTGAATCAATAGCACTATCACTACGCTCTGTTTGATGAGACAATTCCATGATAAATAGTATATCAGAAAATTAGAAGTACAATCACAGAAATTAAATCTTTTTATCTAACACAAAAGAGCTATTCCATATATTACTAAACAATGTAGACATCATTTTTGCATGCTCATTAGACTTAACAAGAAAAGCAAAATTTTCTTTTTTAGGGGCTATATATAGCGTATAATCATCGTAAATGAAAATAGTAGTTTCGAATTGATTATGCATTTCTGTGGGTAATTGTCTAATGTCAGAATTTGCATAATATTCATTTAAAATTTTTTTGGTGGGAACGTCTTCCCAAATTGCTTTTGTTTTGATTTTTCTCTTTGTCTTTTCTTTAATATATTCCTTTATAAATTCCGTACCTGATTCATTAAAAAAATTACTCCCCGGCACTATGGTTTTTATGGTTTTATTTTTTGCATAGAGACTGTAGAATATTGCGGATTTAATACTCTCGAAATTATCAAAATAGGAAACTATGACTTTGTTATCATTTTTTATTTTGGGATAGAAATCTTTAATCTTTTTTACCCTCTCTAAAAGATTATTTTGTTTTCTAATATTTTTATCAACTAACTCAGTTATTTTATCAACTGGCTCTATTTGATATTTATTCCCATAATCCTTGCCAGTTTTACTTACTAGCCCTTTTTTTTCTAAAGAACTTAGGGAATAGTAAACGGTTGGTCTTTTTTCTAATGTTAACCTGATTATTTCTTTTACAGATTCAGCTCCATCAAGGAGTGAGATATAGACAGAAATCTCTGCAGGAGACAACCCAATTTCTTCTAAAATTATATGTAAATCTTTTTTATCCATAGTTGTATAGTTGTTATTATACATCATTGAACAACTTATTCAAGTAATCTATTCTTTAAATAGAAAGTTCGTTAACTAGCAAAAGGAGAAAAGCATGGAGATTGAATTCTTTAAAGTGGTGTTTGCGCATTTCATTGGTGATTTCTTTTTTCAGAACAGTTTTATGGCAGACAACAAGAGAAAAAATGGGGTTACTGGTTTCTTGTGGTGTTCTGTTCATGTACTTGTCTATACCACCATCTTGTTATTGATAGTTGGGGATTATTCTACCCTGTTCTTTCTAGGTGTATACATTCCTCATTGGGTAATTGATAGATGGTCTCTCGCATATCAGTGGATGAAGGTACTAGGTAGAGGAGGACTTCTTACATCTCCAAATCAAATGGAATTTTCTTTTGGTGTAGTAATTTACGTAGTCATGGATCAAACTGCACATCTTTTGTGTTTGTATATCTTGATTAAAGTAATTGACTGTCAATTTTAAGGAGAACTATCATGGGATTAAGTCTATTTTCAAGATGTGAACCGAATAATTATCAATCACAAAATAGAAGCGCATGTCGGAAAGTAAAAATTTTAGGTAATCCTAACCCTTCAAATTATGAAATACTGAAACATAAACGAATTGGTCGATTTCTTGTCGTTTTAATTCTCTACCCTGATTGTAATAACTATGAGGGTAAAAAGATTTTGGTTTATGAAAACACTTCATTGAAGGAGCTCAGGAAACAAGAAGTAATTGACCCGCATTTTTGTGATCACCTATTCCATATATCACCGATTGCAAGATTTGTTCCAAGCGATGTGGGGTGGGAATACGCTATAAATTTTTGCAAAAACAATTAAATTAATCAGTAATTACAACTACTTAGGGAAGAATAATTCCTAAGTAGTTTTTTATAACTGCATTTCCTTCATTACATCTTGCACATGATTACGCACTTTATCATATGATAAAAGTAAGTGAGTATATAAATCATCCACACTCCATTTAACATATTCCTTTAAATCTTTTGCTCCGATTATTTTGGCATCTGCATAACCTAATTCCACAAGCAGAATGTAGTAGAGAAGTAAAATAGAAACTTTTGTTTCATAATTTTTAGAAACACTTAAAAAGTCGATAAGTCTGTCGTAGAGAGCTTTGTGAGCCCCCTCTCCTCTTATAAATCTTTTAATTAAGGTTGTTACTTCATGAATATTTTCTTTATCAAAATTCATTTCTTCACCACCAACCAATCTCCATATCTCTTTTCCCTTTACCAAAGTCACAAGACTAACACTTCGTGGAAGCAAGTGAGCCCTTAGTTTACTTTCCAACTTTCTAATACTTTTTGCATGAGCAATAATCATACCAAACTCTCTGGTAAACAATTTATACACTCTGTCATTTTCGCTTTGGTCAAAGGACTCTATAACAAAGCATTTAGTTACGTATTTTTCGATAGCCATATTTGGATAGTTATTAGTCGATAGTTTATAGTCAATGGTTTATAAAAGCAAAGACGAGATTCGCAAAGCGAATCTCGTCTAAAATTAGTCAACGTGACCCCACCCCCTACCATCATCGAATGATTGCAAAATTTTATAGACACCAGATTTTTCATCTTTCAAAAGCTTGTCTATTACATCATAAAGATTTTCGCATGGTACTGATGAATTTTTACCAAAGTCACCTAAATCACAACTATGACAAGGAGCAATACCTTTTCTCTTGCTGTTTTCGTGAGAAATAGATAGGAGCAAAAAGGCAAAGTAATATTCGGATCCAAAAATGACTTCTTTTCTAAAATATCTCTCCACATATTCCTGAAAAGCTTTTGGGTGTTTGTGTAGGATTTTAGTTTCAACAAACATAACACTATATGTCTCAATAGACATTTTCCTCTCCTTTAATTAAAGTACTTACCTTTGCAACACTAACAAAAATGATCAGAAAAGTAAAAGTTACGCGATTTTCACAATAACGGAACCGAAAGATAATTCCACTGATTGGCCTTGTGTTTTTGCATCTTCTTTAACTTCTTTTATTTTACAAGTTGATGTAAGTAGACTTATGTCTCCAAGCTCTACGAGTGATGAGATACTAATAGAGATTACATCTTGTGGAGAAAGTCCCTTTTCTTTTCTCATATCTTGAATAGCTCGAATAAGCTTTCTGACATCCCCTTCTCTTTCCAATTCTTTTGTTATTGTTGTATCAAGAATTACTTCGTCAGTTTGTTCCTCATTAATTATTATTTTCTTTATATTAAGCTCATCTTGTATAAGGTCAAAATAAACTGAAGATATTTTTTTCTTAAGTGTTACAGAAAGTAGTGGTTGCTTCACATTAATTTTACTTTCGGTGCGCTTCATGAGACCAAGAGACACCACATCTCTCACCACTTTCATATCTTTTATAATTTGTTCATCAACAAAACCAGCTATTGGCCACCTTGTTAGATGTACACTTTCTTGAGTACCAGTTACTTGCTGATAAATTCTCTCTGCTATAAATGGCATAACTGGAGCCATAACTTTTGAAAGTGTAACTAGTACGTATGCAAGTGTCTCATATGCCAACATCTTATCTTCATCTCCATTATCCCCTTTCAATCTATCTCGTGATCTACGTGTATACCAAACAGAAAGGTCATCAATTATATCTGTGATTGGTCTTGTAGCATCATCAAGTATATAAGCCTCATACCCCTTAGTTGAATCTGTAACTAATTGATTTATTCTACTTATCATCCATTTATCAAGAATATTTTCTGAAGAACTTTTTATTTCAACTTTCTCAGGCTTATTCATTTCATAAAGTGAAACAACGTTCTCTAGTCGAGAAATAAGCTTCTTATAAATTTCAGAAACATTATCATCGTTGAATTGTAAATTCTCACCTTTTACTACAGGAGAGGAGAGTAGTGCGTAACGCATTGCGTCTGCTCCGTACTTTTCTACAAGCTCCATTGGGTCAGTATAGTTATTCTCACTCTTGGACATTTTAAGACCGGATTCGGCTAACACCATTCCATTAACAATCACATTTTTATAAGGAGCTTTGTCGAATAATCCAACACCTAGATTTATAAGTGAGTAGAACCATCCACGTGTCTGATCCATTCCTTCTGCAATAAAATCTGCTGGGTAATTTTTATCGAACACAGTTTTATTTTCGAATGGGTAGTGCACTGAAGCAAAAGGCATTGAGCCTGACTCGAACCAACAGTCGAACACGTCGGGTATACGCTTATAAGTTTTACCTTTTACAATAAGCTCTACTTCGTCAATATATGGACGATGGAGATTAACTGCGCCTGTTTCATCACGTGGAACAAGTTTTAGATTAAGTTTTCTTACTTCAGCATTTCCTAAATAAAGAGTAGTAATAACTGCACGTTCATCTTCGAGAGCCTCTTCTTCAGTGTGTAATTCACCACCAACTAACATCATTCGAGCAGGTCCACCATGAGTTACTATAAGAATAGTTTTACCTTCATACTTATTTTCAAAATCCATAATTGCTGACATACCTCTGTACATCATCTCTTCATGAGTCTCCCCATTTGGTGGGCGTGTATCGAAATGTAAATATGCATGTCCATAATAATCCAAATATTCACGCGCAGACTTTCCACTAAAATCACCCATATCATATTCATGAATTTTTTCTTCTATAACTACTGGAATTTCTAAGAATGAAGAAACAATCTCTGCTGTTTCTCTTGTGCGAACAAATGGGGAGGAAATAATTGTGTCGATATTAAGTGATTTAATAAGTGACAAAGAATCCATCACCTCTTTCTTCCCCTTTTCAGTTAAGTGATTATTCGGGTCACCTTTTGTTTCTAGGACACTTTTCTCATTACTCATCGACTCACCATGTCTCATTAAGTAATAAGTATTCTTTGGTTTATTTTTATTTTTCTCTGCAAGTTCTTTTAGTGAACCAATCATGAGCATTTCTCCATCTTCGTTTTTCCAAACAGGAAGTGGAGCTCCCCAATATCGTGTTCGCGATACCGCCCACTCACGAGCGCCTTCTAGCCATTTACCGAAACGTCCATCTTTTGTGTGAGCTGGCACCCATCCGATTTTTTGATTTTCGGATAATAACTTTTCTTTTATTTTTGGAACATCAACGAACCATGATGAAGTAGCGTAATTAAGAAGTGGAGTTTTACAACGCCAACAAAGTGGGTATGAATGTATGATTTTATGTTTTTCGAAAAGTAAACCTCTGTGTGCAAGATTTTTTATAACTTCAATATCTGCACTCTGTGTATCTCCTGCAACTTTTACTTTCATCCCCACAAAGTCTGTAACGGCAGGAATAAAAGTACCATCCATTTTAATATGCTTAATGATTGGAATATTGTGTAGCTTAGCAAGCTCCATATCGTCTCCTCCAAATGCTGGTGCTTCATGTGCAATACCAGTTCCAGTATCTAATGTGAT
This sequence comes from uncultured Candidatus Saccharibacteria bacterium, assembly GCA_964457775.1. Taxonomy (GTDB): domain Bacteria; phylum Patescibacteriota; class Minisyncoccia; order Phycocordibacterales; family UBA5272; genus UBA11704. Next base: position 97,085 of record CAYWEW010000001.1, read on the forward strand.
AAAATCCGCATGCCATACCTTCCAAATGTTTTCTTTATTTTCAATTTCTACATCACTAAAATAACCAAATACTGGCTTGTATGATTTTCCAATCAAAGAAATACCTGGGAACGTATCAATCACTTCATACTTCATATCTTTTAAAACATCCCCAATTCTTTCTTTTGCGAGAATATATTTCCCTTCAATTCCTTCAATAGAAACTTTTGCATATTCTGCATCTTGTTTTATTGCAAGAGCCGTATTGCCTGGTAGAGTCCAAGGTGTTGTAGTCCAAGCAAGAACAAAAGTTCCAGGTTCATCAACTAATTCAAACTTTGCAGTTAAAGAAATATCTGTCACATCATGATACTCCATACCTACTTCACTTTGAGCAAGTGTAGTCTCACAACGAGGACATATATGCATCATCTTATTACCTTCATATGCTAAACCTTTTTCAAAAAGGGATTTCCAAGCCCACCAAATACTTTCGGTATAAGTTGAGTCCATTGTCTTATATGGCCTATCCATATCAACCCATCTTCCCAGGCGAGGAATAATTTCTTTCCACTCTCTGTCATAAGTAAGCACACTCTCATGTGCGTCATGATTGAATTTATCAATACCAAAATCTTCAATATCTTTTTTACTTTTTAGTCCCAACTTTTTCTCAATCAAATTTTCAATTGGAAGACCATGGCAATCCCAACCCCATTTACGACGAACGGACTTTCCTTGCATAGTTTGATAACGGGGAATTGCATCTTTGATTGTACCTGCAAGAATATGGCCGTAATGTGGAAGGCCTGTTGCAAATGGTGGGCCATCATAAAAAGAGAAGTCACCTTTTGCTGTTTCATTTGCTGGAGTCTCAATAGACTTTTCAAAAATCTCATTCTCTTGCCAAAATTTTAAGGTCTCTTGTTCTTTTTCTGATATTGTTTTTGGTGTTGGTTTGTCGTTCATAATGATAATTGTTTATAAAATAAAAATCGCCCGAAGAAAACAATGATTAAATTGTTTTCCAAGGACGATTGTTTATCGTGGTACCACCTTGATTCAGGATATTTCTATCCCCTTCTTTAGATTGGGTTCTACTTGCCCGACCGAAGGTTTAGGACTATATAAATTTGCCATAAAAATTCGATAGAATTTTCTTCCCAAAGCCAAGGAGTGATTAGTTCCTTCATTGCTTATCTCTTTATATTACAAGAAAATAAAAATATAGCAAGAAAAAAGCCGGCCTCTTGGGTCGGCTTTGTAGTCATAAATCAATGAGATTCAAAACATTCAGTGTCATCCGAATGACGGGACGATTCTGGCCACTTATGTGGGGTTGCCTTTTCTCTTGCTGTTTCCAATTGTGAAAGTACAATCATAGGCAAATGAACACCTGAAAAAACAAATTTCTTTAAAGTTTCACCGTGATCAAGAAGAAGTTCAACTGTTCGGATTTGATCTTTTGTTAAATGTTCATGAAAAATTGCAAACGCTAATGCTTCTGGTGAAAAAACATTGTCTGGTCTTGTGAGTACAGAAACCTGACTAAAGTTCCATAGGCCAATTTCACACAAACGACGATTAATTGCGTTAATCATTTCATCTTTTTCTGTGTAGTTTGTATTACGATAATTCTTGTCTATGTATTCCCTAAGTCTCAGCGCAAGTGAATTATTCTCCGGAATAAGAACCGTTGTACCAAAAAGATTCATCTTACCAACCCAAGCAACAACTTCTTTTGCAAGATCTCTATCACGCCTTTGATTTTCCCTAACCTTTTCCTTCATCCACACCTGCTTAGCTCTTTTCATCTTTTCCTCCCTAAAACATTTGTAAACAAATTGGTTTAGCCACAAAACATAACTAGACAAAACATCAATGTACAAAAACCTCCCTGATACTACACCAATCAAAAAAGAATAGCAAAAGGTGGTCAGCTGACCACCTTTTAAATTTATTTCTTGTTTGGAAAAAGTCTTATGACATTTCCAGGAAGGCTTGTTGTGCTTTCTTCAGCTTCACCATCAGGAAAAATTATCTCGGTAGATTTACCATTTTTATCAACAATCATAACTTTACTTCCCTTAACTAGAGCTTCTTTAGAAATCACAAGAAGTATTAAGGCCAGTTGAATAGTTTCAGATCTGTCCTTCTTAAAGAAATCAGACATTTCATTAAGAGCTGAATACAACTCTTCTGAAAATAAAAAGGAGTGTCTATATTTTTTACCAGACCCAAGATCTTGTTTTCTAATAAAAAGAAGTCCGTAGGCAATTAAAATGAATAAAAAAACTAAAATATAACCCATAAACCTAGCTGTTTCTGTTTCCATAGCAAACTCCTTTGAATGTACAAAAACCTCCCTGATACTACACCAATCAAAAAGGAATAGCAAAATTATAAATGCAAAGAAAAAGCCGACCACTTGGGTCGGCTCAGAAACTCAACATTTTAATTCACATGCCTCTTATAACGTTCAACCTCATTAAGAAGGTCTTCATTTGTTGAAAGCTTACGCTCGATATAACGCCACCCATAATCCCCGTCTTCCTTCCACGGACACACTGATCTAACAGCTAAGGTGCGTGTATTGGTGACCAGAGGATTATTTGGATCCATTCTTGTGTACCAAAGAATTTGGCAGTTGTTCATTTTTTCATGTGGAATATCAGATTTATCCAAACGAATGAAATCATCGTGACTTAGATTTTCAATTTCAAGCTGAAGAGCTCTCATGACATGACCGTGACAAACAATTACGACTGAGCTATTGGATGGTTGTCTGGAAAGATGTTCAATGAATCCAGCCTTAAGTCGCAAACAAAAACTAGCAAAAGATTCTCCTCCACCTGCTGGAACAGACAAAAATGGGTCAATGCTATATTGTTTCTGCTCCATAGGAAACAAAGCTCTTTCTTCATCGCGAGGAATGTTATCTGCTAATGCCCTGTCGCGTTCACGAAGATGATATTCTTCTTTCCATCTTGCATTTGGCAGAGCAAGATATGCGGCTGTTTCTTTGGCTCGAATGTAATCAGAGACATAAAAAGAGTCTAGGTTAATTGTTAAATTTTGGCGTAACCAATTACCAGCAGATTCAGCCTGTGCTATACCGCGATCAGTCAATCTAAACTCACGGCTATGACGATTGCGGTATTCCTCTGTGAAGTGTCTGTTGTCACCGTTCTTACTTGCTTCAACTGCAACGTTTCCTTCTGACTCACCATGACGAACAAGAATGACATTTTCAGGCAACATTTTATACCTCACTTTCTTAAAAAATTAGAAGGTACTTCTAAAATCAAACTAACACGAAAAAAGTATTTTGTCCATATTCTACAATTAAAATTAAAGAAAAAGCCGACCAATTGGGTCGGCTTCGAAAATGAAACAAGGAACAAAATATTAGACACGCCTTGCTTTCCATTTGAGTGGAACATGGGCACGGAATGGAGCAACATCTTCGTCCCCGAATTCAAATGATTCGGGAAGAGTCCACGGCTCAACTTCTTCAAGAAGAATTTCACCATTGTTCGGCGGAAGTCCGTAAGCCTCCCTCCCGAAACGAGAGGCGAAGTCTGGCAACTTGTCCAACTTTCCGAATGAATCAAAAGCTTCTGCGTAAAGTTCAAGTGCGTGTGATGCTGAAAAACATCCAGCACAGCCACAAGCAGAATACTTGCTCTTACCCGCAAAACCGAATCGTGGATGTGGAGCTGAATCAGTGCCAAGGAAAAACTTATTGTTGCCACTTGTTGCTGCTGCAAGAAGAGCGAGACGGTCAGCTTCCATCTTCAAAATAGGCATGCAGTAATAGTCTGGGCGAATTCCACCTTGACCAAGCATGTCATTTCGATTCGAAAGAAGATGTTGTGGTGTTACAGTAGCAAACACATTCTTAGAACAACTCGAAACAAAATGGACTGCATATGCTGTGGTTATGTGTTCACAAACAATTTTGAGTTCAGGAAATGTATCTTTGATCCAAACCATTTCATTTTCATAGAAACGGCGCTCTCGATCAAAAACATCAATCGTTACCCCAGCTTCACCGTGAATAAGGAGTGGTATCCCACTATTCTCGAGTATTTCAAATGCCCAAGCGAGTGCTTGAACATCTGTCACACCTTCAGAATTAGTAGTGTGTCCTGCGTATAACTTAGCACCATAAACATGTTCGCACCCCATTGCTTCCTTCAAGTCACTTGGGGTCATTTCTTTCGAAAGTGAAACTGTCATGAGTGGTGTGAATTCAGCACCTTTGGGAACCGCTCGCATAATTTCATTACGATATTCAAGCACTTCCTTAACTGTCGTAATGTGCTTCGGTGCCAAGTTCGGCATAATAACTGCCTTACCAAACTGTGCCACAGTGTGTTGAACAACAGAATACAAACGTGCCCCAGAGCGAACGTGTAAGTGCATGTCGTCCGGAACCGGAAACTTTAACTTTCTCATGTATATCTCCTTTACGAGTTGTTAATACAAATGTGACAACAGTCTATCGCTTTCTTCAAGAAGTCGAGGGAAAGATTTCGGTCCTCCGAACCAATGGGGCAAGCTTGTACATTGTACACCTGCAACTTTTGCTTCAAGAAAATCTGCAACGTCATCCCCGTGAAGTATTCCACCACAGCCAATTGTATCGATTGAAGGAGGAAGTATTTCACGAAAGATTTTATTTTGTCTCAATGAAAACTGTTTGAGCAATGACCCAGACATACCTGCTTTGCCGCCATTTGGTGCAGTAACTGGTATTCCATTTTCTTTGTAAACGCAATTGCCGATTGTATTAAAGTTCACAACCGCATGAATAATATTTCTGTATCTTAGGCTAGCCAAAAGGTGAGCAACCTTTTCTGCAAAACCTTCATTAACAACAGGAAAGGCAGATGTATCGATTGTGGAAGGAAATTCTTTCAAATCCTCTTTTGTTAAGTACGGGGAAAGTTTTACCCATAAAGGAAAAGGATTATCTTCTCCTCCGAATAGTTCTCTCCACCCTTCCAAAGTTTCAACAATGGAATCAAAATCATTTGCAATTGGAAATGTTTTTTTGTCATGCGCATTCGGACAACCCCAGTTGGCTTCCATAGCAGAAATGGACGGGGCCAAACGATAATTGTTGCGATGATGTGCAACCATATCAACAAACTCTTTCGGCGAAAACCCAGCGAAGTTAAAGATTGTCGGCCTATTGGTCAAAACGACACTCAACCGCTCATATGCTTTTGCAAAACCAATATTTGGCATACCAAAAGCGTTAAATCCGGAATTAAGATCGTTTGACCAATGATCAACAGGTCGCTCTGGATTACCTTCACGTTCCTCTGGTGTATATGCACCAGTTACATTAGCTCCAATAGGAAGATCTTCATCCAAATATGGGACAATGGACTCGGGTGTTTTGCACACCCCAGCACCAACCATTATTGGATAATCCATTCTGATACCACCGACTATAAACTTTTTCATCTCATTATCCTTTTATTTGAAAGAGCAAAATTGCCAAGAGAACTCTACCATAAAAATTATCTACTAGCCACTTATTACATTCTCTCTGGAGCTTCTATTCCTAGAACATACAGACCTCTCTTTAGAACTTCCTTAGTACGTTTAACTATCATTAATCTGTGAGCATTACCAATACTGTCCCCTTCCACTATAATTTGCTGTTGCGAATAATATCCATTGAACAACTGCGCAATAGAAAAAAGATATGTCACTAATTTTTGAGGAGCTAGTTCTTCACAGCTTTCAATTAATTCTCTTTCAAAATGAAATAAATTTTTCTCAAGACTTGTTACTTCTGTATCATTACTCCATGTTAGTGTTATATCTTTTCCTTTTTCTAAAAGTGAACTACATCTAGCGTGTGTATACATTAGATACGGCCCTGAATCTCCTTCAAAAGAAAGTGATGTGTCTGGGTCAAAATTAATATTTATTCCAGGTTTAGAGCGAAGCACGGCGATTCGAAGAGCAGAGAGAGCAATACCTCTTTCTAATTTCTTTCTTTCTTCTTCTGTAAGATGTTCAATTTTATCTCCAGCTCTTTCTTTTACCTCTTCTTCAACAACACCAATAACATCAAGAGCAAGTGGTACACCACCTAATCGAGAGGACATCTTTGCGCCTTTAAACAACATACGTCCGTGTGGTATATGTTTACTCTTTACAACTCTATCCATCCAATCGCCACCTAACTTACTTCCTGCATCTAAAACAATTTTGAAATGATGGGTTTGTTCATTGTCTGTTATAAATAACGATTCATCTATATTTCCGTATTCAGTAAACTTCTTTTCAATTAAACCAATATCTTTTGCTTCATATGTCGGATGTCCTTCACTGTTTATAAATACTGAGGTATTCAAATCTTTTCTTTCTTCATCTGGTGTATAAATAACAGCCCCTCTTTCCCCTTCCTTAAATACTTGTGGGTTAGATAGAACTATTTTCTTACCAACTTTACCTGCTTCACTTTCAAAAATATATTTATCAATATGAGAACCAAGTCCTTCAATTACATTTTGAAAATATGAATTATTAAAATTGCGCGCGTCTGTATAAATATCATATTCTTCAGATGGTTTTAATTCCCCGCCGTCTATTTGATTAAACAAATCTCGTGACAATTCTTTTATTTTATTCTCCAACTCTGGATTCTCCTCTCCCAATTTAACCCCTCTAACATAACAGTCACCAAGATATGAAATAATTTTTGTTCTGTCTTCGGTGTTACCCAAAACATCATTACCATTATCTTTGTCTTCTTTGATAATATAAATGGCTTTTGCTATGCCTAATGATATATCTGATGGGAATGAAATAGTTGTTACATTCGCCCCACCCTCTTTCGTTGCACGAGTTACGAACTCACCAACAATATTATTCATCAAATGACCAATATGAAAAGGTTTGAACAAATTAGGTGATGAGTGTTCAACTAAAATATTTTTACCAGTATATTTTGTAGTAATTTTTGTTTCACCTTTATTGTTTTCTTCTCTTATGATTTCATCCTTCAAAAAAAAGTTAACGAAGCCAGGTCCAGCAACTTCAACTTTTTTTAAAATTGAAGAAAATTTTTCAGTAAGTGGTTGCACTAATTCTTCTGCACACAATTTAGGAGACCTTCCTTTCCGCTTAGAAATAACAAAAGCAATATTCGTTGCATAATCGCCATGTGCAAAATCTTCTGGTTGATTTAAAGAAAAAAATACGTCGTTACCAACTATTTCCTTTAATTCATTTTTGATTATTTCGTAAGAATTCATCCTTATATAGTACCTTATTATGCAAGAAATATGAAAATATATACTTCAATTTGCAATAACCATAATATTTATATAGTATATATATGATTGTACTTTTTTCGTTTTATTTAGGGAGATTGCTGTGAATGAACAAACAAGAGCAATTATGGTCAGCGTTTCAGTGCCACACGGAATATTTCGTGTAGGAAATAGGTCACCTTGGCCAGCAATAAAAAGAGATAACGAGAATACGCGGATTATGACGAATGGTCAAGTTATTGTTGTTGGACCAACAACATATTCCTTGTTACCAAAAAACTTTTCTCATGAACTTTGCATTGTTGTGAACCATCCTTACTCTTCACCGCTTGTTGATTCAAACGACTACCTTCTTTGTGAGAGCGTTGAGGAAGCATTAAAATTGGCAAATACAAATGCACCAGGGAAGAAAGTATTTTTCCTTGGAGGGAAGAGGGTTTTGACTGAAGCTCTTCAGTTTTGTACTGATGCATATGTAGCTGAAGTAAGTTGTGATTGTCGTCTCCAAGAGCCAATTTTTGGAGTAATGACATTGTTTCCTGAGGCGCTTTTGCTCAAGGAGAGTCGTGACTGGATGGTTAGAGGGGTGTTTGATTTCAAAGAAAAGCTTGGTGACCTTGGGGTTGAGTTTGACCTAAGGTACACTCACTACACAAAAGTAGATCCAGGGTCAATCGGAAAAGATTGACTCTCGTTTGTCCAAAATGCGACCACCTCGGTCGCATTTTCTTTTGCCAATTTAAATACTCCAGGTTAATGTGAAATAGCAAAAGAAAAAAGCGAAACTTTTTGGAGTTCCGCTTATGTTGATTATGAATTTTTTAAGAAGATAAAGTGTGGTTTTTTATATGAGCAATTACTTCATCTGCAACCTTTTCTTTTGATTGATTTGCATTAACAAAAAAACAGGAAGTGTTTACTTTTGAAGGAAATTCAAGGAATCCATTCCTAACTCTTTCGAAATATTCAATATGTTCTTTTTCAAAAACATCGCGCCCAACATTCTCACCCCTGCTATTCAATCTTTCAAAGGCTACACTCGGTGGTAGGTCAAGAAATATATACATTGTTGGAAGTGGTTCTAGGGTTTTATTCATTTCCCAAAACAAACTTTCAAGATGCTGCAATCCCCTGCCACGAATTTGATATGCGAATGTTGCAGACTCAGAACGATCAGAAATAGTGTGTACACCTTTAACAAGAAATTCTTCAAGCATATTTCTTGCTTCTTTTCTCTGGGCCATGAACAGACACATTTCAGAAAATGGATCCATTGGTTCACTGAGTATGAGTGGTCTCAATTTTTCACCCAACATGGTGCCACCAGGTTCCCTTGTGTAAACGAAACTAGAACTATTTTTTGTAGAAATTTCGTCTTTGTCTTCTGTTACACCACTCCAGGAAGGGAAAACTTTTCTTAATGATTCAAACAAGGTTGTTTTACCTCCACCATCAATACCATCAATAACTATATATTTTCCACGCCCGACATAACTCATTTTTTTCTCCTTCGCCTTTCAGCAACTGTTAGTGAATATTCACAATGAACTAATACGTAATTAATCCTACTATAAAATGTAACAAAAGTAACTTTTGACAAGATTGCATACTGTGGCATTTTTCTGTAGAGTTTAGGAGTTGTTCATTCTACAAACTTCTTGGAGATAAATATGCCGCAATTGAAAACAGGTAATAACCCGAACGAACAGCAGTTTCTTTATGCTCTTCACATGACACTAGAACATGGTTCCGTTCGTAAAACACGTAACGGTATCACAATAGCAGTTCTGGCACACCAAATGCGTTTTGATTTGCAAATTGGCTTCCCTGCCACCACAACCAAATTTCTCGCATTTGAAGTGGTCAAGGCAGAAAACTTGTGGTTCCTTGATGCCGGGAAAGATACAGGTGGAAGGCTTTCTATTGGTAAACTTAACGAATATCTTGGTAAACCACCCAGCGCAAGAAATATATGGACAAAGAATCAGGAATGGTTTGCAAATCAAGGACTTGCAAAATTTGAAGGTGATTGTGGACGTATATACGGTGCACAATGGAGGAACTGGAAAGTCACTGAACCTGATGGAAATTATTGGAATTTTGACCAAATAAAACATGTGGTGGACAAACTTAAGGATGACCCTTTCAGTCGCTATCACATTGTTAATGCATGGAACCCTGGAGAGCTTTCTGATATGTGTCTACCTCCTTGTCACATGAAGATGCAATTCTTTGTGCGTCCAAGCAGAAGAAAAGATAAGAAAATGTATCTTGATCTTTCAATGGATCAACGTTCGTGTGATATGTTCTTGGGCGTTCCGTTCAATATTGCATCATATGCATTGCTTTGTCACATGGTTGCACAGTGTGTCGACATGGTGCCAGGTGAACTAGTCATCACTCTTGAGGACTGCCACATCTATCTTGCGGCAACAGACAAAGGGTACGCTCAATATAGTCGTGGTCACAAAAAACAAGTAGTGGAGCAACTATCTCGAAATCCTTACAAGGCTCCGAAGTTGTGGCTCAATCCAGATGTAAAAGATATAGATTCGTTTACCATGAAAGATATCAAACTGATTGGTTACAAATCTCACGAAAAGATTCCAGCTGAAATGCTGTAAATGTATTACCTTTAAGGCCACGCGATGCGTCGGCCTTTTCTTTTTCTGTTATTTTGTATAGGATATGTAAGTATTGTTCGTTTAACCATTTGGAGGAATCATGATTAATTCTGACAGAATAGCTATTATCGGAGCACACACCCACCCTGACAATGCTTTTGGGTTAGAGGATGGACTGCCATGGCCAAAAGGTTCACTCAAGGAAGATATGCAACATTTCAAAAATGTGACCTTAACTGCTCCAGAAGGAAAGAAAAATTTGCTTATTGCTGGAAGAAAAACTTTTGAATCGATTGGTAGAGCCCTACCAAAAAGATATATGGGTGTAATATCTCAGGAATTCAGTGGCGATCCAAGAAAAATTGGAGATGATATTTTCGGAGGATCCTCTGTTCCCTCATTACTTGAATGGGCAGAGCATAACCTAAAAGACCTCCATAATATATTCTTCATTGGTGGAGAACTAATCTGGATGGAGGGTTTTAATTATGCTTCCCATGTTCATATAACCCTAGTACTTCACAGCATTAGAAAAGATCCAAATCTTCGAAAACTAAGAACCTCTCTCACTCAACAAGCGTCACGAGCAGGGTTCATTCGTACAATGGACACGAGATTTGTTAACAGTAATTGGGGGGAAGATACAGTGCGACTTGAATTCGCCCACTACTGGAAAAATTCACTCTGGATTTAAGCAATACTTTTAAAAAGCACGATAACATCGTGCTTGTTTTTATATAATTGCAAACTACTTCCCTGTACTACCGAACCCACCTACCCCACGAGTGGAATCATTCAATTCATCAACTTCAACTAATTCTGGGAACTCAACTTTTTGTATAAGTATCTGTGCAATTTTATCTCCGTTCTCAAATGTCCGCGAAGTGTTAGAAAGATTGTGCATCATTATTTTGTACTCACCGCGATAACCTGCGTCAATTACGCCACCAACTGTTTTTATTCCTTTCAAAGCGATTCCTGATTTATCCCAAACAAGTGACACAAACCCCTTTTCTAATTCCATAGATACCCCTGTTGGTATTGCTACTGTCTGGCTTGGTTCTATAATGTGTATGCCGTGTGCATATATATCTATTCCTGCATCATCATGATGTGCTCGTGTTGGCAGCTTCGCATCTTCGTGTAATTTTTTTATAAATAATTTCATTATTAAATTATATCAAACATTAAAAGAAAAGTGGTTCGCTTTCGCGAACCACTTTTTGGAATCATGCCTTCGGCAAAGTAACTCCAGTCTGGCCTTGATATTTTCCGTTACGGTCTTTGTACGAGGTTTCACACACTTCATCGGATTCAAAAAAAAGAACCTGCGCACAACCTTCACCTGCATAAATCTTTGCAGGGAGTGGTGTAGTATTCGAAAACTCAAGAGTAACGAACCCTTCCCACTCAGGTTCAAAAGGTGTAACGTTGACGATAATTCCACAACGAGCATAAGTGCTTTTACCCAAACACACCGTCAACACATTGCGTGGAATACGAAAATACTCCAGTGTACGAGCAAGAGCAAAACTGTTGGGTGGAATAATACAACACTCACCCGTAAAATCGACAAAACAGTTTGGGTCGAAGTTCTTCGGATCAACAATGGTTGAGTTTATATTGGTAAAAATTTTGAACTGATTAGCACAACGAATGTCATAGCCATATGAAGAGGTTCCGTAGCTCACAATCTTGCGACCGCTACCAATAGGTGCCTCTTTCACTTGATTTGGCTCATATGGCTCAATCATGCCGTGCTCCTGTGCCATACGGCGAATCCACCTGTCGTTTTTAATACTCATGTTAGTTCCTTTCTTAAATAGAACGTTCCCGTTCGGGGCCTTGTGCAATCCTACACGAGGACAAGAAAAACTGCAAATGGGTAGTCACGGGTTACTAGTTTAAGCTACACAATACAAAAGCGACATCATAAGATGTCGCTTTTGTATGTATTTTTTTGGTTTAAAATTATTTCAGATTCGAGGCGTAACAAATTTTTAGAAGAAGACGTAGTAGACCTACGGCGACTGACAAAAATGACGTTACAACAAAGAATATGAGATGGTTTTAAACTAAACCACTTTGATACCAGCAGAACGCGCTGTACCTTCAATAATCTTCATCCCCTGTTCTACAGTATGAGCTGTAAGATCCTTAAGTTTAAGTGTTGCAATTTCACGAACCTTATCTTTTGAAATTGTTCCAGCATTACCCTTTGAGTTTCCTTTTGCCACATTCGCACCTTTCATAACAAGAGAAGTTGCAGTAGGTGTCTTGATAACAAAGTCATAAGTACGATCTTCGTAAACATAAATCTTTACTGACATTCTGCCTTGTTGACCAGCTGTAGCAGCGTTGAATTTATTAACGAAATCACCAATCTGAACACCAGCCTGACCAAGCGCAGGACCAAGTGGAGGAGCAGGAGTAGCTTTACCTGCTTCAATTTGAACTTTTACGTATTTTGTAATTTTCTTAGCCATATAATTTAAAGTTTAGTCATTCTAACACGTTTTTGTGCTTATTTCAAGGACTTTTTAGGGGCAATTTTAAACGTTAATTTAGATTTTTTTAATTTGAAGGAAGTCGAGCTCAACAGGAGTTTCGCGTCCAAACATGTTAACCAACACCTTAAGCTTTCCTCTTGCCTTATCAACCTCAGAAACTTTTCCTTCAAAGTCTTTAAATGGGCCGTCGATAATAGAAACTAGTTCTCCTACAGTAACAGCAATATCATGTTCTACTTCTCCGTTATTCATACGACTAAATAGAAAATCAATTTCGGATTGCTTTAGTGGAACTGGAGTTGTTCCTGCTCCAACGAAACCTGTTACGCGAGGAGTGTTACGAACTACATACCAACTATTATCATCTACAATCATATCTACAAGAATATAACCTGGATATATCTTTTCTTCTACTTCAACGCGCTTAGTCCCCTTAACTTTGATTTTCTTTTCAATAGGAACAACTACTTCGAAAATTTTATCTTGCATCTGAAGTGACTCTATACGTTGCTTTAGATTACGCAAAACCGCATTCTCATATCCACTATATGTATGGATAGCGTACCAATGACGCTCTCCTGTAAATTCTTGTTTAGCCATAAAAAAATGTGTGTATTAAATAATAATATTATCGAGCAATAACTTAACGATTAAGAAGATTAGAAAGACCGGTGCGAAGACCTAAGTCTGTTCCACCTAATACTAATGCTACTAAGACAGAAATAACTATAACAATTATTGTATAATTTATTGTCTGAGATGTACTTGGGAAAACTACTTCCTTAAGTTCTGCTTTTGTTTCTTTGAGGTATTTGATAATTGTGTCCATATGATTATAATAATTTTCTTACAAGATGTAGTTTATTTTAATTAAATTCGAGGAAAAACAAAAATTTTTGTTGAGTCGTACTAATTTGTGCGGCGAAATAAAAATTTGATGTTTTGACAAAGAAGTTCATCAAATAAATTACATCTTCACCTTATTCTAAAAAACGCCCCCCAGGGCATTTATATATTTCTATTATACTAAACTCTGCGTATATTGTCAATCAAAAAGGCCGCCATCATCTGGCGGCCTTTCTCTGGTACCGATATCCCCGTCGGTTGCGTACGAACATAACACACCTCCTTTTTTGCGTGAATCAAACAGCTCCCAGAGAATAATACTGTGACTCACTTACATTTTATATTATAGCATTTATTGATAAATCTGTCAATAGCTAATTTAATTAATTTACAAATTAAGCTTAATTTGTAGTCAAAATAAGAAAAATGACACCTTTCGGTGTCATTTTTGTCCCTTGATAGATCCTGCTACGCCTTGAGTAATTCTTCGAGAGATCCATCCTTTTGTAACCCTTCAAGAAGCTTTTGTCTTTCCAAAAATTCATCCACATCAAAGTGTGAACTTGACTGAAAACCACCCCCATCTCCACGAGTTACTTTTCTTTCGTAGGGTGATAATCCTCTGATTCCGATTTTGTGTGCAGTCTGCTTCATTTCAGCTAATGCAGCTTTTACTTCATTACTCATCACAATTTTACTCCTTAGCATTTTTATTCTCCTTTTGTGAGCATTTCCTTTTTAAATATAACATTTATCTAAAAATTAAAAAACAACACTTAAAGTGTTGTTTTTAATTTAAAATAGAAGATTACCCTACTTCAATGTATAAGTAATAGTCACATTTGATTTAATTACACTCTCCCCTTGTGGAATAGTTACCGATTCTGGTGCGGAAACTGCTCTAGCTGACATCATGTCTGCTTTATACATAACAGGATAATACCCACCATTATCTTCACTAAAACTCATTACACTACCCAAACTTGAGTTAAGTGCCTTTGCTGTTGCTTTCGCTTTTTCTTGAGCTTTCTTAATAGCAATTGCTTTTGCTTCAGCTTTTGCTTTATCCATATCGTCAACTGTAAATTCTGGTCCAGACACTTCTGTAATATTAGCTTTACCTATAGTTCCTATAACAGCACCTGATTGATCAATCTTACGAACTTTAATTTGCATTGATTGTGCAACTTCATAACCAACCACAACACTTTTTGTTGGTGGACAAATGTATCCATTACAATAGCCAGTGCTTTGTTGTTCGTACTTTGGACTAATAGTGTATGAAAGTGTTTTTGTGTCTTTTTTATCTACACCTAAATCTGAAATATCTTTAAGTGCCTGTGTAATTTTTGTTTCAACTAGTTTCTGTGCCTCTGGAACTGTTTTCGCAGACTCTCTTACTGTAAGAGTAATAGTAGCAATATCTGGCAAAGCGGTTACTTCCCCTTCTCCAGTAACTGTAATAGAAGCAACTTGTCCATTTGGATGTCTAACTGAATTAAAATCATTTACCCCCATTGCAACTGCCGCAAAAGCAACCGCTATTAACGCAACAGCTCCTGTTAGCCACACATATTTTTTATAATCTATTTGCATATATTATTAATTAAGTTTGATAATAGGTTTATTATAGCACTTTAGAATTAAGAAATATAAGTTAAATAATCTATTTATAATCTTCCATTACTATACATATAAGAGAGTAATAGTAGAATTATTAGTAATGTTACCCCTGTCATTAAAATCAAACCCTCATCTTCACCATCAAATCCAGTTCTTTTTACTTTTAAAGCAACAGGTTTTTGCTTTTGGTTCAGGTCACTATTGTTAACTATATTTTCTTTTTTTAGCCTTTCCTCTTCAACAAGAGCCTGTTCTTTGGAAGAAAGTATTGGCATGACTTTTCCATGAAAAACCTCTTTATACTTAGAGAATGGCCAAACATGTGGAGCACTTTCAAATGGTTTCATTGGTAAATTTTCTGGAGGTTCAGGAGGCGGGACTAGTGATTTATTTTCAGGCTTAGGAATAATTAATGACTGTGGATCATTGTTATTTGGTAGTGAAGTTATTTTTGATTCACTTTCCTCTTTAGGGATAGCTAACCGCTCTGTTACTTTTGGTAATTCTATGCCATCATCAACAAAATTTTTTAACTCTCTCTCCTCTTTTCCTGTGTTATCAAAATAAACAATTTCTGATGTGTTTATTTTTTGGATTTCATTTTCTGTAGTAACCACTTGTGGTTTAGAAATAGCCTCAAAGGCAGGTTTTACTTCTATTTTTGCTACTACTTTTTCTGGTACTGGTACTGGTACTGGTACTGGTACTGGTACTGGTACTGGTACTGGTAC
>CAYWEW010000002.1:0-109365 GCA_964457775.1 uncultured Candidatus Saccharibacteria bacterium
AGCACAGAAAATTAAAAGCGATATCCTAGGATATCGCTTTTAATTTTCTGTGCTAAGCTTTCGCTTCTTTCTTTACTTGAACTGTTTTCTTTGGAAGAACGTTTACTTTCTTTCCTTTTAATACTCCTTTTGAAACAAGAAGATTATGAACTGTTGGAGAAACTTGTGCTCCAACTGAAACCCAATGATTAACACGGTCAGCTTTCGCTTCAAAAACTCCTGCTTTAACATTATAAGTACCGATTATTTCAGTAAATTGTGTTGTCTTTGGCTTACGAGCACTTTCTGTAACAATGAGACGGAAATGTGGGTCGTTTTTGCGTCCAGTACGTTGTAATCTGATTTTTAACATGTGACGTATTCTATCATAAATACCATAAAAAGGCAATATTTATGCGCAACTTAAGAATAAAATAAGAACAAACGACAATTAGTGCATACTTTTGAAAAGTGGACTGTCACCTGTTTCATTCAAAATGTACTCCACTTTCTCTACTAATTGTTTACCTGAATAATCAACCTTTAAAATCATAGCAACCGCCCCTGCTTCCATAACACGTGAATTTATATCATTATCAGAAATATTAGAACATACAATAACTGGAATATTGAGTGAGGGGTTTTGCTTCATTAATCTCAAAAATTCAAATCCATCCATTTGTGGCATCATCAAGTCAAGAAGAATTATATCTGGAAGTTTTTCTGCAACATGATCGATTGCATCCTGACCATTTTCTTCAATTATTACTTCATATCCATACTTCTCAAAGCTATGTTTATATATCTCCTGAATGTCCTTATTATCCTCAATAATCATTATTTTTCTCATAAATTTTGTATGTTGTATTTCTTTATTCGTATTTCTGAATTTTTGTTCTACTACACCCTACTCACCACCAACTACACACTATCCCTGTGCTTCAGGTAATTCAATATAGAACTGTGCCCCTTTTCCTTTTCCTTCTGACTCAGCCCATATACGACCCTTATGCGCATCAATAAATATCTTAGCAAGATAAAGCCCCAAGCCAGTTCCTAAAATATTTACTTTCTGTATATCTGCCCTAGAAAACTCCTTGAACAAGGCCTGCATAGTATCCTCTGGAATTCCAAGCCCTGTGTCAGATATTTTTATAATAATCTTACCGCTATGTTTTTCAACTGATAAAACAACTGAACCCTTTGGAGTGTATTTAATTGAGTTATCAATAAGGTTAGTTATAACTTCTCTTAACTTACCCTGATCAGCATTAACAAAATATTTTTCCTTTACTGGAAGAACTTCTGTTAGATACAAACCTTTCTGATCGGCGTGAACCTTAAACGTTGCTAATATCTCATTAACTAATTGAACAGCGTCTATTTTCAGAAAAACATATTGAAGTTGCCCTAATTCAATTTTTGATTTATTAAGATACTGAGAAAGCAATGATATGACTTCATTTCCAGAAATCATAATCTTTTGGAGCAGATCAACGACTTGTGGACTAATTTGGCCCTTATCCCCGTCGAGCAAAATCGCAGCATAACCTCTCATGATTGTAATTGGGGTGCGAATTTCATGTGTAGCAAAAGTCATCAGCTCTGATTTTTGCTCATTCGCTAGTTCAATTTCAAATGTATTTCTAACCAATTGAATACTAAGAACAAGAGTAAGTACAAAAATTATAATTCTTAAAAGTAGTTGCTCTATATTATCAGAAATCATTAATTGAACAAGAGAAAAAACACACAAAAAGAAAGTGAATATACCGGCGAAAAGATTTTTTACATGGAATAACTCGACAATATAAATCGCATACGCAGTAAAAACTATTACAGGAAATATAAACAATGCCCCGAACGGCACGAAGTCAAAGTTTTGGAAACCAATAGGAAGAACGAAACTAAATAAAAGTAGTAATCCTGCAGTTAATGACATACCTGTAAACATGAGCATTATCTGTCTTCTTTCATCACCTTTTGCGCTTTCTATTTTATTGTATAGAACACTAATACCTGCAATCAAAAAACTAAATGTGACAATACCTGCCAATATAATTCCATCACTTCTACCAACGTCCGCGAATGATCCGAAAGAAATAAAATTGTTTACTTTTGTAAATACGAAAGGAATTAATAATAACACTGATGTAAAAAAAGCAAGCGGGAGTAATGCATACCTATGCCACAAAGGCAGTTCTTTTTTATCATCAGGGAAAACATATGCGACTTGGAAAAATGCGTACGAATGCCATATTGTTAGGAATATATGCAAACGAAGAGCTAGAGTAATCAAATCAGGGTCATCGAATTTGTAAAGAAAATAATTAGAAAACCCCCACAAAATAGTAACAAAAGAGAAGAATAGAAAAGATCTGTTTGTAATACTCTGAGTTTTACGAAAATACACTATTCCAGCAAGTATTCCAATTCCTGTAACGGCTACAATAACACCTATTAAGTCAAAATACGCTTGAGAAAAGATGTAAATTAAATCCATGTTTGAATTATGTATTATTGATTAACAGTATCTTGTAGACGTAATTACAGTATAAACCATCTATTTCGATTGTAATTATAAGTATAACCCATATATATAAAAGTGCTTGTGAGTAACTGGCTGAGTCTATAAAGTCCATAAAGTTGAAAGTACTTGTACAATACGAAAAGTGACATCTTTGATGTCACTTTTCGTATCCACTTTTGACTTTACGGACTTTACTGACTTTCTAAATATCTATCCCGTTTAGAATATGTCCTATTTTATCAACAAGTTGCTTTCCTGAATAATCAACCTTAAGAAGTACACTAACTGCTCCCGCTGCAACAGCCTTTGCATATGTTTCTTTGTCAGAAAGATTTGAACACACAACCACTGGAACATTAATACTCGTGTTGTCTTTCATTGCTTTAAGAAAAGCAAATCCGTCCATATTAGGCATCATTACATCAAGTAAGATAATATCTGGCTTATTATCAACCACAGAAGATATACCATCTAATCCGTCGAATTCTTGTAGGACCTCATACCCGGCAGTTTCAAAATTAAGCTTATATATCTCCTGGAGGTCTTTATCGTCCTCAATAATCATTATCTTTTTCATATCTATATGATACTGCGTTATCTATAAGTTAGCAACATTCTCCTTGATTAATGGGAGCGTGACCGAGAAGGTGGAACCCTTGCCGAGACCTTCGCTGTCTATGACTATTTCACCTCCGTGTTCCTTTACTATTTCTTGTGCAAGATATAGCCCGAGTCCTGACCCTCCACCATTCATTACTGACCCTTCTCCACGTCCGAACTTTTGGAACAGTTTGGCCTTCGTTTCTTCGCTTACGCCTACACCACTATCACTCACTCCGAACTTCATCATATCTTTTCCGTGTTCATCTCTTGTTTTATGTAACCACACCTTCACGAATCCTTCCTTCGTATACTTGATACTATTGTCGATTAGATTAAGGAACACTTGCTTCATCTTCGTACCATCAGCATTCACCAGGAATACTCCTTCATTAATATCTGACTGGAATTCCAAATGTTTCGCTTCTGCAGTTATTCTCATGTCACTTACTAAATCATTCACAATTAGTCGCATATCAGTTGGAGAGAAAACATATTTCATCCCTCCCTGTTCAATCTTTGTCACATTCAAGAAGTCTTCAACAACATTCGCAAGACCACTCGCTGATACATAAATATGCTGGGCTACTTCTTTTTGTTTATCGGTTAAGTCTCCAACGATTCCATCCGTAAGAGTAGATGCATATCCTTTGATAACAGTCAGTGGTGAACGTAATTGATGCGATGCCAGAGAAATGAATTCTGATTTCAATTTATCAAGTGCCTTCAACTTCACATTCGCATCCTCCAACTTTTCAGTTAAGTGTTGCAACTTTTCTTTTTGTTCGATTTCAACCTTAACAGATTTAATGAGGAATCTACCTAACACAATCACAGTAATAAATGTTACAGTATTAAGTACAAAATTAACTGGCACTTTAATGAAGAAATACTGTGCTCCAATCATAATAGCAAGAGCCCATACAAGTGCTTGAGTAGCAAACAATTTCAAATTAAACATATGATGCTTAACGATAAGATACCCAAGGAAACCAATAAATATAGGCATACCAAAAAGACCATACTGACCATAAGACCATTCACCTGTAAGATTTCCTATTAAATTACCGAATGAGAAAATAATTAGAAATGAGGATATTCCAAATAATAATAACCATATTAGCTTTCTTTCTGCTTTTGTTTTTGTTTTTTTAAATGCATATAAGAAAATAAAAAACATCCAAAAAACATAAATAATCTCAATTAAATAACCATAAATTGTAAGTGGTCCTTCTATCGCTTCTGCGTCACAATTTGTAAAATCAAAACCAAGCAAGCCATAATTTGTAGACGCTAACAATAAGACTGGTAAAAATAATAAGGTTGCTAAAATTTTATTTTTCAAAACGAAGTCTTCTTTATGTGTAAAAATATAAACAAAATATAGAGATGAAAGATAAATCAAAGGCTCTAAAATAATTTGCAAAGACCAAAAAAACATTATAAGGTCTGTTCTAGCATTAACCCAGAGAATCAAATCTGCAAATACCCAAATAGAAAAAGACAGTACTAACGATAAAAAGGTCATATTAATAACGCTTTTCCGGTTGCTAAAATAAATAAAAAAAGCAACAATCAATGAAATAAGTAGAGGGAGTAGATGTGAATAATAGACCAAATCATCAGAAAAGTTTCTAGAAGAAAATATAAATGGGGAAAGATCCCAGTTGCAAGTTAATTCATTCATGGGTTTAAAAAAAATAAAATTGTAGGTATTTGTTCACTATCATAAAAAACAACATAATCATTCAAAATTACCATCCTATAAAAAATAAGAACGATACTTAAAAACAAGAGGGTGAACAATATTAAAAAAAACAATCTTGAATTTTTGTCTATTTTGATTTGATTATTTTTTATGTTTGTCATAAATTTTTAGAAATACTGTTGGGACACAAGGTAGATAACTTTTAAGAACTTTTCTTGGTAAAGATTGTATTGATCTAATTTCTTTTCTACAATTCGAGTTATTACAATTACACTTCATCTCCCATTGTAAATCAACTTCAGAAATAGAATAATCAAAAACTAATTCCTCATCTTTTTTAACATCTTTAATCACCCTGAAAGACTTTCTACCCTGAATACCTACGTTAGGATTACAGGAATGATTTATCGCAACAAAAGGTAATTTTGGGTCTATCCATTTATTGATATCAATACCGATCCAGTTTTCACTTGATGAAGGAAAAACTTTATTTACTTCATCTTTTCTAATTTTTATTAAAGAACCATTCAAATAATCAACAAGGTCACCTTTCATTAAGTCAATACCTGCAAAAACACCCTTTCCATGAATAGAACTTTTTTTAATATACCATTTATTTTTTTTATTCATCTTAATAAAAGTATACATCAAATTTAAACAAAAAAACACGGAACAATAAAGTTCCGTGTTTATGAAGGACCAACAATCTGTAAATACTCTGCGGTTTCTACTCCAAGAAGAACCAGAGTAGCCCAATACAGATTACCGACAACCGTAGCAGTGAGAAATATATTCCAATCTCTTCTACTTATCCAGTTGTATTGATTAGACCCATTCCTCAAGTACAGCATAATTATCAGAGGGTCGAGAAAAAATGAAAGAGCAGCTGCTGTGACAATGTCTTCGCGGTTGCGAGTCCAGTCCAGTATTTTGGCAACAGGTCGACTAACTATCGACTCCTCGACACTCTTGATCGCCTCGATACCGAGCCAATCTTTCTTCGTCTTGTCGTAAATGTAAATAGTAACAAGATCAATGAATGCAGCGAGAATGGTTAAGATCGGAAAGCCGATAAAAAACCCAATCCCCCAGATGACGTACGGATAAAGAATATAATCAAATCCGTAGGTCGAAATAGTCATAAACGCATGACCAGTCGCGATGATTCCAATCCTTATTTTATGCCTAAGAAGGAATCTGTTGAACGCTTCGTACACGAGACACCCCCCTTTTTAGTTAAAGTACATGGAAAACACTATATATATTATACCAAAAAAATATAAAAAGTCAATAGTAACCTAAATATACCTATAAATAAGGCTTTTAAACAACTCTAAAGTTTTTAAATTGGCACGGATCATCAATATCTACATCTTCTGGGAAAAGAGTATTTCTTCCTTCAATAGGGCTCCAGCTACCATATTCTCCAACTAGTTTTCCCCAATATATTTCTCCTATCTTTAAAACTTCTTCGTGATCCATTTCTTCCGCTTCAACAATACCTTTATTTGGATGATTTATTGCCCATACCATTCCTGCTATTACTCCACCACAAACCTGAAGAGATGTTGATGAATTATACGGAGCAATCTTTCTAGCTTCATGAATATCTAAACGTGAACCATACCAGTACATCCCTCTTTTGTTACCAATAAGTAAAACACCTAACTCATCTATTCCTGAAATAATCTCTTCTGTTATCGGTCTAGTGTTACTCTGTAAATCCCAGTTCCGTTCCTGCAATTCTTGTATAGAAAGAACAGCGTCATCACATGGATGATATGCATAATGAACTGTTGGACGATACTCTGGGTTCTCACCTTCTCCAATACTAAGATAACTCGCAATTGATATTGCTTCATTGTGTGTAATCAAATAGCCAATCTGTGGACCAGCAAGTGGAAGCCATGTTCTAACACGCACAGATGCACCAGGCTTATTTAGATAAATTGCAGACTGGTCACCAAACTCATGTCTTCCTCCATCTACTGGAAAGTACTTTTCATGACTTCCCCAACCAAGTTCAGCTGGTTGTAGCCCTTCGCCTACTAGACCTTCAATTGACCATGTATTAACAAACTCGCCTTTTACTTTTCGTTCTGCGGGTATTTGTGTATCACGTTCTGCAATATGAATAACTTTTATGTTAAGAGATTGTGAAAGTTTTGCCCACTCATCTCTTGATGTTGGAACGTTTATATTAAGACCTTCATCATTAGCAATGTTAAGAAGTGCACGTTTAACAAGATGAGAAACTATTCCAGGATTTGCACCGTGGGCAAGAACTGCAGTTGTTCCATTTGTCCCCCATTTTTCTCTTTTCTTTATAGCTTGCTCACGTAATGCGTATAAAGATCTTCTAGAAACAGAAAGTGATGCATCTGTACTTTCTCCTAACCACGAATCAATACATGTATCAAGATATAAAACCTCCATCTCACCACAGAAATCAATTAGCCAGTTACTCTCCACATCTGACGATAAATTTAGAAGAAAATCACCCTTCTCTAGAACATTACCAAGTACATCTTTATAATTTTCTGGAGTAATCGGGTTAATTTCAAACTTTACACCATAATATTCAGCAACCTCCTTTCCTCTTTCTTCAGCTGTGATAATAGACACCTGTTCTGGTTTTATATGAATATGACGAAAAATAAGAGGAAGTACCCCTTGACCAATAAAACCACAACCAAGCATCACAATTTTTTTATCAAAAAAAATCTTATCTTCTGATAAAATTTCACAAACTTCTAATGGGTTCGACATAATCTATATATTATACAATACAAAGAAGAATAATTATAGTTAGTAGTCCTCCGAATTAGAATCTCTACTGGACGCTTGCAATGTTCGGTGGAATAACCGCAATGGAAGCAATTTGGACAACCTTCTTCGGAGGATGAGGGTACGGGGCGCGACACAATAGTGTCGCGCCCTTTTCTTTTATATATTCTTTTTATATTTTACACAATAATAAAACTACACGTTCTTTAATACTTTTTTTGCTTCCCCTTTTCCTTCTTCCATTGCTTTTATGTATGACTTAATAACCTCAGTTTTCTTAGGATATAAAACTTTCTTTGATACTGGAAATTTAACGCCTAGTATTGTTATCATGTATATATACTAACACTATTATAAATTAATTTCAAAACCGTTTTGAGATGCAATGTGTATAGTAGAATTAGCTGTTTTTTCTAATAAATTAGCAATTTTATTTCTACTTAAAATTTTAACCCTTTTATATCCCAGCCTATTCTTGCCTTCTTCATAGTAACTTGTATATATTTCGACTTTTGTTTTCGTTTCTCTTAAAATTTTAACCACTGTCAGTTTACTTTTAATTTGGGTTTCAAAAAATGTAATTGTATTCATCTTCCTGTCTCTATTTAAAAAAACTTCAAATGCTTTAACCCAATCAAAAGGAATAATCAGAACCACTTTTACCTTTGCTTCATGTTTGCTGTATCTCTTTATATTCTGTAACTTTATTTTAAAACCTTCATAATTTTTTAATGTACCATCATAAACAAGTTGATCTTTTTTAGTTAAATATGATGTTGAATACTCAGTTTTACCACTTGCGGTACCACCAGCCATAAAAATTATTCTTTTATACTTACCAGTTTTTAACTGTTGTATAAAATCCTTATCAGCAAGTTTTGCACTTTCACTATGAAATTCTTCTGACTTATCTGGGATATAACCAGAAATTTTCTTTTTGTAATCATCAACTTCTATAATCATAAATAAAGTATAACAAATTATTTATAAACATTATTATTTGCATTTGTTGTATTCTTCGAAGGATGGGGGTATAGGGCGCGACACAGCGTCCAAGACGTGAATCTGGGGGATTCAAGCGCGCGCCATTTTTCTTTTATATTATTTATTATTTTTTGCTACCTCATCAAGAATTTCTACACCAGGAATACCACCTCTATTTTTATCAAATTGATTTAATATATCTATTTCATTCTCAGGATTAAATTCATTAAATTCTAATGTAGAATTTTGTAGTCGGTTTATAACCACAAACCGATTTGCAACTTTAGCATTAAAAAGAACTAAAATTGTTTTTTTAATTCCTAAAAAAGCTTCGTCATGACTTTCTACTTTTACACTTCTTCCTGCACCGAACAATTTAACAGATTCATTATAACGTGCCCGAATACTTTCAAGAGATAATTCGTACGGTGTTGAAACTAAAACGAAAGTTATATTATATCCACTCTCTTTTAACATAAG
This sequence comes from uncultured Candidatus Saccharibacteria bacterium, assembly GCA_964457775.1. GTDB lineage: Bacteria > Patescibacteriota > Minisyncoccia > Phycocordibacterales > UBA5272 > UBA11704. The sequence continues at coordinate 9,069 of CAYWEW010000002.1, forward strand.
AGCAGTTTTAAGTGAAGTACCTGGAACCCTCATTGTTCCCTCAATAATAAGACTCATTTCTTCCTCAACACATTTATCGATGGCTCTTTCTATCCAAAAATTTACAGCATACTGTGATAAGTCAGCAGTATTATCTGGGTCAGATTTCATTAATTCTGCATATCCTGGCAAAAATTCTCTAAAATCGTCACCATTAATAAAAACAAAATTAGAATTTTCTTTTAGCAACAATGAAACTGCAGAACTTTTTCCACTTCCAGGTTGACCGCCGATAATTGCTGCTTCTTTTTTTACGCCTTTACTTTTTTCAAAAATAATTTCTGGATATATTTTTGTATCAAATATTATCTCTAATTCACTAATTGACAGTTTATCCATATTTTTAGTTCAACTTAGAAATTTCAGACAAAGAATCTGTTATTTTACCGGAATATATATCACGTCTCAATTGAGCTAATTTTTCAATTTGTGAATCAAATCCTTCTTTATGTCTAATTTCAGCTAACTTAAGTGACAAAGCCTGAAGAAGTATCTCATTTTGTATAATTTTATCTTGTTGCATATTTTCTTGAATATTTAAATAAGTATATATAATAAAGAGCACCCACGCGAGGTGCTCATGATTTTTCTCCAAAAATAGTCTTTGTATGTTCGTCGAAAATTACTTTTGCTTCTTCAAATGAAAGACCTTCCCTTACTTTTGTTCGTAATCTAAGTAAAGCAACAGCGCCAGCATCTTCCCCTATTTCTCTAAGAGAAGCGGCGGCAACCTCCACTGAATCAATTAGTTGTATCCGCCTCACATCCATAATTACAACACCGTGTGGAATATTCATGTTTTTCTCCTAAATAACTTCTAATTTTACTATATCATTAAATTTAAAAATGTCAAAGAAATTTTTACTAAAAATCTATATTTCATATTCTTGATGTTCGATGGAATCATAAGGACGTAAATTTACTAATTCGCGTACTTTTTTTATTCTAAACTACATAAAATCCTTATTTTAAAAGGACTAAATGGCCAAAAATTACTTGACTTTTGTGCTGAAATATGCTATGATTGTAATAGCTCCTAATTTTAGGAATCCAATCGCACATTCACAAAAGTGAGGACAAAATGAAAAATATTATAGTGGTGGTGCTCACAGCCATGCTGTTGAGTGTTTCGTTTATTGCTTCGGCACAGACCCAAGTTGCGTCAACAGAAGCATCTGATGATGCACCCTCTTCAATCGTGGTAGCCTCTTCGGATGACACACCGCAGCTCGACATCAAAAAAGATGAAGTCGAGGAAGTCTTCAGCAATGAAGTTGAAGTTCGTTATTACAGGAATGGTGATCCGAGTATCAAAGGTTACTTCGAAAAGTCTCTGACTGACGACTGGGCTCTCTACTTGTCCGCATACAAGTCACGCGGGTGGGAAGAAATCACAGCCGGTCCTGTGTATTACATCACACCAGAGATGTCAGTAGGTATCGGTGTAGGCTCATCACGTTACATGGCTGACCATGAAATCAAAAAGTCATACCATGCAACTGTGTCTGCCTTCTGGTTTTTGAAATCCGAAAACTGGGAAGCTGAGATTCTCGCGGAACGTTACAGGAACGACAAAACCAATCCGACATACTTCGAAGGATATGCACAAAGGAAAGTTACTGACAATTTGTCGGTCGGCTTCTATGCGCAGAAGGATATCGGCTGGGGACCACGCATTCACTACAGCATAAGCAAAAACGTGAGCATCTGGGTATCCCCCATCGTTAACCGCTGGGAAGGGTCTGACGTAAAGGCAATCGTAGGGGTTAGTATTTCATTTTGACCCCTTTCGCAAAACAAAGTGCGAATCCGCAAGGATTCGCACTTTTTCTTTTCTATTATAATATTTTGAATCAAGAAACTTGCAAAAATAATTACATAGTATACAATTAAAATATCACCAACGGAAAAGATCACCCTTTAAGGTTTCGTCCTTAAAGGGCCTTTTCTTTTCTATACTCAAGTTTAATCTTAAGATCGTTCATGAATCTCAAAAAAGGTCTACAATTTCTGAAATTAAGCAAAGCAGAAAACTTAAATCTATTAGGAATAAGGATCGCTTCTAACTTACTCTTATCTATCAAATATTTTACCAAGCAATAAAAATCACCATCTCCACTTACAACTATTGCTTTATCATAATTTGGATACTCAATCATTGTTTGTAAAACTAATTCTGCATCACAGTTTCCTTTTGTCTTACCATCAGAATATACAAGTGTGGGTTTAAATATACAAACAAACCCAGCTTTCTGTAATGATTTATATAAATCTGCATTTCCTTCTATATACCCAATAAACAAGAAAGCTTCTGTAACAGAATATTTATCTTTTAAATATTTACGAAATCTTTTGAAATCAAGTTTCCACCCTAACGCCTGTATACTCAAATTAAGATTTTGACTATCGATAAAAGCATAATTATTTTCTTTTATAATTTTCATACGTAGCATTATAACATAACCCAGTTATCAATTTTATTTTAACCTCTACAGTTTTTTTACTATTTTTTTATAGTACGGCAAATCAAGATTACCAGGAGAGCCTAATGATTTCTTTGATAAAATATTTTTTTTCAAATCAAAATCTTTCACATCATCCAATGCTTGTCCTACTTTTACATACGCATCTCTAAATGAAACACCCTCTTTTTCAACCATATCATTTGCCATATCAGCTGCAAAAATATCTTTCTTTAAAGTTTTATTCACTGCATCCATATCAATTTCCATACCTTTAATGAATTCACGAACAACTAAAAGTGAATTCTCTGTAATATTCAAACTTTCGATCAGTGGTTTTTTAATTAATTGTAAATCTCTGTTATATCCAGAAATAACTCCTTTTGGAATATTCTTTATAGCTAATTGATTTGAAAATATAATAGAAGCATTACCTCTTATTAATTCCATAGAGTCAAGATTTTTCTTTTGAGGCATAATACTTGACCCGGTTGTTAAACTTTCAGAAACTTTTACAAAACCTGTTTCTCTTGCTGTAAAAAATAACATATCTGTTGCAAATCGAGAAAGTGTAAGCATAATTTGAGAAAGTGATTCCAATGTTAAAGACTCGAACTTACCACGACTCGCTTGAGCGAACAAACTATTAACAATATTCTTTTCGAAATTTAATTTCTTTCTCGTGTACTCTCTATCTAGTGGAAATGAAACTCCAAAACCTGCAGCGGTGCCTAAAGGATTTTGATTATTAATTTCTATTGTCTTATTTAAAATTTCTTGATCATTAATCAACCCTTCCACAAATGACAAGCTCCAATGTCCAAAGCTAGAAAGCATTGCCTGTTGTGTATGAGTATAACCAGGAAGTGGGCTATTTTTATTTTTCTCAGCAAATGAAATTATTACACTTATTAACTCTTTGTTTAAAGATGAAATTGTGTGCAACTTATATACTGTATATAATCTAACCGCAGTTAAGACTTGATCATTTCTACTTCTCCCTGTGTGAATTTTTTTTCCAACATCTCCTAACTTTTTAATTAACAAATTTTCTATGACAGTATGGCAGTCTTCATCCTCGACTTTTATTTTAATTTTCCCATCATTAAAATTCTTTAAAATAAAATTCAATTCATTCACTAATAACTTAACTTCTTTACCATTAAGTATGCCAATCTTTCCTAACATTTCAGCGTGTGCGGACGAAGCAAGAACATCAAATGGGAAAATTTCCAAATCCATCAAATAATCATCTCCGGTGTTATACTTTTCGATGATTGGATTACTTTTTGATTTTGATTTTTGCCAAATTTTAGTCATGATTTTTTAAAATATACTTAAACTCTGCTTCACCAAACTTTAGAGGGTCATCTCCGTTCAAAAATGGAATAGTATAAGCGACTTTGATTACATTATTATTTTTATCTTTTTGCAAAATATCAGTTACTATTCCTTTATGCTTTTTACCACATAGCTCTATTACAACTTCACCACCAATTGTAATATATGGATTCCCTTCAGATAAACAAGCTGTTATACCACTCTCTACATTGGGATTCTTTTTAAACCATAAAACATTTGACTGAGCTACGTCGTTTGAATTTTCTGTAGATGTATCTGATGGTTTCTTTTCAATTGTTGGAAATTTTATTACTTCAGCCATATTTTTACTATAACACATATATTTAGTGTAGTACATAGTTCAGTTATAACCGCGTTTCATTTTGACCCCTTTCGCAAAACAAAGTGCGAATCCGCAAGGATTCGCACTTTTTCTTTTCTGTTTTATAAATCTTTTATGCGGCAAGTCTTCCAAGCTCCCTATCATATGCATTCGAAGCGGATTCTAAATCATCACCTCCCCCTACTGCATATTTTTTATCACGAGCTTCTCTTATTTTCTTTAATTCTTCAAATCTATTTTTTTCTACTTCTGTTAATACTTCACCATCTAACATCTTTTCTTCTAAAGTCAAAAACTCAACATTCTCAGCTCTAATATCCGATTGCTCTACAACCTTCGTTACGACTTCCTGATTATTTGCTTGTATATTTTCTAATGGCATATGCAATTAAGTATATATACTCCCTTAAATAAGTAAAGGATATCTAGAAAAACAAAAACAGGTAGGACAACGTCCTACCTGTTCACTTTTTGCGCCTTGAAACAAGTCGCAAGGTCGCTTTTGCCATTCTCTTCTCGTTTGTAAGCGAGTCGATCTGGGCAATCGCATCATTGATACTTTTCTCCACTTGTTTGAACCGCTTTTGAAGACGCACTTTTTCATCTTCATCCGTAGCTTCCTCTATCGCTAGCTCGATTTCTTGCAAAAGCGGACAGAGTTTTTTCTTTGTGAGTTCGGAAAGTATGCTTGCATACTTTAACCGAAGCGTCCTTTCTACCTTTTTCATGGCGAAATCCTTTAATGTACGATTAGGCACATTGTACCATATTATGCATTATTTGTCAAATACAGCCAAAATTCTTTATTTTACAACACCAAACTATAATCAATCACTCGCATATCTAGGTTGGCAGATTTTACTTTTATTTTGACTGGTGTGCCAATCTTCCATTCTACTCCTGTTCTTTCGCCGAACACCCGTCCACCTTTTTGATCATAATTATAAAAATCATTTCCGCCCAAATCACGAAGCCGTATCATTCCTTCACATTTACTTGTCTTCTCTTCTACAAAAATCCCCCATTCAGACACTCCAGAAACCATGCCGTCGAACTCCATACCAATACGATATGACATATATTCAACTTGTTTGTACTTGATACTTCCACGCTCTGCGTCACTCGCTTCTTTCTCACGACGAGATGCCTTCATACAGAGACTTTCATACATCCCTCTTTCAGATTCCAAAGGATAGTCACCATCTAACACCCGCATAAGTAAACGATGTGTTAGTACATCTGGATAACGGCGAATTGGTGAAGTGAAGTGTGAATAATAATCAAAAGCAAGGCCGTAATGTCCGACATTCTTGGTACTATAAATTGCCTTCGCCATTGCGCGAGTAATATGAACTTGAAGAAGTGCTTTCTCTGGTCGCTCACCCATCTTCATAAGAAGTGCATTCAAGTCTTGTGAAGGGATAAGTCCATCCATAAAGCGAACGTTGAATCCTAGCCCACGAATATATAAGTCTAAGTCATGCATTCTATCTGGGTCTGGTTTATCATGTATACGATAAATACAAATACTCTTTCCTTCACCATTCTTTTCTTCTTGTTTCTTGGTAATGAACTTACTCACATACTTGTTCGCAAGAAGCATATACTCTTCAATTAACTTATGGGTATCACCACGAGTCTTGATATATACATCTACTGGCACACCCTTCTCGTCTAATTTGAATTTTACTTCTTCTGTTTCTAATTGAAGTGCTCCATTATCAAAACGTGCTTTGTTTAATTTCTTTGAAATTAAATTTAAAATATTTAATTCTTCATAAAAATCTCCATTCTTCGTGTCGAGTGTTACTTGTGCGTCTTCATAACTATAACGACGATGTGAGTTGATGAGTGCACGACCATACCATTCATTATGAACATTACCTTCATCATCAAGTTCAAGAACACACGACATAACAAGTCTGTCTTCACCTTGTACAAGAGAACACAGGTCATTAGAAAGCACTTCAGGAAGCATAGGAATACATCTGTCTACTAGATATACAGAGGTCTCGCGTGCAATCGCTTCATCGTCGAGTGCCATACCATTGCGCACATAATATGATACGTCTGCAATGTGGACCCCGATTTCATAATGACCATTCTCTAATTTTTGAAATGAAATAGCGTCATCAAAGTCCTTCGCATCGATTGGGTCAATTGTGAATGTTGGCACATTACGAAAGTCACGACGATTCTGTTTGTCTTCTTCTGTAATACCTTTTAATTTTATAGCATCTGCTTCATCGTTTACTTCTTTTGCATGTTCATCACTGAATCCTCGCTCAAGAGCATAAGCTAACATTTCGGCATTATTATCTCCTGGCTTTCCAAGTATTGTTGTCACTTCACCGACTGGGGACTTCTTCGCATCAGTCCAATTAGTAATAGAAACTATAACTTTCATCCCTACCTCTGCGTCCATGCGTGAGTTATTCGGAACTATAATATCCGTATACATCTTCTTATCGTCAGGAAGAAGGAAGAACATACCATTCTCTTCTTCAAGAACTCCAGCATATCCTTTCTTTCCGCGTTCTACAATCGATGTAACGCTTCCATATAATTCATCTTCGCCTTTTGCATTCTTGTGCTTACCAAGTAATTCAACTTCAACAATGTCCCCTTGTAATGCTGTGTGCAAATGTGAGTGGTCAACAAAAATAGCCCCTTCTTTCTCAAGATCCATTACACGCACATATCCGTCTTTCTTTGTTGTTAATCCAATCTGACCAGTAAAAAGCTTTTGCATAATTGTGGCTATTATACCACAACAGTCCATACTAACGCTTTAAATGTCCTTCTTTGATTTTAGTAACTAAAAATGATAGTGTTCGTAATAGTTGTCCTCACAATCTATCTAGGAGAAAAGTCATGGATATTATTTTTGATACTGCGGGCTATATGTATCGAAGAAATTTCAAGCCTGAAACTGCTGCCAGATTATTCCGAAAAGTTTGGAATTGGGCTCAGGATTTTGACCGAAAAATTGCTAATGATTCCTATATAAAAATTACAGCTGTTTCTGTAAAAAATGAAGACAGTGGTGATCCTTTTGGTAAACGCTTGAGTATTACAGTTCAAGGAATGGCTTACGGTTTGGATCTGAAAGAACAAATGTTCTTTCAGATAAATGATATTCTTTATCCAAAAAAAGTGAACAAATCTTTTGATGAGCGACTGACTCAGTGTCTAATTGAAAGTTTTGAAAGAATAGAAGAATCTTTAGGTAAACAGGCTTCATCGATAAACGAAACCCTAACTGGATTAACATCAAATTGATTCGAAATTATTGCGCGACCTGCTGTCGCGCAATTTTACTTTTAATCAAAATTTTACTGAACAAGTGATTCTGCTTGTTTGAAGTCAATTGATAATAATTTACTTCCACCGTCGACACCTATTGTTACACCGTATAACATATCGCAATGATTCATCGTCTCACGATTGTGTGTGATAACTAATAGCTTACTATTCTCTGCAAGACGTTGTAACATCACACCATACTTACGAGCATTTGATTCATCAAGTGGTGCATCAGTTTCGTCGAGCACCATAAATGGTGGTGGAGTAATAGCAGACATTGCAAATAATAGTGCAATAGATACAAGTGCGCGCTCACCTCCTGAGAACATATTAATTTCCTTTACCTTTTTATTTGGAAGAGAAACATCAATATCAATACCAGTCTCTGTAATTTCATTTCCCTCTTCATCGACTTTGGTAAAATGCACAAGGGTTAACTTTCCTTTTCCCCCAATAAATACTTCTCCAAAAAATTCACTGAAGACTTTTGATACTTCAGTTACCCCGAATGCGAATCTGTCTTTAAGTGAAGTTTCTAGTTCAATGATGAGTTCTAGTAACTTCGCTTCACTGTCTTTTATATCAGCCAACTCTTTAATTAAATATTCATCGCGTTCACGTGTTGATTTGTATTCAGCTATCACTTCTTCACGATTAGGAACACCCGCTTCTTCAATACGCAACTTGGAACGTTCAATTGCGCGCATCAAGTCATGCTTCGGTGTGTCCTTGTACCTCTCCTCAGGTACATGATTCTTATATTCAAGAACGACACGACCAACTATCATTACACCTTCTTGAATAAGTGCATTAAAATGTTGACGTCTAAGTGCAAGCTCCCCTTCTTCTTGTTTACGCAATGCAATTGTACTGTCTAATTCACGTAATTTACTTTCAAGTAACATGACTTTCTTTTCCTCTTCATGACGTGAAGTTATTTTGGCTCGTGCTTTTGTATCTACCTGATCAATTTTGCCTTGTAAAAAAACAATATCATTTGCAATTGTTTTTTCCTTTTCCTCGTGTTCCTTAATTGTTTCTGTAATACTTTTTATATCAGAAATAATTTTTTCTTTATTTGAAACTTTCTTTGTACTATGTGTAGAAAAGAATGATTCAACTGTTTGAGATAAACTATCATTTGATAATTTTGCTTTTTCTATATCTTGTGATGAAAGTGCTTGAGACACTTCACTGAATCCTTTTGATACCGTTGAATGTGCATGATTAAAATCATCATGTGGAATAGTCACATTTTTCTTTTCATCATCTTTATTTAACTCCTTTTCTAAATAAGACTTTTCTGCCTCGAGTCGTCCGAGCGTCTTAGTAATCTGGTCTTTTCTTTCAGAAAGTGAGCGCATCTCAGCCTGAAATGTATGTTTTTCTTGAAGAGAGACTGATTGAGTATCGTGTGATTTTTCTTTTAGAACGTGAAGTTCTTTGTGTATGGAATCTGTAATTAAAATAAGTGTTGAGGATGTTCCTTGTTCACGTATACGTTCGTCCAAAAGATTAAGCTCATGCTCTTCGCGAGTTAAATATGATATGAGTAATCTGTGAAGATTTTTACGTTCTTCTTCTTGAGATTCTATTTTCTTTACTTGACGTTCGAGGTGGATTAAATGTGGTTTTATTTCTGTACGAAGAAGTTCAACTTCACGAACATGATTCTTTACACGCTCTAATTTGCGCTTACTTTCATTTAATCTCATATGATAAACACGAAGACCTAGAGCGTCTTCTAATGCTTCCTTCCTATCTTTTGGTGATGCCAACAATATTCTATCTGCTTCCCCTTGATTAATAATTGTGTGAGCACTTCCACCAATTCCAGCAAATGATAAAAGTTCTTGAACATCCTTCAGACGAATTTTTGCGTCATTCAAAAGATAATCACTTGTTCCATCTGCATAAATTACACGAGAAAGTGTGAGTTCGTCATAAACAAGATATGGGGCAAGGTCAGCACTTACGTCTAAACTTGAACTACTTTGTACGCTTTTATTTTTATTATCAATAACCATTGTAACTGAAGCACGAGACATTGGGGCTAAATGTTCCGACCCCTTGAAAATAACATCTGAACCAATTTTGCCACGCATACTTTTCATGGATTGTTCACCGAGTACGAAGCGAATCGCTTCTGCGATGTTGGACTTTCCACTACCATTTGGACCGACAACACCTGTCACTTGATGTGTTACATCAATTGTTGTTTTTTTGGCAAAGGATTTGAATCCTTGTATGGTGATGAGGGATAAACGCATAAGATAAGTTAGGATGTTAGTCGTTATTCGTTAGGAAGTACAAATACATAGTACCTAAAGTGTATCACGAGATTTTTATTAGAAACCTAACAGCTTATCTAGGAGACTCTTTTTTGGAACTTCTTGTGATACCGAAGAAGTAGTTACAGGTTGCGGATTATTTGTTTGAACAACATTAGTCGTAGCAACTACAGGAGTAACAGGTGTCACTGGAGCGGCCGAAGGTATAACTGGTGGTGTTGATACTGGAATAGTATTTGCAATTTGATTATTAATTACTGGCACAGTCTCCACTTCAACAGGTTTAGGAATTCTTATTTCTTTACCTAAATTTGGTTTAGCTAATACTACCTCTCCTACTTTATTTAATATTGTTGGTTCTTTTTCTTCAAGTGATGCTTTTGCACTTGCTAGTGTTTTATTAAGTTTCATCTCTAGTAGTTTTTGTAACGCATCAGAAATTTCTGGTTGTGTAGGTTGATCATGGACTTCAGCAGATGGAACAGTTCTGTTCATAATATTACTAGCTATACTACTTGGCGAAGACTCACTCATATTATTGATAGTTGCAGCAGGTTTTAAATCCGAAACAACATTAACCTCACCCGTATTTAATTCACTTATATTTGTAGGATTATCTGTTGCTTTTTTTGGTCTTAATACTTGCGCCATATGTCTCCTTAGTGTATGACAATTTTTTCACAAAATAAAGTAATTACTTAAATTATTAATATGTTACACTTCAAAACATGACATTATTTCATTCATTGTTACTAGGAATAGTTGAGGGGCTCACAGAATTTCTCCCAATTTCCTCAACTGGACACATGATCCTAGTGTCTCATTTTCTGGAAATGCCAAAGGGTGCAACATTAGAAACATTTAAAGTTGTATCGCAAGTTGGTGCGATTGGTGCAGTTATTTTTGTTTATTTTAAAAAACTCTTTGAAATAAAAATGATACAAAAATTAATAGTTGCATTTATTCCAACAGGAATAGCAGGAATTATTATTTATCCATATCTGAAAGTATTATTACAGAACCCACTTATAATTGCATACACTATGACATTAGGTGGTATCTGTATACTCGTCGTTGAAAATATTTATGAAAAAAGAATGGCAAAAGGTGAAACAATAGAAAGTAATTCTATTTCTTATAAACAAGCATTACTTCTTGGACTTTATCAAGCAATAGCGATTGTTCCAGGAGTATCACGCTCAGGGGCTATGATTATAGGAGGACTTACTATGAGAATTTCTCGTAAACTACTTACGGAATTTACTTTCCTTCTTGCTGTTCCAACAATGGTAATTGCAACGGTTTATACACTTTATAAAAAACACAGCGAATTAACCATTGAATCAGTCACACCACTTTTATTAGGAACAACGGTTTCGTTTATAGTCGCACTTATTGTTATACAATATTTCCTCGCTTATATTCGCTCTCACTCATTTAAAGTCTTTGGATGGTATCGAATTGTTCTTGGAATTATTCTTCTTTTTATTCTGGTTTAGTTAGAATTATCCGACAATAATCGCGGAAATATATTTTTCAAATATTGGTGCGAATATAAATGTATAAACAACGCCAAGCAAAAATCCTGCAATCATATCAACTACATAATGCATGTGAGTTCTGACACGAGAGTACATAATAAGAAATGCAATCAAAAATAAAACACTGCCATATAAATAATCAAACATTATTACATATGTAAAAGCAGATGAAATGGTGAGTGCATGCATTGAAGGAAAAGCATACCTATCTCGTTCAATCATATTATGCAATTTTTCTTTTGGTCTTTCCTTACGAATTAAAAATTTTAAAGTTGCTCCCAAAAACCATAAAGATGCGATTGTTACTGCCATGGCAAGAAACATGTAAATCCCCGTTTGAAATGTTGGTTGTGATATTAAAAAAAATAAAACCACAATCGCTCCAACAAATATCAAATATTCCGCACACCAAGAAATAATTCTTTGTTTCATTTATCTACAATAGTATCATATGATATTATTTAAACATGGTTTTATCTACTCATGCTGTTGTTGGAACAATTGTTGCTACAACCTTTACATCTAACCCATACTTTGCATTTATTATTGGATTCGCTAGTCATTTTCTTATTGATCCAATACCTCACTGGGATTATAAATTACATTCATTACAAAAGGACCCTGAAGGTAAACTAAATCATGATATGTTGTTAGGTAAGACATTTATTGTCGACCTAATGAAGGTTGGAACTGATGCAATACTCGGGGTAGTAATTTCGCTTATTGTTGCATTTTATATTTTAAAAATTTCAACATTACAAGTTATTCTTGCGAGTGTAGTAGGAGGTATATTACCTGACCCCCTTCAATTTACATATTGGAAAACTCGTTCACGGTTTCTTTTACCTCTTCAAAAATTTCATGTGTGGATACATGCTAAGAAATTAGACATTCACCCCCTGCACGGCGTAACACTTCAAATACTAGTTGTGATTATATTTTTATCGGTAGCGCTGATTATTAAAAAATAAAACCTGCATTCTTGCAGGTTTTTGATTCTTTTTCTATTTTATTGTTCTGATGGTGCAAGTGAAAGTCCACGAAAATGAAGTGCCTCTTTAATCTCATGAATACTTTTCCCGCCAATGTTTGGCAATTTGCGAACCTGACTCTCTGACAACTTAATTAAATCAGCAATCGTAAGAACTTTTTCACATATCAAACTATTCTTAACTTTCTCAGTCACCTCAAGTGTTCTTATGGACTTAGCCATATCATAACCATCACTTTGATTAAGTATTTCAAGAAACTCAGTAACTTCCTCTAAGGTGAGTTTTGACTTCAAAAAAGCAAGAGCTGTGCACCTACGACAGGGACTCATTGGTGTACAACCATCCTCATGTTTATCAAATATCGATTCCACATCGACCTCCTGTTTACTGGTGGATAGGGACAACTGTAAACAACACTACCACTTATATTTTAATTCGTCAATATTTTGTGAAGTTAAATTCACCTAACGAATAACTTCCTAACTTCCTAACTTTTTATTATTTTCTTTTTCGTATAAATAGTGAATTGTTATAAGCCCATATATCACAGTTATAGCGATAACAATACTCTTAAAATCAAACCAACTTGTAAGACTCATTGTTCTTCTGACGTACTCATTCGCCACCGCAATGGTAATAAAATAAAAAATCCAAGCATGTGTAAGATTGTCCCACGCACGATTAGTCATTGGTATAACCTTATGAAAAGCTACTTTAAGCAGAGGTACACGAATCATAAGACCAATAATAAGAGTAAATGCTAATGTTACATCATACAAAGTATCACGCATCTGAATAAACTTAGGTTGATGATGAGTTAATGTTATATATCCAAAAACACTTGTAAGTAACGCAACATACAGAGCTAGATAAGGGAGACGTTTCTGAGTAACATATGTAACTATTGTTGAAATAATCGTCGCTATCATTAGAATAATAGTAGCCTTATAAATATGAAAAAACTCAAATGATAGTAAAAAAAGTATAACTGGGCCAAATTCCAAAAGAAAAGCAAGGGCTATTTTCCTCGTGAGATGAAAGTGGGGTTCTAAAAATTTCCGCATGATATACTCTTATGGTACAGTATAATCTATAATATACAAAAATTATTAACAGAAACTATGAACGAACAAAATTTACATAATAAAGAGCCAGAAGTGATAGAAAATTACAAAGAGGAAGGAATACTAACAGTTGAAACATTAGACATAGCATCAAGTGACGCAACATCAACATCTCATAAGAAGCATGGTGGTAAAAAATTTACACTAACTACCCCTGTTGCGATTATTATTGCTTCAATTATTATCGCTTTAGGATTGATGGGGTATGGTGCAATTGTGCAAGGAGGTGGTTCTAGTACTCCAAGTAATATGTTCAAAGGGCGCACAATTGACAGCACTGATTATATTTACGGGAAAGAAAACAGTAAAGTTATAGTTGTTGAATACGCAGATCCAGAATGTTATTACTGCATACAATTATCTCCAACAATAAAAACAATACATGAAAAGTATAAGGATAAAGTTGCTTTTGTTTATAGACACTTCCCCCTCACCCAAATTCACCCTCATGCATTTGACGAATCACGTGCAATTGCTTGTGTGGGAAATATTGGCGGAGTAGAGAAATTTTATAGTTATATAGGGTCCCTATTTGACTATAAGTTAAAAAATAAGACTATAGAACTGAAGCCAACTGGAAAAGAAGACCTAGCAAAATCTGTTGGAGTTGACATGAATTCATTTAACGAATGTATGAAAACAAAACAAACTGAAAAAATAGTTGGTGATTCAATTAATGATGGTATAGCTGCTGGCGTACAAGGAACTCCTTCAACTTTTGTCTTAGTAAAAACACGCAAAGGTTACGAAGTGGTTTCAATGATAGACGGTGCGCGTGGTGAGGAATTCTTTTCTGCAGCAATTGAGGAAGCACTCAGTAGATAAACTGAAAATGTCTTATAGTATTTAGCAAATATAAAAAAGTGACATCCGGAGGATGTCACTTTTGCTATTTATCATTTTATTTTTATCCCTTTACAAAACATAATGTACATTATAGTATATTTGAGTAAACACTAAATTTTGTGCTTACAAAGGGGCAGGTTAACACCTGTGAAATTGCACATTCAAAAAGTGAGAAAATCATGAGTCAAGCAGTAGCTGAAAAGCTGGTTGCAAGTGGAGTAAAAAACGAGGACCTCCTAAGGGTAGCTTTACGTAGTCAACAAGGTCTGGAGATATTCCTTGGTCGAGTTGCTGGCAGGAGTGTTTTCAAACCCCAAACCATTTTCGGTGAACTTCTGTGCTACAAAGAAAGTATCGGTATTGTGGGATTTCGTGTTGAACATTCTGGTAGCCTGAGTCGTTCATATCAGATGACCGATGAGGAAAACATCAAGGATTTTCTACACAGAATGGCTCTAACCAGTATTCATGACTTCGAAAACGATGGGTTCAAGTTGATTATTGATTCACAGTTCGACTGCCCCAACGGATAGCAAGCTTCAACCCCAACACAAAGCGGAACCAATTATGGTTCCGCTTTTCTGATTTTAGTTTTCAATTAATCAAGCACAAGCTTTACATAATGCGTATATTTCCATGGAATATGTTGTTATGTTTTTAAACTTTTTACTTTTCTTTATCATTTTTTTAACCGTGTCATCAATAGATACCCCTTCTATCTTTTCAACCGTCTCGCATTTTGTACAAACAAGTTGATAAGAAGCTCTTCCGGTTTCTAATTCATAATGTGCATGACCGCGATTAAAATCCAAACGACGAAGCAGTCCCGAAGAATGTAGAGATGTGAGATTGCGATAAACTGTTGCTTGGTCAATGTTATATTTCTTTCGAAGCACTTCGATAATTTCATATGCTGTTACTGGTAATTTAATTTTAGAAATATAATTAAGAATTGCTACTCTATGTGAAGTAATGCGAAGGTCTTTTTCCTTTAGCATTATAATCAAATCATCTTTAGTGTATTTTGCCATAATTAACTCAATATTATCACACAAAATACTTGTTGCAAATGATTTGCAACAAGTAAATATTAAATATATAATATAGCTTTATGGATACATCTTTTATTCTCGTAATACTTAGTGCCAGCACTCTCCCTTTACTTGCTTTTTTAGCATTACTTCTTCGAGGAAATCTTTTTAAGGGAAATTGGAAGGTGGCCTTTCTTGTGTTGGGGTTAGGACTGCTTGGTTTTGTTATTTTTGATACATTCAATGAACATAGTGAGGATTTTGGGTGGATAGATATTCTTATCGCTTTTGTTACAGCCTATATTACTCTGTATATTCTTTCACATTTTGGGCATGCACATACTCATGATAAAAAATTAGGTGGGGCAAAAGGCATAATGATAAGTGAGGCTTTTCACTCATTAATTGATGGTGCTGTTATAGGGGCAACATATCTTGTCAGCCCTCTTCTTGGTTATGCTGCGACAGTTGGAATTATTATTCACGAATTACCAAAAATAGTAGGGACGCTTGCCATATTTAGAGCACTTGGACTTTCTGTTAGAAAAACAATACTTTACGGAATACTCGCACAAATCGGCTCCCCTGCTTCTGCAATACTTGTGTATATGTTAGGTAATAATTTTAACCATGAACAGTTCCATGGTCTAGAAGTTGCTAGTGTTTCTTCACTTGGAGCAATAGTACTTTGGATTATTTATCTTGAAATAAAATTCCACATACAGCACAAAGAACACAAAGATACTCATCATGGACATAAGCACTAATATATTGTAGTATCAAAATATGAAAATTGCTTTTGTTGGTAAAGGTGGAAGTGGAAAAAGTTCCGTGTCGTGGCTTGCAGTAAAAACATTAGAGGACATGAACAAACATGTTCTTGCAATTGACGCTGACCATAATATGGACCTTACATCGAATCTCGGCATAGACCCAAGTGTTACACCTCTCATGCATACAACAGAAAAAGAGTTTATGGAAAAAATGAGTGTTTGTAATGATAAAAATTGCACACATAATACACTTGATAAAAATCATCTTCCTACTTTTACTGTGGATGATGAATACACAAAATCAATCACCTACCCTGTATCACCTAATATTGATTTGATTAACATTGGACTAGGTAGTCCTGATATACTTTTCACTTCGGTATGTTCTCACGGATTATCTGGTCCTCTAAAATATTATCTTGGATTATTAGATGCGAAAGATTCTTGGGTGGTTATCGATAGTGTTGCAGGAGCTGATATGCTCAACTATGGATTGTATGCTGGTATTGATGCAGTTATTGGTATTGTAGAGCCACACAGAAATAGTGTAAAGGTCTTCGAACAAATACAGGACATTTGCCGAAAGACTATGATTCCATGTTATGCAGTAATTAACAAACCTACAGAAAATGAATTTTACACATCGTTTGTAAAAGTTCATGAAAGCAAAATTCTTGGCGAAATACCGTTTGACAATAGTGTTATGGAATATAAATTCAACAAAGTTAACGAAGAAACAAAAAATGCAATGAAAGCCATTTTGGAAAGAGTGACGAAACTAAGTAGAAGAGGAAATCTAACTAGTATGAGGGCATTCCATGAAGTAAAAAAATCAAAGGAATAGATTTGTCCTCACATATATCTATATAATTAATATTTAATAAAGATATATGTGAGGATAAGTCCTTACAAATTCCCTGTTCTTTTTAATCAACCAACAAGCGAGGCAAAAAAACTATGTGCGCAATCAATGATGGTAATAGCTTTTTCCGTCCAATGACAAAAGGTGACTTGAATAATTTTAAGGACACTTATCCGGGTATACCAGCCAGGCTCATACATGACATATTCGCTGCAATGACTGACCATAATACCGTACGTCCCGCGGTGATGATTATCATCTTGGAAGGTATTCACAGGCTAAATGGTGGACTGTTTGGCAACAGCTCTTTTGGAGCAACTTTTGCCTACAGTGCTCTTCAAATCAAAGATGGTGGTGACGGTAACATATTTCACCGCTTCCAAGACCCTATCATGTCTCATATTCATGATGCCATGCTCCAGTTTGCTCTTGCTGAACGCAATATGCGACTAGTGCAAGATGTTCTCATTGCACACGGATACAACCTCACTCACTTTTGTGATTGTGGTTGTGGTATCACCCGTGATGGCGATGACTACATAGGGAGTGATGAGTACAAGGCAGTGAACTATCTTCGTTCCTATGGCGAGTCAATCGGGGCACCAGTTCATTCTGTTGCAGTAATTGAGGACATTCCCCTCCATTTGACCGACATGCATCAACATGAAGTCAGTGGGTACCGGCGAGTATGGTCGTCACTTCAAAGTCTTCCGTCGCAAATTTTTGATGATGGGAACCTTCTTTCGTTAGCATTTTACTACATCAACAACATGAAAGGGCAAAAAGATGCCGCAAGCACAAATTGTCGAGGTGGATACCAATTGGGGCAAACGCTTCAGGCTGCAAGTCACACTTCTTGAAAAAGTGGTCAATGTACGCATTCACTCGTGCAAAGAATGTGACTTCATCGAGTGGGGAAGTGCAGAAGGAAGAGCGGTTGCAGAAACAACCTTGAGCGATGAGTTTTTTACTCAACTTGCATCTGCAATTAAAGATAACAAGAACCGTTGCCTGCCTCAACTCGTAAAAGAAGGCGTGATAGTTCTAGGAAAATACTCCGGAGTAAATGCATAAATTTACACAACATGAAACCGCCACCTTGGCGGTTTCTTTTTAAATAACACAGAAGAAATTAAAGGCGACAGCAACAACTTAAATTCCTAAAGTATTTTTTTTTACTATTCTTCAGTTTATTATTCCTCCCCCAATACATATTTCTCCATTATATACGACAAGCGATTGGCCTTTTGTCAGCACAATATTGTCATTATTAATTCCTACTACTTTCATCATGTTGTCACCAATATATTCCACATCCACAAGTGGGGCGCGATACCTTGCGCGAGCCTTATAAATATTTCCATTTTTGAGTTCTTCTGTAAAGTTCGTCGAAATGAGTGAAATAATCTCACCTTGCTTTTCTTGTGGTGGAGTGTGGGAGACTGTTAAAGTATTATTTTTAAAATCTTTTGCAATGACAAAATATGGAGCATCCTCTGTTCCCTTTTTTGTAATATTAAAACCATGTCTCTCACCAATTGTATAAAACATCACCCCTTCATGAGTCCCAATTATTTCCCCTTTTTCATTAATAACAACTCCGTTCTTTTCTTCTATATAATTCTTGAGTAATGTCTTAATATCAATTGTTCCGACAAAACAAAGTCCTTGACTGTCTCTTTTTTTTGCAACAGGCAAATTAAATTTTTCTGCAAGAACTCTAACTTCATCTTTTTGTATTCCACCAATTGGAAAAATTACTGATTTTAAAATGTCTGAATTCAAAGTCCACAAAAAATATGTCTGATCTTTATTTTCATCTACACTTTTTTTGAGTTGATTATTTTCAATTTGTGAATAATGACCAGTTGCAACATAAGCTTCTTTATCCTGTTTCTTTACCCAATTGTAAAATGCTCCGAACTTAACTTCGCGATTGCACATCACATCTGGATTAGGGGTTCTTCCTTCTCTATATTCACGTATCATATAATCAATCACCCCCTCTTTATATTCCTTTTCCAAATCTAGAGTTATGAATGGAATATCAAGAACGGACGCGACTCTCATGGCATCTAATCTATCTTCTTTCCAAGTACATTCAATAAAGTCTGGTTGCCATACTTTAATAAATACACCTGTAACACTATATCCTTGTTCCTTCAAAAGTGCTGCTGACACTGATGAATCGACACCTCCTGAAAGTCCAATAAATACCTTTTTCATAACATCACTCTATCATATTTAATGATTTGAAACGATTGCAGAATTTTAATAATGATGTAGTATGAAATTATACCTCGACTAATTTAGGAGAAAATCATGAGAAATCTGAGGATTTTGTACCTTGTTCTTGCAATATTCGGACTTTTGCTTCCAGCGTCGGCACAAGCAGAGCATCGCCACAGAAATGACGGGCGGATAACTTGGTGGTCATTCAATTTCACAACTTCCCCAGCATACCAAACTTACTACCCGACCTCGGTGTATAACCAAGAACCCAATGTGATATACATACAACGACCAAGGCAACAAGTCCAAGTCTGTGAACCAACAATTTACTACAAACAAACTCCACGTGGGCTAGTTTATTATCAAAACTGTTGGATGGAGTGGCGATAACGCACATAGTCAAGAATATAAGTCTCGACACCTCTTCGAACCTTTCGATTGGGTGTCTTTTTTTTACAATAAGTATTAAATTAAAAAGCACCTACTATTAGGTGCTTTTTAATTTGAAAGTTTTAAATATAATTACTTTAAATTAATACTGTTAAGAATACTGTCTGCTACATCATGTGCATCCTTTCTGTTTTCTGTAACAATCAACCACTCTCCATTCATAACTTGTGCAATACGCCATTCACTTCCTTCTGATTCAGCTACTTGCCAATCTAAATTACCAATAGTTGTTGTTCCTGTAGGGTTGATAACTGCAACCTGTGGAGCAATTTTATTATTAATATAATCAAGTGGAGTATATCCTCTTCCACCTTCATAACTAAAGTATATTGTAACTAATGGACTAGCTTCTTCTGTAACTCTTAAAAGAGCACCCTCCATACTAACTGAAGTTGTAGCAGTTTCTGGAATATCCATACCATAATCAATAATATGGTCTCCTTCAAATACACGTAATACTTGCCCTGTAACTGATTGCATAGCAACTTCACTTGTTACATCAGAAACATTATCGTTATCACTTTTATTAATCAATCTTTCTGCGCCATACAGTACAACTAAAAGAACTGCGACTCCTATCAAAATGGTTATATTTTTTTTCATATGCTCTTTAGTATACGCCATTAAAAAATACGTGCAAAAACACATATTTTTGAGCGTGTAAAGAGTTTTTACTTACTTTTGACTACTGCTTGTCCCTTCAAAATCGTAAGCTCGTCGCGAAGTATAGCAGCTGTTTCAAAATCCAAAATTTTTACCGCCTCTTTCATCGCTTTTTCTTTTAGCTTAATTAACTTATCTGGATTCTTAGCAAATAATTTCTTATCAATAGCAAGTTCTTGATTAACTGCTTTTGCGTGATCACTTTGCATTTCTTCTGTAATATCTTTTATATTCTTTTCAATTGTTGTCGGTGTAATATTATGTTCTTTATTATAGTCTTCTTGTATTTTACGACGACGATTTGTTTCCCCTATTGCGCGCTCCATAGAGCCTGTCATAACATCGGCATACAAAATTACGCGACCACGAGCGTTACGTGCAGCGCGACCAATTGTCTGAATAAGAGAAGTTTCAGAACGAAGGAATCCTTCTTTGTCAGCGTCCATAATACCAATAAGAGTAACCTCAGGGAGGTCCAACCCCTCTCGAAGCAAGTTAACTCCAACAAGGCAGTCGAATTTTCCGCGACGAAAACTAGTTAATATCGCAATTCTATCCATTGTCTTAATATCACTGTGAACATATTCTGCTTTAACCCCCTGTTCCTTCAAATATTCAGAGAGCGACTCTGCCATTTTCTTTGTGAGAGTGGTTACTATAACTCGTCCACCACTTTTTACATCTTTAATTACTTCAGAAATAAAATCATGAACTTGACCTTTATACTTTCCATCTGATCCTACACGTCTTACTTCTAATTTTGGATCAAGTAATCCTGTTGGACGAATAATTTGTTCAACAACTTGTTCAGACTCTGTTCTTTCATATGCACTTGGTGTAGCACTTACATAAATAACATCGTCAATTCGTGTTTCGAATTCTTCATAACGTAAAGGCCTGTTATCTTTTGCAGAAGGCAAACGAAAACCATATTCAACAAGAGTGTTCTTACGAGACTGATCCCCTGCATACATACCGTGTAATTGTGGAAGTGTTACGTGAGACTCATCAATGATGGTTAAAAATTCTGGTACTCCATTCTTATCATGTGGGAAATATTCAAGTAATGTATCCGGTGCCACACCTGGCTCTTTTCTTGATAAATGTCTTGAATAATTTTCTATACCCTGACAAAAACCAACCTCTTTAATCATTGCTACATCATAACGAGTACGGCGCTTTATTCTTTCTGCTTCCAAAATTTTCCCTTCTTTATCAAACTCTTTCAATCTTGATTTCAATTCTGCTTCTATTGTCTTTACCGCGCGTTCTCGTGTTGGAACGTCTGAAATAAAGTGCTTTGCTGGAAAGATAAAATAATCTTCTACTACTTTCAATAACTTCATTGATACTGGATCTACAATTTGCATATGAGAAATTTTACCTGCTGATATTTCAATCTGAAGCATGACTGTTTCTGATATTGGCATAATATCTATGCGGTTACCAAGGGCACGAAATGTTCCAGGTGAGAGGTCAGCATTTGTACGTTCATATTGAACACCCACGAATCTCTGCATGAGTGAAACTTTTGACGCACTTTCTCCGACGGATAATTTTATATTTTCTCTTTCATAATCTTTTGGGCTTCCAAGACCATAAATACATGATACTGATGCGACGATTATTGTGTCTTTGCGAGTGAGTAATGCTTGAGTGGAAGCGTGACGCAATCTATCTATCTCTTCATTAATCTGTGCATCTTTTTCTATATAAGTATCAGTAACCGGCATGTATGCTTCAGGTTGATAATAATCATAATATGATACGAAATAATGCACCGCAGCATCAGGGAAAAATGTTCTGAATTCTTGAGCGAGTTGAGCAGCAAGAGTTTTGTTGTGAGCAATCACAAGTGTAGGACGCTTAACTTGTTGTATGACGTTCGCAATAGTAAAAGTCTTACCGGTTCCAGTTGCACCAAGAAGTGTCTGACGCTTCATCCCTTTCTTAAGACCTTCTACCAATTGCGAAATCGCCTTCGGTTGGTCACCTGCGGGAATGAATCCTTTCAATTTAAATTCTCCTTCATTTCTTTTGTTATTGCTTGACATAGTTGACTTTACATTATAGCATATCTAAGTACTTTTGTTATCTATCAATCAAAGGGGGCGGTATGAATCAGAGATGGACTCCAGGGTCAGGTGCCGTTGTTACGAGATTTCCAATTACACAAAATGGAAATGCGGAAAATGATCAGAGTAGTATAAGCGCAGAAGAATCTTCTGAAGAAAACAACCAATTCAATGCCAGTGAAGATGTTCGTTCAATAATGTTTGCATTCATAATTGTTTTTATTTTTTTCAGTGGGGTGTTTTTACTTAAACATTTTGAAAAACTTAACTTTGATAATATTGCTCTTTTGATTTTGCTAGTTTTTTCGGCTGGGCTTTTTTGGGACAGTCACCGCAAAAGTGACGTCAGTGAAGTGATTGATTTCAAAGAACCAAGGATAGGCGAGGATTAACTTCTTTGCACAAAGGCACATCTACATGATGTGCTTTTATTTTTTATAATATCTCTTTATAAAGTCATCTTTAAACTTCATAAATGTCCCCTTTTCTAAATGAGTTCTTGCATCATCAACTAGTTGTGTAATGAATTTTAGATTATGAATTGAAGCAAGTGTCGCGGCTAACATTTCATCAGAATGAAAAAGGTGTGAGAGATATGCTTTTGAATATTTATACGTATACCAACTTTCATCGTCTGAAATTGGTGACATATCATTTTTGAATTCCGCATTATTAATATTTATTCTTCCATCATATGTATACAGTCCTCCATTACGAGCGATACGTGTTGGCGCAACACAATCAAAAGTGTCCACTCCATTTTCAATTGCTAGCAACATATCAATTGGTTCTCCGATACCTAATAAATGCCTAGGTTTGTTTTCTGGTAGAATTTCATTTACCCATCTTACAGCTGTCGCCATATCTTCTTTGGTAAAACTTCCCCCTATTCCATATCCATCAAAATCCATTGCTCCAAGAACACTTGCTGACTCTTTTCGTAAATCTTCATATGCTCCGCCTTGCACAACTCCGAATAATGCCTGTTGCTCCCCTGTTGCCGATGACACGCCGAGTCTTTTATGTTCGTCGAGACTTCTCTTGGCCCATGCGTGTGTACGAGCAATTGCTTCTTTTTGATATTCAATTGGGGCAAGTGGTGAAGTACATTCATCAAATGCAAAAAATATATCTGCTCCAAGGTTGTGTTGTATCTGCATACTAATTTCTGGAGTAAATCTATGAGTACTACCATCATGAATGGACTTGAATGTCACACCGTCATCATCAATCACAGCTAACT
Organism: uncultured Candidatus Saccharibacteria bacterium; assembly: GCA_964457775.1. Lineage (GTDB taxonomy): Bacteria > Patescibacteriota > Minisyncoccia > Phycocordibacterales > UBA5272 > UBA11704. The sequence goes on from CAYWEW010000002.1 coordinate 32,683, forward strand.
TTTCGTGATTACTAGTTTCTTCTTTGGTCTCACGTCTACTTATTTCTTCACTTGTTGCAATCTTGCTCACACCGTGGCCAAGTGCTTGTCCAAGAGAAAATACTTGGAATCCACCTGAGTCGGTGAAGGTTGGCCCATGCCAGTTCATCATCTTTGCGAAGCCTCCATGATTCTTAACTAATTCATCCCCTGGTTTTAAATAAAGATGATAAGTATTCGCAAGTACAGCTTGAGCTCCAACATTATCCTTAACATTTTCTACAGTGAGCGACTTAACTGTTGCTTTAGTTCCGACAGTAATAAATGCAGGTGTATTAATATCACCATGTGGTGTATGAATCACACCTACTCGTGCAAGTTTTGCTTCATCACTTTTCTTTGTAATGGAAAATGAAAATGACATATAATTCGTATACTATAACATAAAAAAATAAAATTTGACTACTGTGTATTTTACTTGTAGTGTGTAATTAGGAGCACCTTCAAATTAACTATTCCAACTTTTTGGGAGTAAACCGTGAGCGAACTAGTCACCCTGGCAAGACCACCGAGCAAAGAAGTTTATTTCTCCCTACTTCGTCCATATTTTCTGGAAGATGAGCTTGAGAAAATTCAAGCTGCCTACGAATTCTCGAAATACGGACATTACAAACAAGTGAGAGATAGCGGGGTCAGATACTTTGATCACCCAAAAGCAGTGTCACTAATTATTTTTCAAGAATGGAAAATCTTTGACTGGAGATGTTTGGTTGGAGCTCTTCTTCATGACATCAGAGAGGATTCTTTCATTCTAAGTGAAAAAAGGATTCGAATTAACTTTGGTAAAAACTCTGCGACTGAAGTAAAGCTTCTAACTCATGAGGACGATGAGTATTTTCTCCGGTTGATGAGAACTCGTAAATGGAGAGCAAAGCTAATAAAATTAGCAGACCGTCTACATAACATGAGAACTCTTGAACATAGGTCGAGAAAAAAGCAACAGGAGCAAGTTGAAGAAACTAGGGCTTACTTTTTTGATCTTTGTGATTCATTGGAAAAAGTAATTCCAAAGAAATATAAGTACGTTGTTTCGTTAGCAAAAAATGAACTCAGGACCCTTTGCAAAAAATATGAATAGATATTGAAATTTCTGAGATTGCAAACACTTGTTGTTTGCAATTTTTTTTATTTAAATTATTTTGACTAAATTGTTTTTTTATTGTAGTGTGTAGATAGTAGTCCCTTCTAATCCAAATCTAAAAAAGGAGTTCATGATGGGTAAGCAAAATCATCTACCTCTTTTTCTAGAGGCTAAGTATCATAAACATTTCACACCAACTGAAACACTTCAAATCAACCAGGCATTTCTTTACGCAAACACTGCGCATTATGGTCAATTGCGTAATGATGGTTCTCCGTACATCTATCATCCAGTAAGAATGGTCTACATTCTTCTTGATGTGTTTCATATATATGATGCAGAGTTAATAATTACACTACTCCTTCATGATGTAAGAGAAGTTTGGAAATTTATGTTCATTAATGCGACAGTAACTTTGTGGTTTGGTCTCAAAAATGAACGTAATATGAGTATGCTTACAAAAACACTGGAAAACAAAAAGAAATATGCAAAGAATATTGAAATGTCTGGTGATTGGAAAGTTGTCCTTGCAAAGTTAATTGATCGCTTGGACAATATGCAAACACTTGAAGGATTAGCTCCTGACTTTCAAAAAAAACAAGCCCTGGAGACAAGGGAAATTTTCATCCCTTTGTGCTCAACTCTCGCAAAAATTATACCAAAAAAATACACCAATGTAGCAGCAATACTACATCTGAAACTTCTCAAACTTTGCGAAAAGTACGAATGCTAAGAACCTCAAACAACATAACGTTGTGCGAGGTTCTTTTTTATGCATTTATGAAAAATAAAGTTATACTATAAGATAATTATGAAAATACTCAAGAACTTTCTTCCGGCAATCGTTTATGGAGGCTCAGATGGAACAGTTACTACTTTTGCAGTTATGGCTGGAGCTGTCGGAGCGGGTATTGATACTAGAATTGTTATTATTTTAGGGTTGGCTAATCTTTTTTCTGATGGATTCTCTATGGCGTCTGCTGACTACCTTTCAGAAGACTCTCGTGCTGGTGAGAGCAAAAAAATAGCATTAAGAAATGCCTATGCAACATTTATATCATTTATTATTATTGGTTTTGTTCCATTAATTCCAATTTTATTTTTAAAAGATAATGCCTTTTTGTATTCTTGTATATTCACACTAATTACTTTTGCTTCCATTGGCTATATGAGAGGTAAAGTATTGAACCGTGACCCACTACGTCTTGCTACACAATCTGTTGCAATAGGAACAGCCTGTGCACTTATTTCTTATTTTGTTAGTAGCTATATTTCACAGATAGTATAAAATCAAACCCCTACTGAATTTATAAGTTTCAAAAAAGCAAACTCGGTTTCTTCAGTTATTGCATCAAAAAATGCCTGCATGTGGTTCTCTAAACCAATATCTTTTGAGTAATGACTACGTGCATAGTTTAAATGTTGAATGGTCAATTTTTCATCTCCTTTCATGCCAAAATAACCTTTCAGTTGACTCATTCTTTCCATAATTTCTACAGGTTTTTTAAAATCAAATAAATAACCACTTATTGAATTATTAACATCTGAATCAGACATAAAACTAGGACGCTCATCTTTTCCATAATATGCTTCTGCTGTGACTTTAGAGACATCAAACGCAACCTTAAATTTATCTTCCAAGAATTTCGACGGCTGAAGATTTCTAAACACATGACCTTTTTCATGTGCCTCTATTATTGAACGGTCTCTGACTTCAGATTCAGTTAAAGGAACATTATTATCTCTCATGACCCCCATTACTGCTTCAGAATTACTTGTAGAATGAAAATCTCCTTCTGGATTAATTTTTTTTGTTGCAGAAGAATCAAAAGGCATACCAAAATCTAATTTTGTTAATAATTTCTCCCTATCAATACCCTCATTAAGATCTTCATCTAACTGCTCCCTACTTTTAGCAATATATATTCCTGGAACTTGGTCAAAAATAATCATGTCATCATCTGTTAAAACTGCCTCCCCAGTAATTGGATCTCTTCTGACTTCCGAAGTTGTTTCAGAGTGCTCAGATAACCACTTTTCATTTGCTTCCATCAAGTCTAATAACTGTTTTCGTACAACAGGATTGTTCATTCTAGAAAAAAGTAATTCTGAGTAATTCCCTTTGAAGTTTGCTTGTTGTTCAACAGATATCTTCTCTACTGTTTCTTTCTTATCAGTTTCTGGACCAGGTAAAGTGCTCTCAAAACTATTCATAACCTCTTACTGCATATATAGCTCCATTTTGGAGCGCACAACTTTCTTCATTTCTTCCTGACCTTCATGTCCGAACTTATATGGAGCAACTTCGTTCGGATGCTCATCCATGTAATGCTTTTCACCGTCACGGAAGGCTTTACGAATTTCAGTGTTGATATGAATAATTGCAATACCATTATCAATTGACCCTTTCAAGTCTTCGTCAGTATTTCCACTTGCTCCGTGTAGAACTAGCGGCACATCTGTTGCGGAACTAATTTCCTTCAATCTATCAATGTGAAGAGCTGGCTCCTCAGCGTCAATCAACATTCCATGAACATTTCCAATTGCAGGAGCGAACATATCAATGCCAGTTCTTAATACAAAATCTTTAGCTTGGTCAGCGGTTGTAAGGTTCGCCTCACTCACCCCTTCTGGTAATGCACTATTTAGTGATGATGACTGTCCAATGTATCCAAGCTCTGCTTCTACAAGAATCATTTTTCCTGTCTTAGCTTCATAACCACGTACATAATCAACGCAAGACTTTACCAGTGCTACATTTTCTTCATACGGCAACTTTGCACCATCAACAATCACACTATCGTATCCAGCCTCAACTACTTCTTGCACTTTTTCTAAAGAATAAGTGTGATCAGCATTAAGAAATACTGGCACTTCATATTCTTGATTGAGCTCGTCAACAATTTTTCTTACCATGTCTGTACCCATGTAAGCTCTTTCACCTTCACTTGCCCCAATAATTACCGGTTGCTTAAGTTCTTCAGCAACTTCAACGATAGCTCTTGCTTGATCAAGATTAGAAATATTAAAATGCGCTATAGCTTTTCCTTGTCTTTTGTATTCGTTAATAGTTTCTAAATAAATTGGTGATTGTGATGTTAATGATTTCATATCAACATAGTATACCTTAAAGTACCTGCTATACTAAAATGTATGGAAAATAAAACTGAATTCGACTTTATCTCTATTGGAGACACAGTCATCGACGCCTTTATAAAATTATCAGTTGGTCACATAGAAGAATCTGCTCATGGAAAGGAAATTTGCCTTCCTTATGGAGCAAAGATTCCTTTTGATGAAGTTTATATATTACCCGCAGTAGGAAATAGTGCGAATGCTGCCGTTTCTGCTGCTCGACTCAACTTGAAAGCTGGAATTATTACATCATTAGGAAAGGATGGTTACGCTAATGACTGTTTCGAGCAATTCAGAAAAGACAATGTTGCTATCGATTTCATTAGACAAGAAGAAGGAAAGAAGACCAACTATCATTATGTACTTTGGAAAGGTGATGACAGAACTATTTTGATTAAACATGAATTGTTCACCCCTCTTATTCCAGAAAATATCGGTAGTCCAAAATGGATGTATCTTTCATCACTAGGAAAGCACACCCTTCCTTTCCATACTGATATAGTTAATTACTTAAATAGTCACCCAGATGTTAGTCTCGCCTTTCAACCAGGCACATTTCAACTTGAATATGGTCATGAAATTGTAGAGCTATACAAAAAGACTGCAGTTGTGTGTATGAACAAGGAAGAGGCGGAAGGATTATTGAAAATGGAAGGAGTAGATATGATACAACTACTGGACGGTCTAGAAGCCTTCGGACCAAAGACAGTGATTATTACCGACGGACACCAAGGTTCATATATGAAATACAATAATCAATATTTCAATATGCCAATTTATCCTGATATCGCACCACCATATGAAAGAACTGGTGCCGGAGATGCCTTCTTCTCAACCTTCATCGCTTATATGGCAAAAGGTTATGATGCACCAGAAGCAATCAAACGTGCCCCAATCAACAGTATGAATGTTGTTCAACATATCGGTGCACAAGAAGGGCTCATGAATGAAGAAAAAATTGAAGAATATTTGAAGAACGCACCCGAAGATTACAAGTTGACGATACTGGAACCAACGAAGACAGTAAGTAGCTAGTAGCGTGTAGTTGGTAGTGAAATACAAAATGATAAAACCGCTGGTAAACACCAGCGGTTTTTCAAACATTAACCAAGACTACTTTGTACTCGGAACAATTGGACACTTTCGCCGTTCCAATAAATTGTGTCCACCCATGGTAGAAACCAGTCGGGATATTACAATTAAGCGTAATTACGCAATAACCAGTTGTGTCATGGCTTGACATTGTAACAGTCATATGTCTTTTTATATCAGAATCATTCGCAAAAGGAAAAGTCTTTCGAAGTTCATTTGACATCCAAGTGAAATTTGGAAGAGAATCACGGTTACGCCTAACCAACAAATGGATACTTACTGGGTAATTACCTTTGTCATCTTTCTTTAATTCAGGATGCCAAAATATGAACATACAGACATTCATTCTTAAAAATTCTTCGAATCTCATGGTCTAAACCTCCTAAAATTAATACAACTGAACCTTCTAATTGAAGATACTACAGCAAAGAAGTATTTTTATCAATATCAGTAGTAAATCTGATTTTTGTATTTTCTACACCCTAAATCTTAGTATCTATCGACTACCTTACCTCACTATCATTCTTATCTTATCTGCAATATGCTTCGCAGTTAGTCCATACTCTTCATACAATTCTGAAAGCTTCCCACTCTGGCCAAATCTATCTTGTATACCAATACGTGCAATTGTCACTGGATGATGTTCACTTAGAAATTCTGAAATAGCACTTCCAAGACCTCCTGCTACTTGATGCTCTTCAACAGTAACTATTGTTCGTATATCTTTTACAAAACGAAGAAGGAAAGCGGTATCTAGTGGCTTAATCTGTGGCATGTTAATCACTGTAGCCCCTATTCCATCTTTTTCTAATAACTTCGCTGCTTTAAGTGCCTCATAAAGAACTGGACCACATGCAATGATGCCGACGTTGTACATGAACTGCCCACCATCTTTCTTTTGTGGAATAGACATGATGTTTGCTTTACCATGATTCCATGCATAATTATCTGGCATCATAAGTGGCGTCTTTTCTCGAGTGAGACGAATATATGATGGATGAGGTGTTGTTGCTACATGTTGTGTAATTGCGCGTGCTTCTATCGCATCACACGGAACGAATACTTGCATATTAGGAATCATACGCATAAGAGCTATATCTTCTATTGCTTGATGAGTAGCGCCGTCTGGTCCTGCAGAGAGCCCGGTATGAGCTCCAATTACTTTTACAGGGACGTTGTTATAGGCAATGGTTGTACGAATTTGCTCCCAGTTTCTTCCAGGAGAAAAAGCAGCGTAACTTGCCATAAAAGGAATATAACCGAATCCTGCCATACCTGATGCGAGCCCTGACATAGCTTGCTCCGTAATACCCATTTCAAAAAATCGTGTCGGGAACTTTGCTCGGAATAAATCCATACGCACACTATCAGTAAGATCAGCACATAATGCAACAACACGAGCATCTAATTCTCCTGCATGCAAAAGCCCCTCTCCGAATCCTTCGCGAGTTGTCTTTTCTTCTTCTTTAGGTGTGAATAGTGTATCTCTAAGCATATATTTTAAAACTCACCATATTTAACTTTACCTCGTAATGAACGTAATTCCTTGAGGGCAACTTTCCCTTCTTCTATACTTGGTGCTTTGCCATGCCATCTATAATCCCCTTCAAAAGCAGTTACACCCTTTCCTGGAATGGTGTGAGCAATAATCACAGTTGGTCTATCTAAAGTACTCTTTGCCATACCAACAGCTTTTACAATATCCTTAAAATTATGCCCATCAACTTCAATTACATGAAAATTAAAACTTTCAAATTTATCCTTCAATGATTCAAGGGGTAAAACATCTTCTGTATAACCATCAATCTGTATTGTATTTCTATCAATTATTGATATCACTTTTGTAAGGCGGTATTTATTAAGAAGCAAAAAAGATTCCCAAACTTGTCCTTCATTTATTTCTCCATCACCCATACAACAATAAAAATATCTGTCTGGTTTATGATTTTCAAGTCTATCCATTAGCGCCATACCTATTGCTTGTGAAAGACCTGAGCCAAGTGGACCGGATGATGACTCAAGACCTGGAAGTGCTTCACGGTGTGGGTGACCTTGAAGACGTGAACCGAACTTTCGAAGTGTTTTTAATTCTGAAATTGAAAAGTAACCTGCGTGAGCCATTGTCGCATAAAGTATTGGTGCGATATGACCATTAGAAAGTATCACCCTATCCCGTTCTGCCCATTCTGGATGTCGTGGATTGTGTTTTATAATACGAAAGTATAATGCAGTGAATACATCAGCCATACCAAGTGACCCTGCCGTGTGTCCACTACCAGCCTCTACAAGCATCTTAATAACACTTTCACGTATATCCTCAGCTCGTAACGTGAGCGCCTGTACTTCAACATCTGTAAGTGAATGCATATAACACTAGTATATAGCCAATAGCTAATAGTTGATAGGGAATAATTCACAACAACAACTTGAGTAAGTCATTTGTATATGATAGTGTTTAAAAATATTGCTCATTCTGCGAAGGGATTATCATATGGGTAAGCTGTCCACAAGTGAAATAAGAGAACTGCCTATCGATGACTTGATAGCGTATGTCGAACAACATATACCTCAGGTGTACCTAGATTTCAACAACTTTCATCTTCATTTTCTACCAAATGGGCATAGATGCACGGTACGAAGTTTAGGAAAATGGAACATGAAAATTACATCACCGGAACATTATAAACATAGTGATGTGGCAACCAATCAGACATATGAAGAATTCTACCAGGTGTTAGACCATGTTGTTGAAGAAATTTCTGATATGACATTTCCTGATTTTATTGAAATGTTAATGGAGATAGTGACACTACGACGAAATTCTAAAGGTTTCACAAAAAAGCAAAAACAAAGAACTATTAGCAGGTTTTTTGAGCTACTCAACCCCATTAGAGAAAGATTGTACGCCCTTGGATACAACTGGGACGATCTCTGTCGTTAAACTCTCAAAAATCTGCCCAAGTATACTGGCAGATTTTTATTTTTATATCTCCTCAAGTGTATTAATTACCCCAGCTATATCATCTGAACCGAATATATATGAACCAGAAATAACTGTGTCTGCTCCGGCTTCTTTTACTTTCTCTGCAGTTTCATCATTCATTGCACCATCTACTTGTATATACAAATTAGGACACCATTCTTTTATCTCTTCAATACGTGCAATTACTGATTCATCAAAAGGTTGACCTTGAGCACCAATATCTCGTATACCCATAACCTGAACAAAAACATTATCGTATCTTTCTTCAAAGAATTTAATAAAATTAATATGGTCTTCAAGTGGTGTGTTATTCGAAACAGAAACACCGAGTGCCGTTCCAGTGTGTTCCAAAACTTCAACCAACTCTACCCCGTCTGCTTCAGAAAAATTATCAACATGTGCGACAATACGCGACGCTCCCATATCAATAGCGCGCATCACATATGGCTTCCAGTCGTTAACCATAATATCGAACTCATATTCATAATCAGACGGAAGTTCTTCCCCTCCTTCTGGTAGCCATGTTTTAAGCAGACCGAACTTACCATCACAAAGGTCAATCTGCACACGCGAAACCAAATACTCGAGAGTATTTAATTTATCAATAATTTCATCAAAATTTTTCGGAAGTATTGCTGGAGTGACTTGCATATTCTTTTAGTGATTGTTTTTAGTAAGCTCCTCAATTTGAATGAGGCGATCAACATGTCTCTCATCATGAGAAAACGGAGTAGATAAGAATAAATCAATTGCTTGTATCGCTTCAGCTTCTGTTACAAAACGTGCACCAATAGAAATCACATTTGCATCATTGTGTTCGCGCCCCAACTTCACAAGTTCTAGGTTTCCTCCAGCATATACTATAGCCCTGACATGTCTGAAACGATTCGCAACAATTGCCTCCCCTTGCCCTGAACCACCAAAGATAACTCCGAAAGATGGTGAGTGCATTGCGTCTTTTTGTATATTCTCTGCAGCTTGTGCCATGTATGATGGATATCCATCCCCTGGTTCAAGAGTAAGTGCACCACAATCATAAACTTCATTCCCCTTCTCCTCTAAATATTTCTTAACTTGTTCCTTTAATTCAAACCCCGCATGATCTGTTGCTAAATAAATTTTCATATACTTTAAGTATACCCTTATGTGGGTATTTTATAAAATTTACAACATATTTACACTAAATCAATCAAAATTTCATCTGCATCAATTTCTGTCAAAGTCTTTTCATCCTTAAATGCCAATTTGAATGAAGTATCTGAAATTTTGCCCAGCAATTCCTCAGTTATTTCAACATCGTTATTCTTTGCAGAAGCAACAAGTTTTTCTTTGTTACTTACAAATGAATCCACTAATTTTTCAGCGAGTTGTTTATTCTCAGTAACATTTTTTATAATTGATTTAATTGATGACTTAATGTCGACAATAATCCCATTGATTCTTTCAACATCTTTCTCAACATCATCGCTGACACTTTTGGATAAATTATTGCATCGAGAATTTAAGTCTTTTATTTTTTCTAAATAGTTCTTTTTTGCCTTTTGATCTTTTTCTTTATTATCTGGTAAAGCATTTATAATTCCACGCAAACTTGATATTAAGGATTTTATGTCTTGTACGGAAGATAAGATTTTTTCTTTCTTTTCTGGCGTCATGATTTCTTTCTCTACTGGCTTTTGTTCTACTTTAGGTTTAACTTCTGTTGATGTGTTTGGTGTAGTATTTTCATTTGTTTTAGAAATACTATTTTGTGCCCTTTTTAAAATATCTCCTAATGTAGCTTTTGGTGCTGTATCTTTACTGTAATTATCAACTGATGGATATGTACTGCTTCCTCCGTACATACTAATCCTATTGCTTGTATTTACAGATAGACTTTCTACGTATTCTTCCAAATCATTTAAGTTATCAAAATCTTTATAAAAATTATACCGATAAACAAACCTTTTCATTCTTTTAAATTCTGGCATTTCATGTCCCAAAACCTGACGAGCATCTCCAACACCATCTAGGTTAATAGAAGCATAATAACCCGCATTATCTCGATACATACTAACTGGACTATAATTTACTTTAAATGTTTTCCATCCAATAATTACTTCCTTCGGTGAGTCTCTTTCAATTTCCTCTTCTTTTTCTGCGGATATTAAATCATCTATATATAACTGAAGCTTATCAACATTCGCAACCAATTCTTCATCATTTGTAATATTATTTTCAGAAATTACTTTATCATAAAAATTCCTAAGATAATCTCTTTCCGGTACTGCAAATTCTCCACCAGAACGAATACATAAGTCTTTGTAGTTATTAAAAACATTTTCGTTAGAACGATATATATCTGGCAACAAAAGTAATACGTCTTGCGACATCATCCCCATTTCAATTTCACGACTCTCCTGTTTTATAAACTTACCATTTATTAAAATATTATATATCTGATAATAACTATCCCCTCCGTAACGTTGTTGCGGTTCACCTGATTTGCTTTCTGTCACAGAACCAGGCAATGCTTCTTTTATCTCATCAAGAGTTATTTTGTGACAAACCCTAGCATAAAGTGTTTCTTTTTTAAAAGTCCCTCCCCAACTATTACTAATTTCTTTTTCTGATTTATTTATATTCATAGCAAGAATCAAATCTCCCCCTCGTTTAAATAAAACAGACCCTGGGAAAATTTGTGCTCCATTTAAATATGGCAAATCAGCAACGGGACCATAATGATAACCATTATCGTTACTGAAGAAGATGGAGTCTGGCATACCTGCGAGTAAACATTTTACGATTTTTGTTTTATCTATTTCTTTATCGCCATTTTCTACATTGGTGCCACCCTCCCCTAAGGCACGCAGTAACTGCATTCTGGTTAGTCCCACTTCTTTTAGTGCCTTAATATTAAGTAAATGTTCAAAAGCAAAACCATTATTAAATCTTGATTCTTCCCATTTCTTCCAAACATTTAGAAGTGTTAACACGTCAGAGTCATCAATCTTTAAAGTATTTTGATTCATTGTCTTTCTGTAATTTTCTGCTGTTTCACTTTGGTTATCTGTTCTTCTTGGTCTGACAAAAACTTGCTTGGATGCGGACATCATGGCGCATATATCTATCATTTCTGTAAGACAGTCTAAATGCTTCGCCTCAATAAGCATGCGTGCAAGGTCTGGTCGTAATTGTAATCTAACCATCTCCTGACCAATCTCTGTAATATCTCCATTTTTATCTAATGCTCCTAATCGCGTTAAGTTGGTAACTGCATCATGTATTCTTGCTTTAGACGGATTATCAATAAAATCAAAACCTTCTACATCTTTAATACCCATATCCTTCATCTTTAATACAATTTCACCAAGGTCAAATCTAAGGATTTCTGGTTTTTGAAAAGCGTCCCTACTTTCAAAATCACTTTTGCTAATAAGACGATAACATTTTCCAGGAGATGTTCTTCCTGCACGACCCATTCTTTGATTTAGATTCGCTTGAGATGCCTTAGAAAGAGTTAGTGCATCAATTCCTGTATCGGGGTTATATTCTTTTTGTTTTAAAAGACCAGCATCGATAACATGTTTCACTCCATCAATTGTCACTGATGTTTCAGCAATATTTGTTGATACTATTACTTTTCTTTTTCCATTTTTTGCAAAAATTCTATCTTGATCTTGTGGATTCATTGCACCAAATAATGGCAAGACATTTACAGTTTCTGATGAAATTAATGAATTAATAGAATCTACAGTTTTATTTATTTCTTCCTCCCCTGGCATGAATACCAAAATATCTCCTTCTTCATTGTTATTAATTATTTCCTTAACAATTAATCCCGCCTTTACTGTATAATCATCTCCGTCTGGAACTCCTCTGTATTCCAAATCAACAGGAAAAAGTCTTCCCTCTACTTTTGCAACCGGAGAACTTTCAAAATAATCAGCGAATTTTTGTTCTTCTATAGTCGCAGAGGCTACTACTATTTTAAGTTCACTTTTACCCTTTTCTTTTCTTAATCTTTGAGCTTGTTTAAGTAAACCGAGACCTAAATCAATATTTAAACTTCTTTCATGTGCTTCATCAACCATCACAATATCCAAATCAAGAAGCATTGGATCTTTACGCAACATATTAAGCAGAATTCCGTCTGTCATAAAAGTAACTCTTGTATCTTCTCCAACTTCTCTTTTCTCTCTTGTAATAAGACCAATTTCACCACCAACTAGACCACCTTTCTGTTGAGCAACATATCTAGAAACACTTCTAGCTGGTAATACTCTTGGTGAAGTTACTGCAATTTTTTTATCTGGATATTGCTCCATTAAATAAATAGGTGTCCTTGTTGTTTTACCAGAACCAGTTTCACCAACAACAATAACTGTTTTATTATTATCAATCATCTCCATTACGGAGTCTCGTGACCTATCCATTGGTAAAACATTGTCCAAAATAACTGGTTGTGTTTCTGCGACAACTGAAGGACTTATCTGCTCTTTATTATTTGCTGGTGGTTGATTAAACTTCATAGGATTTATTTAATGAACAAATAAATTCTGAAATTAAAGTAATGTCATTATTTAATTCGATACTTTTATTCTTCATTTCATAAGGTTCAATAACTTCTTCACTGAACTTATCAGAAACAATATAATAACCCCCTTTTCCTTCTATAGATATTTTATTAATAACATTAAAAAGAGAATCGAGGAATTGTTTAATTTCCTCCACATTATAAAAATCTTTCTTTAAAAAAATATTCCTACCTTGGAAACCAGAAGAACTTTTATTTTTTAAATAAAAAATTATGTCCTTGTTGTCTATATATAAATATTCTTCTACTTTTAACATGTGATAAGTATAACTTTTTCTATTGGGTTTTAAAAATAATAAGCGTGACCTTCGGTTGCGCTTATTATTCTGCACGAAAACATACAAACTCTACAAAAAATTCAGAAATTGTTTTAGATACTGGGAGTATATAAATTTTTTAATGAGACATAGTAGACCTACGGCGAATTAAAAATTTCGTAATGACAACGTAGATGAAATAATTTATGACTTTATTGTTTTCCCAACTCTTGAAACATGTTCTACGAGAGTATGAGTATACCCCATTTCATTGTCATACCAAGCAAGAATCTTAACGAGATTACCTCCAACAACGCGAGTCATTTTAAGGTCTGCAATCGAAGCAAATGGAAGACCAAGAATATCACTAGACACTAATTCTTCTTCTGTTACTGCAAAAATATCCCTCCATTGGTCAGTTCTAGAAGCGTCCGTTAGAGCCTTATTAATTTCTTCTACTGTGGTAGGACGCTTTGAAATAAATGTGATGTCTGCAATAGATCCTGCTGGTGTAGGGACGCGAATAGACACCCCATCAAAAAGCCCCTCAAGGCTCGGAAATGCCTTTGTAACAGCAATTGCTGCCCCAGTCGACGAAGGTACGATATTCTGTGCAGCAGCACGTCCTTCACGAAAATCTTTCTTATTAGGACCATCTACAATACCTTGTGATGCTGTATATGAGTGAACGGTGTTTAATATAGCTTTTTCGATTCCAACAACTTTGTCCAAAATAGCAATTACAGGTGATGAAGCATTTGTTGTACAAGAAGCATTCGATGTAACTTGAGTAGTTCCGAACTTCTCTTCATTTACACCAAGAAGAATTGTCTCTCCGGGAACGGAAGTATCCTCACCTTTCTTTGCTGGTGCAGAAATAACAACTGCCTTTGCACCACCTTTTATGTGAGCTGAGGCTTTATCATATGCTACGAATAGCCCAGTAGACTCAACAACCACATCAACTTCATTTGCTCCCCAAGGAATAAGTGCAGGGTCTCTTTCTTGAATAACCTTTACTCTCATATCTTTTTCTCCTTCAACGACAAGATATTGTTCTTTTATATCATCATGAACTTCTGCATGTACATCAAAATGTGACACGCGGTACACTGTGTCATACTGAAGAAGATATGCAAGATTGTGTACATCTCCTAAATCATTAATAGCAACTACTTCCATATCATCTCGCTCGAGTGCAACTTTAAAGAAAGCACGTCCGATGCGACCGAAACCATTTATTCCAACTCGTATTTTTTTATCCATATCAATCTAGTATACAGGGACTAATAGCTTGGGACTAGTTGATAACCATTAAGATTGCCGTAAAAACACAAAACCCCTTACAATCAAGTAAGAGGTATTACACAAGTTGGCGAACGCAAGGCGTTTTTATCAAGCCTAACTTTATGTATGTGATGATGCTGTATATGTCTTTATACAACCAAGACACCTGATGCGATACTACTTAGTTCTCGTAACTGATGCTTCCTTCCTGTTCATCGAGCGTTGGCTTTCTTGCTGACGAAAGAACAATTGGATCACAACATTCTATGATATGACGGATATAATTCATCCTGTTATAATCATAAAAAGCAGGATCTTCTTGATACGAAGGTAGATTTAATTGATACTCGGCGGTAAAGTCATTTGTCTCATTTCTCATCTTTTGTTTCCCTTTCTTTTAAAGTGCAACATCATAAGCACCATGCCTATGACATTGTAATACTATCATAATCCCTCTAAAAAACAACTAAAAAATGGCTTCTGTGTAAATTGTTTCTTCTTTTACACCACCTTCTTTTAGTCCTTTCCAAAAGTCACGAACAAACGGGATAGAGCCACATATAAGAAATTCTTTATTTTCTATATTTTTTGTTTCTTCTAGAATATCAAAGACTTTTATTCTTTCATTTTTTATCCCCTCTTCATTAACATCCTGCTGAGTAATATAATTTTTAAATTTAAAAAAACCATTCTCTTGTTGTACTTTTTTTAATTCATCTCCAAAAACAATATCACTAACATTCTTATTACTATTAAATAGAAACATTTCTCGTTTTTTGTTTTTTGCAACGGAGTCCATAATTATACTTCGAAACGGTGCAATCCCCATCCCTCCTGCAATCATAACGAGTGTCGTATTTTCTTCTTCACTATAAAAATATCCATACGGAAGTGACGCTTCTACTTTATCTCCCGTATTCATAGCACATAATTTATTTGAAAATTGCCCAACACCTTTTACAGTAATATTAAGGGTTTGTTCATGTGGCGCACTTGATATGGTATATGCCTTACCTTCAGCGTTTCCAGCATCATCAAAGTAAACTGTAATGAATTGTCCGGCATAATACTTTGGAACACCAGCATCACATGACAATCTCAAAGTAAAAACATTTTTGGTTTCTTGTATTTTTTCTTTGACAGTATATTTTATTCTATTTTCTTTCATACTCTTCTATTGCTTCACGTAATGCGAGATGCGACAACACCGAACAATGGTATTTTCTATCTGGAAGTCCTCCTAATCTATCAATAATTGCTTCTGGTGTTAATCTTTTTGCTTTACTCAGTTCCATTCCTCCTTTTTCTGTCACCATAACTGACATCATTGATGTTGAAGCAATAGCAGACGCACAACCAAATGTCCTCCACTTACATTCTGTAATAACTTTTTTATCCTTATCTACTTTTACCCAAACCGCCATCATGTCACCACAAAGTGGGCTACCTGTTACCCCAAGCCCGTCAGCGACATAGTCCTTATCATCAACTAAAATATTTTGTGGACGAAAAAAATGCTCTTTTACAGCATCACTATATAGCCAGTTTTCTCCATCACATTTATTATATTCATTTATTGTCATAGATTTATAGTTAATGATGACATACTTTTTAGTCTTTTTACAATACCCGATAATTCATTTACGAAGTAATCCAAATCCTCTTTTGTCGTATCCTTTCCTAAAGAAATACGAATACTGCCGTGCACAAGATTAGATTTAGAATCAGCAGATTCTCGACTGTGCTGTAAATTAATTGCATGTAATACATGTGAAACCTCCAAATCATGCGATGAGCAAGCTGAGCCGGTAGACACTTGTATTCCAATTTCATCCAACATAAGAACAATTGATTCACCTTCTATAGATGGAATAGAGATGTGCACATTGTTTGGCAAACGATTAATTGGGTGCCCGTTTAAAACTATATCATTAATATATTCTCTTAAAATTTTTATCAAATAATCACGAAGTGCAGTTAGCCTTTCGAACTCTTTCACTCTTTTTTCTTCAACCATTCTAAGTGATTCACACATTCCAACAATAAGTGGAACACTTTCAGTTCCGCTACGTAGACCCTGCTCTTGTCCACCACCAAAAATAATTGGTTCAATATTTATATTTTCTTTTTTATATAGTACCCCTATACCTTTGGGACCGTATATTTTGGACGCATTGATTGTCATTAAATCGACTCCGAGAGTTTGTACATTTATTGGTAATTGTCCTGCTGCTTGGCATGCATCGGTGTGGAAGTATGGACAACCATTAGCTATTGGCATTTGGCTTTTTGTTTTATTAATTCTATTTCCTAGTTCTACTATTGGTTGTATAGTCCCTATTTCATTATTCGCATACATCACAGAAACTAGAATCGTTTTATCCGTTATCATTTTCATAACTTCATCCACATTAACTATTCCATATTCATCTACTGGAATATATTCCAAGACAAAACCCTCTTTTTCTAATTGCTTCGCTGAATCTAATACTGCCTTGTGCTCAATTGATGAAATAAGAATATGGTTCCCGTGTTTTTTATTATCTCTAGCAATACCTAAAATTGCCAAGTTATCCGACTCTGTTCCCGAACCAGTAAAAATAATTTCAGAAGATTTAGCTCCAATGATTTCGGCAACACCCTGCCTTGCACGCTCTATAATATGCTTTGATTTTCTCCCAATTTCGTAGACGGACGACGGATTACCATATTCACCACCAAAATATGGCAACATTTTTTCTAGCACCCGCATATCAATAGGTGTAGTTGCAGCATTATCTAAATAAATTAGACGTTTCATTTCCATATTTTATAGCATGACATATTTTATCGAACTCCACAAAACTGAACATACTTGGTGAGGTTTTTTTGAAATTCAGCAAATTCTTCATCATTATATGTGGTTTTTTTGATAAATTGAGGGTTAAGAATTTTAGACGGGATAAATTTTTGTAAATAATATTTTTTAGCTCCTTTGATTTCTTTTGCAATTTCTTCGATGTCTTCCGGCGATAACATCACTTTCAAAACAGTTGTACGGAACTCATACTCCACATCTGAATTCATAATAAGAGATATACTTTTCTTAATTGATTCTATATCGACAGGACGAGAAACTGTCTGACTATATTTTGCAAGTGGAGACTTTACATCCATTGCTATATAGTCCACTAATTTTTTATCAATAGCTTGTTTCAAAAAATCTGGATTGGTGCCATTTGAATCTAACTTAACAAGGAAACCTCTATCTTTAACTTCCTTCATGAAGGAGAGAAGTTTGTCCCCATGTATAGTTGGCTCTCCCCCTGTTATAACTACACCATCTAGCATTTTCTTTCTACTCTCAATAAATTCCAAAATTTCTTTTTCAGAAAATCTATGTGTCACTGTTTCATCAACTAATTCTGGATTGTGGCAATATGGACACCTAAAATTACATCCAACTGTATAGACCATACAAGCTATCTTTCCTGGATAGTCTATAAGTGTACATTTTTCAAATCCTCCGAATTCCATTTTATTTTATCTTAACCGAAACAGTGACGGGTTCTTCAACGCATACTGGGGATACTTCTCCTGGAATATACATTTCACGAATATCATACTCTGCTTTTTTCGCATCATTCCATTGACTAACAGGACGCAAGTAACCAACAACACGTGAATATACTTCGCATGTACTTGTACAAGTTGGGCAAGAAAAATGTTCGCCTGAAATATAACCATGTGTACCACAAACACTGAAAGTTGGTGTGATTGTAAAATATGGCAATCTATAATTCTCACAAATCTTCTTCACTAAATTCGGCACAGCCTTGTAATCAGTCATACGTTCACCTATGAAAAGATGTATAACTGTTCCACCGGTATACTTCGTCTGTAGACCATCTTGGATATCAAGTGTCTCAATAATGTCTTGTGTATAGTTAACTGGAAGATGTGATGAGTTAGTATAAAATGGCTGAGCCCCCAACTTAACTTCTGGTTCGTTTGCAACAATAATATCTGGATACATCTTCTTGTCACGAGCAGCGAATCTGTATGTTACCCCTTCTGCTGGAGTTGCTTCCAAGTTATATAAGTTACCTGTTTCTTGCTGATATGAAATCAGTCGATGACGCATGTGATCTAGAACTTCACCAGCCAATACTCTACCATCTTCTGTACCAATATCTTCACCTATAAGATTAAGAGCTACTTCATTCATACCAATGAGTCCAATTGTAGAGAAATGGTTTTTCCAATATTCACCAAAACCTTTTTTGATATTTCTTAAATAGAACTTTGTATATGGGTACAGATTAGCCTCTGTTAATCTTTCAATAAGTTTTCGCTTAATTTCTAGACTTTCCTGTGCGATGTCCATTTGCTTATCAAGTTTTTCATAGAAGTCTGCTTTTGCTTTTACAAGATCATCTTTATTCTTACTCTTCGCAACATATGAAAGTCTAGGTAAGTTAATAGTCACTACTCCAACTGAGCCAGTTAGAGCGTTCGCACCGAATAGTCCACCTCCACGACGATCTAGTTCTTCTAGGTCAAGACGAAGACGGCAACACATTGATCGAGTATCTTCTGGTTTCATATCTGAATTAACAAAGTTACTGAAATATGGAATACCGTACTTTGCTGTGATTTCCCAAAGGCCCTTCAATTTTTCATTTTCCCAGTTAAAATCTTTTGTAATATTAACTGTCGGAATTGGGAATGAAAATACTTTTCCGGTTGCGTCCCCTTCTGCCATAACTTCAAAAAAAGCTTCGTTCAACATATCCATTTCAGCTTGGAAATCTCCATACTTTTCCTTTTGTTGCTTGCCTCCAATAATTACAGGCATATCTTTGAAGTTTGGTGAAGGATTAAGATCAAGAGTAATGTTTGAGAATGGTGTTTGGAAACCAACACGAGTTGGCACATTCATATTGAACACAAACTCTTGAATGGATTGTTTCACTTCCTTTTGTGTAAGATTGTCATAACGAATAAATGGCGCGAGTAATGTATCGAAGTTAGAAAAAGCAATAGCTCCAGCTGCTTCACCTTGCATTGTGTACATAAAATTCACAATCTGACCAATAGCTGTACGAAAGTGCTTTGGTGGAGCTGATTCAATTTTATCGGTAACACCTTTAAATCCTTCAGTGAGAAGATCCATCAAATCCCAACCAACACAATAAATTGCAAGTGTGCCAAGGTCATGTATATGAATATCTCCATTTTCATATGAGTCACGAATTTCCTTTGGATAAATTTTGTTCAACCAATATGTCTTACTAACTTCTGAGAATAGATAATTGTTCAGTCCTTGAAGAGAGTATCCCATATTACTATTCTCTTTTACCTGCCAGTCTAATTTATCAAGATAATTATCAACAAGACCGAGAGATGCCTTGGTTGCGAACGCTCTCATCTCTGCGTGCTGTTCACGATAAACAATATATGCCTTAGCAGTTTGCTTATATCTAGAATGCATCAAAATCTGCTCAACAGCATCTTGTATTTGCTCAACATTAGGGAAATTACTGTATTCTTTATTTTCTATATATGCGACTATTTGCTCAGTTAAATCTCGGGCCTCATCATCTCTAAATTCTCCTGTTGCCTTACCAGCTTTTGCAACTGCGTGAACAATCTTTTCCTTGTCAAAAACTTCTGTTTTTCCGTCTCTTTTTGTGATTTTTGTGAGTTTAGCCATATATAAAACTTAAATAAATAATAAAGGTTATACTACTAATTATGCTTCGATTTTGATACTCTCGCAACCAAAAAAAGTGGATATAAATTTACCTTACAAGACAATATTTTATTTAGAAAAAGTATTTACAAAATCAAAAATTGGTTTATTGAAAAGAGAGGGTTTTTAGGAAGTCACAAGGTACAGGTCACAAATCTGCCTCGCTTTGCTCGAAGCAGATTCGCGACCCCTAATCGATTCCTCACGCAAATGACGCAGGTCATTTCAGGAATCGGTCACCTCGTCTCGTTTTATGAGTACATAAAACATGAGACTCCTCGACCCCTATTCGATTCCTCACGCAAATGACGCAGGTCATTTGCTGTGGTCCCGCAAAATACAAAATCCTACAAATTTAATTTGTAGGATTTTGTATTTTGCGGGCCCACGAGGAATCGAACCTCGACCAACGGATTTGGAGGCCGTTGTTCTGCCACTAAACTATAGGCCCGTGTGCTCACTATTCTAACATATAATTTGTAAATTATATCGAAAAGAAAAAGAAGTAAAATAAAAACCTGTGCAATGCACAGGTTTTTATTTTACTTCTTTGTTTCCTTAAAAGTAATATGCTTACGAAGTTTCTTTGAATACTTCTTAAGTTCAATTTTACGAGTTACAAGCTTCTTGTTCTTTGCAGTCCAATAAACTTCCCCTGTTTCCTTATTCTTTAACTGTATGAGACGGTCTTGTGCTTTTGACATAGTTACAGGATTATACGCTTTTTTTGGCTAAATTGCAAGGTTTTCACTAAAATACTTTACTAAATCAGCAATTGGAACACGCACTTGTTCCATAGTATCCCTATCACGCACAGTTACAGCATTATCAGTCAAAGTATCGAAATCTACAGTTACACAGTACGGTGTACCGATTTCGTCCTGTCTACGATATCTTTTACCGATTGATTGAGTATCATCATATTCTACAAAAAACTTTTTAGATAGTGTTTTCCAAATTTCTTTCGCAGGACCTGACAACTCTTCTTTCTTTGATAATGGCAACACTGCGACTTTAACTGGAGAAAGACGTTTATCGAATTTAAGAACTACACGAGTTTCGTCGTTTACGATTTCTTCAGTATAAGCGTTATCAATAAAAGCTAGTGTCATACGTGCTACACCAACTGATGTTTCTACGATATGCGGCACAAATCTTTCTTTTGTCGCTTCATCAAAATATGACAAATCTGTTCCTGAGAATTTACTATGTTGAGTCAAATCAAAATCCCCCCTTGCATGTATTCCTTCCATTTCTTTAAATCCTCCCAACATCGCATAATTATATTCAATATCATATGCATCGGACGCATAATGTGCTAGCTTCTCATGTTTGAACCAATTTAATTTATTCTCTGGGATACCATAATCAAGGTAAAAATTCCATCTATCCTTGTGCCATCCTTCAAAAATATCCCCTGTTTGTGATGGATGATGAAAGTATTGCATTTCCATTTGCTCGAACTCACGGGTACGGAATACGAATTGCTTAGCTACAATTTCATTACGAAAAGCTTTACCAATTTGTGCAATACCAAATGGTAGCTTTGGGTGTAGCGAGTCGATGGTATTTTTATATTCCAAATAAATACCACCACATGTTTCTGGTCTAAGATATACAACATTTTCTTCAGACAATGCGTCCGTTGGTGAGCCGAGATTAGACTTCACCATAAGTGAGAAGACTTTCGCCTCTGTCACATCTGCACTAGAACAGTTTGGACAAGCAAGTTTTTTGTCGGCTCGCAATTTATCTAATTCTTGATTAATAAATTCAAGTGGTTGTTTATCAGCATTAATACCGAAACCTTCAAGAAGATGATCTGCTCGAAAGCGACTCTTACATTTCTTGCAATCTATTTGTGGGTCATTGAATCCATCGACGTGCCCGGACGCTTTCCAAGCCATTGGATGCATAAAAATAGCGCTGTCTAACAATACAACGTCCATACGTTCTTGTGCAATACTCTTTTGCCACGCATTTTTTACGTTATTAAGAAGAAGTGTCCCATAATGTCCATAATCATACACACCAGAGAACCCGCCGTAAATTTCAGATGATGCAAAAATAAATCCCCTCCTTTTACAAAGAGAGACTATTGCTTCCATACGAGCTTGAGAGTCATTTGTATTCATATTTTATAATACTAACATGGATAGATGTTAGATTCTAGATATTGTCTTTTTGATAAAATATAAATCTATTTTCTGAAATCTAATTTGTCCCCAATTCTCCAAAAATACTACCGAATAAACTAAGAACACCACCAACTGAAAGAATTATAAAAAGTCCGACCATCCCCCACAATAAATGGTCTTTACCTGTATTCTTCTCTGCAGGATTTCTCATATCATAAATAAACTTTGCTACACCATACAAAAAATAAATAAAAGTTATGGCTGCAACCAATTGATATAGTGGGCTGAAAATTTCAGTAACTATTTTTCCTAATATAACATCAGCATTTTTTTCCATATAATTTTAGTATACCTTAATTGGTGGATAAGAGTTTTAATATGATCTACATAGGTTAGTCATATGTAAACTATTTCATTTTTGGCATTTCAAGAGCTGGTATACTGCCGCCAACTCCTGTCCCTAAAATGTTGGCCATGAGTCCAATAATTCCCCAAACAGAAACCATAACGAATAGAGCTAGTATAGAATAACCCATACCTTTCAACCCCTCTTCTCTTTTTCCTGGACTTTCATCCCCTTTCCAAATATATTGAACCAAATACCAAAAGAACGCTAACAGTCCGAGACCAATCATAAGTACACCAAGTCTAGATACAGCTAATTGAGCTAAACCAATAAGTCCAAGAACAGGGCCATTGTTGAATCCTAACCCTTGTGAATTACTAACGCTGATGGAAAAAGGTTTACCCCCGACAGTGCCACCAACACTTCCTCCGATAACTTGTGCCTGTGCAAGAACAAGACTACTTAGAACTACAATGTACATGCTGATTATTATTTTTTTCATATTTATTTAAGTATAACTTAGTTTTTAAAGAGTGTCTAAAATAATAATGTTAGTATCTAGTGTGTTGGTAGTTAGGA
The DNA here is from genome assembly GCA_964457775.1 of uncultured Candidatus Saccharibacteria bacterium. Lineage (GTDB taxonomy): Bacteria > Patescibacteriota > Minisyncoccia > Phycocordibacterales > UBA5272 > UBA11704. The sequence goes on from CAYWEW010000002.1 coordinate 55,930, forward strand.
AGTGTATAGACAAAAAACCCCACATCATGTGGAGTTTTTGTAATATATATAATTATCGATTTGGAGTCGGAATTGCCGGAATTGGAACTGCTCCACCTTGACCGATACCTAACATTCCACCTAAAGCTCCGATAATACCCCAAATTGAAACCATTACGAATATTGCAAGAATAGAATAACCCATTCCTTTAATACCGAGATTCTTTTCATCAGCACTATCTCCTCCTTTTACAATAAACTTAATAAGGAACCAGAAGAATGCAACTACTGCTACACCAACAGCAAAAATACCTAAACGAGAGACGATGTCTTGTGCAAGCCCAAGAAGACTAAGTAGTGGTCCGCCATTTACTTGTCCCTGTACAGCGTTTTGTCCGATACTTAAAGTACCCCCATTTACACCAATACTCACCTGAGCAGAAGCAATCATAATACTACCTGCAACTAACGAAATTAAAGATAAAGCTTTTTTCATATATATATTATTATCCTTTAAGTATACCTTGACGTTTGGACTTTGCAAGGATAGATGGGGATAAGGGTAGCATGTAGAAATTATAGCCAAAGAAAAAAGAGAGGCATCCTTACTCGCAGCATCGCGATTAAGGCAATGTGCGAGAGGAAAACCTCTCTTGTTGTGTCATTTACGTATGACTACGGATTTGATATGGTTGTCTCCAGTTGTTTACTACTTTTCTCCCCATTTTTTGATTTGATCAATAATCTTTTTGAGCAAAAATACAAGAAAAAAGCCGAGCGCAATAACCATTACTATGCTGAACAAAACTTGAAGACCTTTTTGGTTGAAATTCAAGATGCGAATATGAGCATTATGCAGAGCATTTCCTGCATTTTGTGCACCATTCCCGATTGCACCTATTACTCCACTCACACCATTCATTATCCAATCAACCAAAGTAGGAAGAATCATGAGAAATATTGCCAACAGAAGCACGTAACCGAGAGCGGTTCCGAGTTTTTGGGGAAATGTTTTCTCTGCTTTATTTTCTCCTGCCATGATGCGTTCTCCTTTCGAGAGATTAGTTTATATTGGCGTAACCACCATTTTTGATGAGGACTAAAACTGGCTTACCTCTGTGCTTATCAAGAAACTCGCGACAGAGTGAAACTGTTTCGGTGTTACCTCCAGTGTTACCACATTTGTAATATTTACCTGAGTAAACATCATTTCTGTAGTTGTTGCCTGAAATATCTTCGACCGCAACAAGGAGCTGATACTTTTCAGCATCAAACTTTTTTACCGCAGTTTCGATTTGGAACAAAGCACAACCAGAGGTTAAATGCAGGGACTGCCCGGCACCCAATTGCTGAATACTAGCATTTGCAATACCTGTATCCCTCTCTTCAGGTGTAGAACAATTGAACATTGACCCATACACAACTGTTTTTGAATCAGGTACACTTGCTGACTCATTTACATCTGAAGGTTTTGGCAATAATGAGTTCGTTACTGCTTTTATTACTTGAGGTTGCTCTTGCTTTGACGAAAGATAATCAGCAACGAATTTTTGCGTGAACATAAAAACAACACACAAAACAAGAAACAAACCAATATACATAAAAATCTTGTATTCTTCTCTCGTGAAAAATGGTTCTTTGTCAGATGAGTCGGGCCCTTTACCGCCTCCACCACCTGGCCCACGTGAGCCACCTTTTCCACCACCGCCCGGGCCATCATCACCTGCTCTTGCAGAAGGTTTGGTTGAATCTGGCGTTTGAGGTGTTTGGGGAATAAAACTTGGAGGCATTTCTGGACTCGCGGCGGCTGCTCTTGTTTCGCTGATTTGTTTCAAAAAAGCCTCTTCGTTTGGACTTCTTACGGATTTACCGGACATTTAATTACTCCTTCAAAAAAGTTTTGGAATTTGTTCACATAAACATGTTAAACAACATCTAAACAAACGCTACACTATATTTATGTAATTGTCAATAAAAGTTTAGCTTTGTTATTATTCTGAACAAACACCATCAGAACCCATAGCTCCACCTTTTATTTCACAATTACATGTTTCTACAGAACTTCCATTATCAACGCAAGTTTGAAGAGCTGATTTAGTTCCCTTTACTGAATTATTACTACCTGTGGAACAAGAATTGTCAGTAAGATTCCAAATACCTCCACTTGCTTCACAATTACATGTTTCTACAGAACTTCCATTATCAATACAAGTTTGAAGAGCTGATTTAGTTACTCCACCAGTATTATTATTACCTGTAGAATTAGTTACACCTCCAGTATTATTATTACCAGCAGACTGTGCACCATTTTGAGCAGAAGGAACTGTCCCTGTTCTAAAATTGAAACTTGGTATATCAATAGTAGTTACATCTTTTCCTTGGAATAGAATACTTTGGCCCAGTTTTATTATTCCATAAACAGAGAACATAACGAAAAGTGCGATAAGCCCCCATTTCATAAATTCACCACCAACTTGTACCCCTTTTCCATCACCTTGTCTCTTAGCCCAGATGTACTCGATAATGCCGTAGAAAAAGGCAAGTAAGGCTACTGAAAGAGCAAGTGTGCCTAAAGCTTTTACAACTGTTGAAGTAAATAATTGAATAAGTATCGCAGTTGCCCCTATTCCTGTAATTGCGTCCTGCACGGTTACTGTACCTGTTACAGCAAAAGTGACTAGTGGTGTAAGAATTATACTAGTAAAAATGACAGCTTTTATTATAGGTGATTTTTTCATAAATATAATTAAAGTGTACACTATAAGGCTTTTAAAATGCAACGAACTACTTTAGTTGAATGTTTGGAATATTAATTGTATTAACTTCTTTCCCTTGAAAAAGAATACTCTGGCCAAGATTTATAATTCCATAAACTGAGAACATAACAAACAGTGCAATGAGTCCCCAAACCATGAACTTATTCCCATCTCCTAGAGCCTTTTCGTCTCCTTTTCTTCTTGCCCAAATATATTCAATAAGTCCATACAAAAATGCTAGCAAACCTAGCGCAAGAAAAAGGCCACTTAATGCGCTTATTACACTATTTGTAAAAGTACTAACTAAAGATGCAAAAGTTTCTGAACCAGAACTTATCCCCGCGAAGGAAACTGTTGGGCAAATAATAAATAATATAAAAATGATTGCTTGTTTGATGTTATTTTTTTTCATATACATTATATTTAAATTATTTTATTAATAAATTTAATATTTTCTTTAATTACTAACTCAGTTACTGGTATAACCATTGAGGTTGATGGAACTATTTTTTCTACTGACCCTCTAAGCGCAAGAAGGAATCCTTGTATAACAAAAACAACGAATGTTGATATAACTGCCCACATAAGTAATTTATGTGTCTTCATTAACTTCTCAGGAGCTCCTTGTGCCAAAACATAATTAAACCCGGTCCACACCCATATAGCAATTAATGCAGGGTAAATAAAGAACTTTAAAACTAACTTAAGGCCATTCAAAATAAAATCGTACAAACTACAAACGCCGAGCGGGTTAGGTAGTCCAGCAGTACCACATGATGTTGGCGTTGGTGCAGTGTTTGAGGTTGATGTTGATACAGGAGTTGGTGTTGGTGTTGGTGTTGGTGCAGGAGTTGGTGTTGGTTGAACTACTGCAGGTAACTCTGGCAACAATTCTACGCAATAATTTGTATAACATGCCCCGTTTTTATTATCATCAGTTAAACAAGATCTACCCGTCCCTGCACTTCCACCACAATTACCAATCGGGACTTGTGATCCGACAGTCATAATTTCTGAACATTGACTTGATCCAGTGCAAAAACCAGCTTTGTCATCATTAGTTATACAGGGATTACCTTGTGGCTTATTTGGGCAAGCATTTTTTGCTATTGGGGCTGCATATGCTCGAGTAATTGTCATTTCTGAAGAAATTGACTTTAGGAGTTCAAGAGGGAAGTCTTTGACACCTAAATACTTAAGCATGGCCATAAATATTCCACCGAATAATGCTACGACAATTATAAAGCCTAATATTGCTTGTGTAACTTTACCTATAGCTTCTTTGTAAGCATTAGCATTCCCTTGTGCCAACTGATAATACGCAACAACGAATCTATACATAATAAAAATTACAAGAAGTGGAAGACCGAGTGCAATAATGGTACTAAAAATACCTTTGAATATTATTGCTAAATCCTTTACCCCACATTTTGTTGCTAAAGTAGAACCACACAAAGTATCTCCTGAAATTGATGTTTGAGCATACGCGTCTATTCCATTAAAAGCAACAATAAAGAAAAATACAGTTAGGGTAAGTGTTAAAAAATGGTGACGCTTCATATGAAAATAGTATAACAGGGATATTTGTTAGAAACTAGATTATTATTCGTTAGGACGTTCTTCGTTATTAGAATTTTAACTACTAACCCCTAACGACTAACTTCCTAACTTGTTACTTTATTGGAGTATACAGGTCTTGAAGACGAGCCACAAATGAGTTGGCGGCATCGGTTACTCCTTGTCTATTATTTAGAACATCAGAAATCATGATTGAAATATAGTTAGTAGATTTATCAGAATAAGTATCATACCAACCACGAGCAACTAGCATACTACTAGCTATTACAGAACTTAACCCTGGAGTTGCAGCATAGTTACGAAAAGCAGGTACTCCTCCGACAATTGCTGCAATAGTTGGAGATATACCCCCTCCTGCGAATTGCCCCTCAACAACAAAAGCTACACTTGGATTCTTCGAGGTTTTTAAGGTTGCTATACCGTACATACGCATACCTGTAGCAAAAGTATTATTCCCTCTTGATTGAGGAAATCCTGTCATCTCAATCTCAGCTCTTGGGTTACGAGCGCGCAATGTTTCTAATTCTCCAGAATAACCAATATACATGGCGAGCTTTTCTGATACGAACATATCATCTGCCTTACCTTGAAATTCATTCCATGAATAAGTACTTTGTGTTGGGTCAGCAAATTGTGTGAAGAATTGTGTTACTGATGTTAAAGGATAAATACTACTTTCTTCTGTAACAGGCTCATTCGCAATTACACTCATATACATTTCACCCATTTGATTATACTGAGGAAGTACTGGTATTTGCCCCAACTGACCAACAATTGCCATAATAATATCTTTAGCATATGGAGTATTCGGTGCACCGAGCGCTATACCTGACTCAGTGAACTGACCCTTGCTATTTTTTTGTGTAAGAACTGGAACCATTTTCACAACATCGTCCCAATCAGCTGGCGGATTAATAATTGAATGTTTTGAAAATAATGTACGATTATAAAAAAGCACCATTGGTTCAATCGACACAGGAAGAGCGAGCGCTCCATATGGCGTATAAAAAACAGAAGCGCCTCCTACATAACCATCCTTGAATTCCTTTTCACCTAGTGAAGCGACTGGAATTGGATAAATTCTTGAAGCCTGTGAAAGTATTGTTTGATATGGTGCCAAAATCAAATCAGGACCATTACCATTGGCAAGAGCCTCTAATAATTTCTGATTAAATACTTCTTCACGAACCTCCCGATAAACAACACGGTACGTTTTAGCTTGAGGATTGAACTCTTGAACTATTGCATTCATTGGACCTTCTGGTAGTGTTCCCCAAATAAGCACTTCACCTTGTGGTGTGTCTTTTTTATTTCCAATATCAATTTTACCTGAAAAAATAAGCATCGCGAAAACTGCCGCAAAAATACCAACACCAAGTAAAATTTTGGATACCATATAAAGATAGTATACAGTACACAATCAAAAGTTTTTAAAGTCTAAAGTCAAAAGTGGGGACAAAATACAATGCAAGCACTTCGTGGTTGCATTGTATTTACTTTATGGACTTTATAAACTTTACACTTTATGGACTTTTGACTAACTAATCGCTATAAATGCATAATGATAACTTCCCGCTTGTAATCTTTTTAGTATTCTAAAATTATTATCTACAACCAGCTTTTCTGCATACAACTCATCAATTATATGATCTCTGTGTGGACCAAGACCTCCGTGACTATCGCTCCATTCTACAATTAGTAACTGCCCTTCTGGTTTTAAAATTTTTGAAATATGTAAAAGTAGCGAATTAATGTTACCTAATTGAAAAAGTACATTAGACACCACAACCGCATCCAAACTATATCCATCAATTGGAATATGTTGCTCAACATCAGCCCAAAGCATATCAACATTTTGTATACCTCTCTTCTCAAGAGTTCCTGCAAGTGTATGCAATGCTTCACGGTGTACATCAACCGCATAAACATGACCCATTTCTCCAACTTCTTGTGCAAGAGCAATGGTGTATACACCAGTTCCACAACCAATATCTGCGACTCTATCACCTGGTTTCAAATATAATTCACGAATAAGATGTTCTGGAGTTAGGAATGACATATTAACAGTATATAGTTACTGGTTACTAGTTACTAGTGGATACAAGACAATTAGTGTAAATTTTCGCTAGTATTTTTTTCTAAATCCTCTAACGCTTGTTTAGTTAAAACTCTTTTTTCTATTTCTGCTATAAAGCCAGCATAAGTTTTTACATCCCTGTCAGAGAATAAACCTTTATGTTCCTCCATAGCATCCCTTAATGCCCTTAAATTTTCAGCGGTATATTCTGGAGTGAATTCAATATTACTTCCTGGTATTTTACCTGGGCTTATTAAACTTTTTGCCTCTTCAACTGTCATAGTTCCAACACCTGGTACAATTATTTTTTCAACTCCACCATTGTTGCCAACATTATCACTATTTGTAAAATCCAAACTTCTATTTTGTTCCATATTCATATATTAATAGTATACATTAAAACAAAAGAGTAATCATTTCGTTATAACTCTAAATTACACACATTTGCAGAATACATTAAAAAAATATAGTATGCATTTGGAGGGAATTTTCCCAGAATCCATAAGGAGGAAGTTGCTATGAGTAACACAGATCCAAAGTGGCCAAAAAGTATTACCCTGATACGTCACGGTGAATCAGCGTATAACATCTTGCGTCACAAGAAAGAAAATGATGCTTTGTACCGCGCGTTCAAAAAGGCATTTGAAAAAGACCACACCTCAAAAGAAACGAGGACTCTTGCTGAAAAAGTTCGCATCAAATTCGCTCTAAATGTTAGCGACTATGATACGCCACTTACTGATGAAGGGTTGCGTCAATCAATAGAAACTGGAAAAGGTATTAGTGAAATTATACCGATACCTGATGTAGTTATTTGTTCACCATATCTGCGTACAAAACGCACGTTGGATGGAATTAACCTTGGTAGTTATTGGCGAATTGATCCAAAAATAGTAATTATGGATGACCGTGTTCGCGAACAAGAACATGGCCTATCACTTCTTTACAATGATAAGCGAGTTTTTTACACATTTCACCCCGAGCAAAAAGAGTTGATGGAATTGCTTGGTCCGTATTGGTATCAGTATCCACAAGGAGAATCAGTCGCAGAAGTAAGGGACAGAATACGTCTAATGACAGATACAATCATACGCGAATACTCAGGTTTACACGTTCTCATAATCACACATCATCTGACCATTCTCTCGATACGGGCAAATTTCGAAAGAATGTCTCCAGAACAATTTCTTGAAATCGATGAAAAAGAAAAGCCAATCAATTGCGGGGTTACTATGTATAAATGTAATCCAAATAAAGGAAAGAAAGGAAGGCTTGAACTTGAATTCTATAACAAACGTTTTTATTGAGATCATCTTGATTCATTATCGCTACCAAATAGGTAGCGATTTCTTTTTGTTGCAATGTTTATTTTTAAAATCTCTAATTTTTAATTACTAGAAATAAAAAAGCCACCAAGAAAATCATGTTCTCTGGTGGCAAACTTTACGTTTTATTAAAATTATCTAAACCCTAGAAGGCAAATTACGGTGGACATTTCCCTTATTCCACCCAAGCACAAAAGTTTTGTCAGAATCTACTGGTAAAACACCTCCTCGATAACCGACAGCATAACCAGAGTCAAACAAGTTCCGTTTTGTTTTTTCTTCATTACCATCAGGTCTGGTTGGGCAACTTATATCATGCCCGGTGGGTAACCCACAATAATAACAAACATTGCGGTGCATCTTCATCTCCTAAGTTTGATTGTATAGTACCACTCAAAAAATACACTACCATGTTTATATAAGATAGTCAATGAAGCGTTGATAAGCAACCCAAATACAAAAGCGCGTCTTACGACGCGCTTTTGTATTTGTATTAAGTTTTCGTATTTTCATTTTTACCACCAACCTCTGAACTTGAGAGTTAGAAAGTCAGAAATTATTCCAGATGCGAGGCGTTACAGATTTTTGCGACCAAGATGTACGAAAAGTACATTGCGGAAGCAAAAATCTGTAGCAACAAAGCAGATGGGATGATTTATGACTTTATAACAAATTGAAGGAAGCGAGTGTATCCCCTTCACGAAGTTTCATAATACGTACACCTTGTGTATCACGTCCTAAAGTTGGAATAGAAGTTAATTCTGTACGAATCACTTGTGAATCCTTTGAGACTGCGAGTAATTCCTCATTCTCTCCGGTAACTACACGCGCAATCATGAGTTTTCCAGTCTTTTCTGTTACCTTAACTGTCTTGATACCACTACCACCACGCTTTTGTATCTTGTATTCAGAAAGTTTTGTCTTCTTTCCATAACCATTACCTGTCATAATCAAAAGCTCCGCGCCTTTTGTTCCACCAGGAATTTTGTCAGACGCAACGATCACATCACCTTTATCTAATTTCATTCCGATAACCCCTGCTGCTGTACGCCCCATTTCGCGAACATCAGTATGACTGAAGCGAATTGACTGACCATTTTGTGTGGTAAGAATAACACTGTCTTCATCTTGAACGAAAAGTGTTGCGAGTAATTCATCTCCTTCTTCTAATTTGATTGCAATTAATCCGTTACGACGAACGTCCTTGAATGACTCTGCTGATGATTTCTTCACTGTGCCATTCTTTGTAATCATCATTAACGAAACCTTGTCATCACTCTTACTGTTCTTCATTTCTTTTTCCATCGGTAAGATCGATGTAACCTTTTCTCCGTCAGACAATTGAAGGAAATTCATAATACTCTTTCCACGTGTCGCACGCTTCCCTTCTGGTAAATCGTACATCTTAATCTGATACGCCTTTCCTTTATCAGTAAAGAAAAGTAAATCACTGTGAGTTGAAGTCGTAAGTGACATTGTTACAAAATCCTCTTCTTTGGTGTTCATATCAACAACACCAACACCACCACGTTTCTGTGTACGGAATTCATCTGGGTCAGTACGCTTAACATATCCACCAGATGTATATACGAGTACTTCATCACGGTCAGCAATCAAATCCTCTGGATTAAATTCCTTGGCTTTATGCTTCACTATCTTTGTGCGACGTTCATCACCATACTTTGCTTTTATATCTGTAAGCTCGTCTTTGATAATACTCATCATCTTCTTAACAGACGCAAGTATTGCTTGCAATTCTGCAATCAACTTTTGAACCGCTTTCAAATCATCTTCAATCTTCTTTCTTTCAAGTCCAGCTAAACGTTGCAATTTCATTTCAAGAATCGCTGTTGCTTGTATATCTGAGAATTTAAATTTCTTCACGAGTTGGACGTGAGCATCCGGTGTGTCTTTTGAGGCACGAATAGTTTTGATGATTTCATCAATATGATCAAGTGCTTTTTTAAGTCCGAGCAAAATATGTTCCTTTTCAAGAGCGCGCTTGAGATCAAACTCTGTACGACGACGAACGACTTCCTTTCTGTGTCCGATAAATGATTCGAGAGCACCTTTAAGAGCAAGAGTTTGTGGTACACCATCAACAAGAGCGACCACATTGTAGTGGAACATACTCTCTAGTTCAGTGTGCTTATATAAATAGTTGAGAATTTTTTGTGGGTGACTTCCTGATTTCAAATCAATCACAACACGAATATCTTTTGTAGATTCATCACGAAGACCTTTTATACCTTCAATCTTTTTCTCTCTCACTAGGTCAGCAATATTTTCAATCAAATTACTCTTAAGAACTCTAAAAGGAATTGAAGTAATAATAATTTGGAACTGTCCGTTCTTTGTTTCAAAAATTTCTGCCTCCCCTCTTACTGTTACTCCACCGCGACCTGTTGCATACGCTGCACGTATATCTGATTGGCCAAATGCGATACCTCCAAGTGGAAAGTCTGGTCCTTTTACGAATTCACAAAGGTCCTCAGTTGTTGCTTGAGGATTATCAATCAAGTGAGTTGTCGCATCAATAACTTCTGTTAGATTGTGTGGTGGGATGTTAGTCGCCATACCTACCGCAATACCAAGAGTTCCATTTAGTAGTAGGTTAGGAACAGCGGTTGGAAGAACGCGAGGTTCTTTTTTACTTCCATCATAATTCGGCTCCATTTGAACAGTATCCTTTTCAATATCACGAAGCATTTCCATAGACACCTTAGACATCTTGGCTTCTGTATAACGATATGCCGCTGCACCGTCACCATCGATTGAACCAAAGTTTCCTTGACCCATTACAAGTGGATATCGATATGAAAAGTCTTGAGCAGACTTCACCATCGCATCATACACTGATGCATCACCATGTGGGTGATAGTTACCGAGCACATCTCCAACAATAGTCGCCGACTTTCGGAACTTAGCTCCAGGAGTAAGTCCCATATTATTCATCGCAAAAAGTATACGACGATGCACTGGCTTAAGACCATCACGCGCATCAGGTAGAGCGCGGGATGTAATAACTGACATCGCATAATCAAGATATGCTTCACGCATTTCTTGTGCAATATTAACTGGATGAAGTCCTACGTGAATTGGTTTCGGTGCGATTGGTTCTTCAGGTGTTGTTGTCTTTTTTGCCATAAATTAACGAGTTTTAAGTTGTATTAGTATAGCATTAAACGCATCCTTTAGCCAGTAGCTATTGGTTGTCATTTGTGTATGTTTCTTCCCCTTTTAACAATTCTTTTCTAGAAGTATTAATATTGTTTAATTGAACTTTGGCTTCACCTATAAACCTTGAAAACATCTCACTTGGGGATTCTGGAGTTGCTGTAGCTGTAGTGCTAATAATCAATTCTTCACTCATATATTTTTCATGCCAAAATCCATAATCAACGTATAGAATAACAGCTGCAATCATTGTCGTAATGATTCCGGCAATGATAGCAGAATACACACGTTGCATATGATTTGACTGACGTCGAAGAAATAACAGCCAATGATGTGGGTGAAGATATTTTTTTAGAATCTTTTTCATAAAGATTATTATACAGCTAATAGCTTATAGTCGATAGCTGATGGCAAAATACATACGGATGCAAAGTATTCAGTTATTTGTATGTATTCGCATCTCTGTTGTTCAGAGATTATCCATTAGCTTACCACTCTAAACAAAAAATTTGCTTTAGATACGAGGCGTGGCTGATTTTTGAGACCAAAATGTACGAGTAGTACTTTGCGGAAGCAAAAATCTGCCACAACAAAGTAGATGAAGCAAATTTTTTGTTTAGAGTTCGTGGAAGAGGACCACCTCGCCTAACTTCCCGTCGATATCTTTCTTCTTAATCGTAAGCTTCTCCACCGGCTCTATCTTCTCTGCCCCTGCTTCCTTCAAAAATACTGGAAGTGATTGCTCATCATAATCCATCGGAATAACTAGCTTCGGCTCAAGTGATACGGCGAGCTTATGTGCGTCGTATGGATTAAGTAAGAAACCATCTTTTCCAACTGGAATAAACAGTACATCTGTTTCATCAATAATTTCTTTATGCTCTGGAGAAAGTGCTGTTGCGAGCGCTCCCAAAAATGTAATACGAATATTATCTACAGTTAGAACATAACTTGTATTTTGATATTCTTTTTCTTTCTTTCCTTCTGATAATTTTGTTACAGTTCCGAATCCTTTTATAAAAATATCTTTCACTTCATATTCACCTGGACCACGAACAACGAAAGGAACTTTTTCTCCATGTTCAGTTTGCTCAGCTCCATTATAGTCTGAATGATTCGCTGTAATAAGGGTTATATCTGCACCATATTTTGCAACTTTTCCTTTTCCTTCTTTTGAAACTGGATTAACTGCGATAGTTAAATCCCCTACTTGTAATTTAAAATGTTGACGTCCAAAGTGAGTAATAATCATAATAGTATGTATATTAACATGAGGGCGTGCTTTTTTAAAAATATACAAAACAAAAAGGCGACCAACGGTCGCCTTTTAGAACTTGAACCAAATTAACACGTCAGTCCACCATCTTCTTTATCTTTAGGTGCGAGGTTTAATCTGATTTTTCGAAATACACCCTTAACAGCACAATCAATGTTATTTTCTGCAGAAATTCCGACATAATCCAAATTCTCTGGTTGAAATGACACACCCCAAGATGCGTACTTAACACCATTCATTTTCAGAGCTTGTCCAACATACGGAATGAAATCAACATACTTGTCACCCTCTGTTCTACCGAAACAAGTGATCATTACCACCGCTCGCGAACCATTTGGATGTTCAATAACCAAGTCAAGATGCTCACCCTCACATGTTTCACCATGAAGACCAGGACGGTGAAGAGATACTTTCATTCCATTTTTGAGCGTAAAACCAACTTCCTGATATTTAGGACCATTTTCAGAATTAGACATAATTATTGATACCTCCAAATATTAAAATGCAAAGATTTTCAAGAAAATTTGTTTTCTTGAACCCAACGTAACACTACTCTTTGATGTCAAAAATGTCAATAATCCCCTTTATTTACAATATTATTTACAAAAATACTTGACAAAAGTTCCAAATAGTGTATAATGTACTTAATAGTTCTATAAGTTAAATCGAATTTACCAAGGAGGAAATACAGATGTGCGTTCTCATCGTTGAAGGTCGTCCCGTTCTCGTCGCCTACACCGGCGGAGAGTTCGATGGATACACCCACACCCCCTTTTCTGCTCCCAGCCCCAAAAAGACAAAGGATCAAGAAAAGGTAACAACGGCGGTCAATATTCAAAAAGTTTTGAAAAAGGCCGTGAAAGACCTCGACATCATCCCGATGAACGGATCGGTAAAGCGTTCCAAAACCGCCATCAACGAAGATCAGAAGTTTGACAGAAGGGAAAGGAATCGTGCCCGACGCAAGATCGTAATCGGTAAACGCACTGCATGCCAGGTTACGAAATACAACCTGGAAAAAGGCGCAGTGGTGACAACTACCGAAATGCTTCCAGATGATTCTTATCTGGTTACAGTCAGCCACAGGTCGGCCGGTCTTCACGGGGGCAAGCCTCGCTACAAGGACCACCGGCTCGACGCCATCGGCAAAGCTGGTGAACTGCGAGCAAAGCACAAGCGCCCCGTAATCCACCTCTGAACTCAACTTCACAACAACCCCGGCCTCGTTAAGGAGACGACATGACTTGGTATCGAATTATCTGCCGGACATACAATCCGGCACAAGGGTAGCGGTCTAGGCAACCGACGCGATTAGAGCTCTTGTCCGCCCATTAATGGGACAGGTCAAAAAAAGACCAATCTAATCACACCACCAGAACGATGGGAATCGTACTGGTGGTTTTTGTTTTATTATCCTTGCTTATTGATTATTTTTATTGTAGTATTACAACTATTCTATTAAGAGAAAACCGTTCTAGCGTAATCCCCGATTTATGTGAAGCAATCAATAAAACGGAGCCTAGACCGACGTGGAATTCCCACTTCGTGTGGGAAATTTATATTTTATGACAACAATTACAGAAAAGGGAGAACAAATAATTGCACCATACGCAGTAGATGCAGTATTTTTTAAAGAAGAAGACATCGTAGAAGGTGTTGTAATCGCAATCGAAAAGGCAGCATTATATGTTGACCTAGGCATCGCAGGAACAGGTATCATTTATGGTATCGAGTTCATGAATGCTCGCGATGTTATTAAGCGTATTAATATTGGAGATGCTATTTCTGCAAAAATAGTACTTCGTGAAAACAAAGAAGGTTATGTAGAACTTTCACTTAAGGAGGCTCGTCAGGCTCTTATGTGGAATGATGCGGAACAAGCTATTAAAGAAAAGCGTGTTATGGATCTCGTTGTTAAGGACGCCAACAAAGGTGGTCTTATCATCGAATGGCAAGGTATGGCTGGTTTCCTTCCTGCATCACAATTGAAGGAAGAAAACTATCCTCGTATTGAAGATGGAGACAAGGATAAGATTCTACGCGAACTTAAGAAACTTATCGGTAAGCGTATTTCATTGAGTATTATTTCTGCAATTCCAAAGGAAGGAAAACTTATTTTCTCTGAAAAAGATGGTGGAACAAAGGAATCAAAAGAAATAGCTTCAGGTAATCATTTAGTTGGTGACGAAGTTGAAGGTACTGTTACAGGTGTAGTTGAATTCGGTATCTTTATCAAACTAGAAGACGGCGTTGAAGGTCTAGTTCACAAGAGTGAAATTGACTGGGGACTAGTAGAAGACACAAAGGCATATGCTCGTGTCGGAGAAAAAGTTCGTGCGAAGATTATTGAAATCAAGGATGGGAAGATTTCACTTTCACTTAAGGCACTTAAGGCTAATCCATGGAAGGAAGCTTCAAAGAAGTATAAGAAAGGAGATGAAGTAGAAGGTGTTGTGATTAAATTCAACAAGCACGGAGCACTCGTATCTATCGAGGAAGGTGTTGCGGGACTCGTTCATGTATCTGATTTCGGAGATGAATTAAAGCTGAGAACAGCCCTTTCACTTGGAAAGAGCTACAAGTTCACTATCACACTATTTGATGCAAATGATGAAAGAATGACACTTGCATATGGGGATATGGCGAAAGCATAATTACTACTATTAGCTGGTAGAAATATATATAAAGAAAAGCGACACCATTGGTGTCGCTTTTCTTTGTTATGTAAACACGTTACAATTAAATTATATATGATTTTCAATCACGAACTAGAAACAGGAGAAATTACTCAAGCAATGGAAAATGAAGGTTATAGCAGTCTTGAACCCGCAATTTCTCCAGAAAAATTAAAAAATCTTTGTGAAAATGACCCTATCTTAATTCAGTGCTATGAAAGTATGATTTCATATTGTAATCGATATGCTCATGATGTTTTCAATATGATGTATGAACAAAAAATCATTGAGGAAATGAATAAAAATAAAGAAGATACAACGGAAGCATACGAAGAATTAAAAGTCATTGACAGAAATCGCCATAACTTACACGAGGCACTTATGGACTCTATAAATTTACTTTCACGTGAACTTGCTAAAAGAGAAATAGATAATACGTGGATGCATGAAGTGGTGTCTGGAGGACGGGCAACTTACGGAATATTTGCATTATTGACATTCTACAAGCTGTATGGTAAAGTGGATAAATCTTCATAACTTTTATAATTAATCATCATGAAACAAATGGAGAACAAAGATCTGCTCATTCTGGAGTATGCGAAGCTTGCAACTCAAAAAGATAGCCATGAAACCATAAGCCGTATGTCGGAAATTATCGACAAATTGCAGATGACTGACGCAAGAATTATGGAAGAAGCGACCCGCCTTGCGGTTGCAACTTTCAAATAACCTCACGACCAAACGTATAGATATACGTGGTCGTGAGGATTTTTTATTTTATATAACTATTTTAAATCAAAAGACTTTTGCAGGGTATTCATAAAATCTTGTAATTGCCTTTTTGCTTCTCTGTCTTGATTACATGTCTGTATAGCTCTCTTCATTCTCATTTGATATTGATCACTGGAAAATGTTTCTTCCCAAGCCTTGCACGCTGCTCGATATGAAGCAAAGAAAAGATTAGTTCCTAACCCTCTTAATCGAGAACTATTGGCTACTTTCTCTACATAATCATTAAGCATAACGACTGAGAGTGGAACTTCTGCCTGTAATATTGAAGCCAATATATCCACCGCCTTATTATGTAGAACTTCATCATTACTTGTTGAAAATACTTTATTTATAAATAATGTATCAATACTTGCTACAATTTGTGGACCACTTGCTACGAAATGTGGCAGATCTGGATTATCTCCATGTTTTGGGTTCTTGTAATATTTTAGTAACATTAACTCTTCTGCTCTTCTAAATTTTGATTCTGAAAATCTATTACGTTCTCTTGTGAGACCCCCACTCTGTAACCATGCAGAAAGTTCAACTGCTTCATTATCAGATAAATTAGCAAGAAGGTTGATGTGTTTTTTTACTCGATCTAGTTTCTTTTCAAAACCAACTTTATCATTTTCTGTAGTTTTAAAATATTCATTACTATTAGTGTGTATATTTTTTTGATTAATCGTAACATCCACCGCCGAAATAATTGGATCACGAACTTGTTGGGCTCTACTTTCTATTATCAAATCAGCACCATGATAATAATCATCATACAAACTTGTCCCACGTGCTGTAATATTATTACCTAATGCCCCTTTCTCAATACAAGTAAAAACAAGAGCTTCTGCATCAAAACCAAGACCTTCTTTACCACCATCTTTATTTTCATAAGTTTGATGAAGGGCCTTAACTCGTTCCATATCTTTCACATACTCTGAATACAACCCGCTAAATGATTCATCAGCAACTATGCGATTTCGTTCGTAATTTTCTCGCACTACTTCTGGGGTGTAATGACTCATTCCTTCAAGTTGTGATTGTTGTGGTTGTTTTTCTTGCATGAATTTAAAATATTTATAGTATACCCAACTCTCCACCTTTTGTCTTTTGACTAATGAATGATGGCTATCAATTATACCTCTCCATCGCTTTCTGATACCCCTCTTCTGTAATTGTTTTTATTGCACCAAGAACTTGTGATGCAATACTTCGCAATATCTCTTCTTCCTCTTCTGTAACTTGACCCATTACATACCCTTGTACTTCTTCACCATGGATTGCTTTAATTTCCTTGCCATCAGTATCTTTGTGAGCTATGCCAATACGTATACGAATAAATTCTTTTGTCCCAAGACTTTCAATAACACTTTTCACGCCATTATGCCCTCCGTCTCCCCTGTCATGTGAAATACGAAACTTTCCATAAGCCAAATCTTTGTCATCATAAATAATTACAAGCTCTCTACCTTCGTGATATCGAAAGTATTCTAATATTGCGCGACCAGATTCATTCATAAACAATTCAGAAACAAAAATTTCACAGTTATCAATTTTCCCAACCTCATCTTTTATCATATCAAGCAGAATGCGCCCTACATTATGACGAGTGTTGGTATATTTACTTCCTGGATTACCTAGTGGTACAAGTGTGTATATCATTGGAATATAGTGTACCATAGTTGTAATTCTAGTATATTTATAAGGTTTTTTATTCAAAAAATAATAATTATAAATTTTAAATTTTAAATCAATTTTAAATTAATTAATAATTGAAAATTGAAAATTGAAAATTAATACAAAAAGTTGCATGATACATTTCAAATCTATATACTGAGCTCACAATGTTTTCTTCTATCACGAACGTAATTCTTTCTTCACTGTCTGATGTATCTCAAAATCCAGTTTCGATTGCTATTTTTAGTATTCTTTTTGTTTTTATTATTGCACTGATTCTCGCAACTTTTTTTACTTCATGGAGAGACAGACTTATCACTGTAAAACTTCTTGAAGAAGATGAAGAACCTTCTTCTTTATTATTTTGGATTATCGGTATTATTATTATCGTAAAATTAGTACAAGGATTTATAATTCAACCTTTTATCGTAGATGGTGGTTCAATGTTACCAACATATCACAATGGAGAATTTCTTTTAGTTGATAAATTTTCATATTTATTCCAAAAACCACATAGAGGAGATATTATGATTTTCAAACTTTATGAAAACAATAACAATCCATATGAAGGTAAGCATTTAATTAAGCGTGTTATTGGTTTACCCGGTGATCACGTTGTTGTAAGAGATGGTATTACTACAATTTTTAATACTAACAACCCACAAGGATTCGTATTAGATGAGTCATTTGTAAGTTACAAGGATTTACATAAGAACACAGACATAACATTAGATGAAAATCATTACTTTATGATGGGCGACAACCGAGCACAAAGTTATGATAGTCGTGACTGGGGTCCACTTGATAAAGATAATATCAAAGGACAAGTGCTTTTTAGAATATACCCTTTTAATAAAGCTGGGTATGAGCCAGGGCGATATACATATCCATAATAAATAGTTATACTTTAATTACAACTTACATAATATATGAGTGAAATTCCACAAAAAAAAGAAAAGAAAGAAACACCACAATCCTTAAAGGGTATGTATGACATTTTGGATGAACAATATTATGTTTATCAAGGACTATTCGAAAAGGCTCAGGAAGTTGCGCTATATTATGGTTTCAAGCCTATAGAAACCCCTGTTCTTGAACGTGAAGATGTATTCTTGTCTGCATTAGGTGAAGGAACAGACGTAGTTGATAAAGAAATGTATTCCTTCCGCTCAAAAGGTGGTGAACGTTTATCACTTCGCCCTGAGTACACTGCCTCTGTTATGCGTGCCTATCTTGAACATGGAATGCAAACACTTCCTCAACCGGTAATGCTTTATTCATATGGACCAGTGTTCAGACATGAGAATCCTCAAAAAGGACGTCTTCGTCAATTTAGACAGTTCAATCTTGAAATTTTGGGTACATCAAAGTCAATTGCTGATGCTCTTATTATTCGTACCCTTACGACAATACTTGAAGAATACGGTTTCAAAGATTTGATTGTTGATATTAACTCAATGGGTGATAAAGAAACTCGTCCGCAATTTATAAAAGAACTGACTAATTATTACAAAAAGCATTTGGATGTATTGTGTAAAGATTGCCATGAGAGAATCAAGACAAACCCGCTTCGCCTTTTGGATTGCAAACAAGCCGTTTGCCAACCATTCAAAGAAAGCGCTCCTTCTTCCCTTTCATTCCTTTCAAATGACGCACGTAGTCATTTCAAAGAAGTACTTCAATACTTGGAAGAAATGGGTATACAATATCGTATTAACAATTCTCTTGTTCGAGGACTAGACTATTACAGTCGCACAGTGTTCGAAATAATAAAAGTTGATGTTGATGAAAATGGAAAAGAAAAAGAAATCACTATTACAGGTGGTGGTCGTTATGATTACTTGGCAAAAATGATGGGAAGTAAAAAAGATATACCTTCGGTTGGTACCGGACTTGGCATAGAACGCATTATGATGTTCCCAGAATGTAAAAAGTTGCTCCCTCGTATTATAAAACCACCGAAGGTATATTTCATACAACTTGGCTTCGAGGCGAAGCTAAAGAGTCTCTGTATTATGGAGACATTACGTAAGAATAAAATTCCTGTATACCAAACACTTTCGAAAGATTCACTCTCTGCACAATTAGCTCAAGCTGAAAAAATGGAAATTCCATATTGTATTATTTTCGGACAAAAAGAAGCTATGGATAATACAGTTATTGTTCGTAATATGTCTGTTCATTCACAAGATACTGTTAAGATTGATGCGCTAAGTGATTATATTAAACACCTGAAGTAGCTAAGGTAAAATAAACATATTATGAGAAAGAAGAGGGTTGGAATTGATTTTGATGATGTATTATTTTATTGTAACGAAAACTTGATCCCTTTTCATAACAATCGATATGGTACGAATCATGTCAAAGATAATGATGGGACATATTTTCTTCATGATTTATGGAAATGCACAAGAGATGAAGCTTATGAACGTATCTTGGAATTTTATAATTCAGAAGAACACGAGGCAATGAAACCAATCGAAGGAGCGGTGGAAGCAATTCATCAACTTTCCAAAAAATATGATCTATTTATTATCACAGCGCGACCACCGGAAGCAGAGGAAGTAACCAAAAAATTACTTAAACATTTTCAAACAGATGAAATTGATTCTTTGGATAAGATTTTCAAAAAACTTCATTTTACAGGAACAGTAACCGGTAATAACCATAAAATTACAAAAGCTGAAGTCTGTAAAAATGAAAGTATTGATATTTTTATAGATGATCATATAAGTAATATTATAAGTGTTGCATTAACTGGTGTTCCTTCTATACTACTTGACCAACCTTGGAACAAAGATGAGGTTATTCCAAACAATGTAAAAAGGTTATATTCTTGGGAAGAAATCGTTGAGGAGGTAGATAAAAGACTTTCATAAGCCCTTTGTTTTTTTAATAATTTGTGTTAGAATTGTCCCACATATGTCAAATACAAACGTAGAAGTAAAAAAGAACGCAAACGAGAATGCTCTTTCTCTTGTTCGTCGCTTCCAAAAGCGTGTTCAAGAATCTGGTGTTCTTCCACGAGTTCGTGGTATTCGTTACAATATTCGCCCACTTTCAGAGCTTAAATCAAAGCGTGCAAAGTTAAAGAAGCTTGGCAATCTAGCAAAGTATGAACTAGCGAAGAAGATGGGGAAGGTAATTGAACGCAAAAAGGGAGGAAGACGCTAATCGCGAGTCAAAAGTCTTAAAGTCCATAATGTCCAAAGTAGTACGAGTATGTATTCACTTTAAGACCTTATGGACTTTTGACTATCTAATCCGCATTCACTTTAAAGACTTTCGACTTTATGGACTTTATAGACTAAACTAAAGCAATGACTCTCGTTGAACATAAAAATTTAACCGTAATAAGAAAGAAGGGTGTTATTCCAAATCTCCCCTACCTGTCTATTAAGGAAAAAATACTTGGAAAAAGCTACGACCTAACTATTGTTTTTTGTACGCCAAAAGAATCAAAAGAAAGAAATGGCACTTATCGTGATAAAGATTACCCCACCAATATTCTTTCCTTCCCTCTTTCGAAAGATGAAGGTGAAATATACATATCTCTTTCAATCGTACGTCGTGATGCGAAAAAGCATGACATGTCATATCAAAAATTCCTCCATCTCCTTGTTATCCATGGAATACTTCATTTGAAAGGATTCGATCATGGTAGTACAATGGAGAAGTTAGAGGATAAATATCTACAACAGCACTACTGTGGCGCGTAACACAAAAAACATGATAGTGGGAATAGATATCGGAAGCGGAAGCTTGCGAGCTATTGGTGCTATTCGGGATACAGATGTTCGCCACCCTGTAGTTATAGCAACGTACAAAAAAGCAATCGATGGTATTGAAAGAGGTAATATCGTTAATGACGCTGAAGTCACAAAAGCAATTATGGATGCGATTGACGCTCTTGAAATTGAATCTGGTCACGACACATTGCATACACTCATATCATTAGGAGCAATAGGACTTTCGTCCAATCACGTTAATGGTCAAACACAAGTATCCCGTGGTGATGCATCAGTCACGGATTTAGATATTGAAAAGGCAATACAAGAAGCTCATAAAGGAGTACCAGATATTAGAAACAAGGCTGTTATTCATACTATCCCAATGAAATATAGATTAGATGGTCACGATGTTCAAGGAAATATTATTGGTGTTCGTGGAAATAAATTAGAAGTCAAAACTCTTTTTATTACTTACCCTCTTCAATGCATGAATGTGTTGAAGAAATCACTTGAAAATGCCAAGATTAGAATCACAGATATTGTAGCTGGTCCAATCGCAGAAAGTATCCCACTTCTTACAAAGAAACAAAAAATTGCGGGGGTCGCTCTCATTAACATCGGGGCGGAAGTTACATCAATACTTGTTTATGAAAACAACACCCCTCTTCTTGTTTCAACAATAAGTGTTGGAGGTAACGACATAACAAAAGATATTGCACTTGGAATGAAGGTTACACTTGAAGACGCTGAAGAAATAAAATGTGGTCGTTCAACATTACCTCACTCAAAGAGAAGATTGGAAGAAATAGTAGATGCTAGACTTGAGGATATGTGTGTGAAAATCACTAAAGAATTTTCGAGAATACAAAGACAAGAACTTCTTCCTGCTGGTATTGTAGTATGTGGTTCATCATCACTTACACCTCGACTTGAATATGTGTTTCGTGGAGAGTTGAAACTTCCAATAAAAATTGCATCAAATGAAATTGCTAAGCTGACTCATGATGCATTACGCGACAGCGGTTGGGCCAGATGTTATGGTCTTACATTCCTTGCTCCACAAGATACAGAAAACGATGTTCTTAAAGAGCTTTTAACATCATTATTTATTCGTGTCAAGAAAATGATTGTACAGTTTTTACCTTAATTTATAATACTTTTTAAGAAAATTAGAAAAAATATTCACCTTTGCAAAATATCTATCAAATTGGTATAGTTACTACATAATAATCTAACCAAATATACAACAATATGGCAAAAGTAAATCCGGAAATTGAAAGCTTCGCACGTATCAAAGTAATTGGTATAGGTGGTTCTGGAAAAGGTGCTCTCAATCACATGATTAACTCCAAATTACAAGGAGTAGAATTCATTGCGATGAACACTGATGTACAAGATTTGCACCATTCACTTGCTGAGAAAAAAATTCACATCGGTAAAAATTTAACCAAGGGTCTTGGAGCTGGTATGGACCCAGAAATTGGAAAACGTTCTGCTGAAGAAACTCGTGAAGAAGTTCAAGATGTTATCAAAGGTGCTGATATGGTATTCATCGCTGGTGGTATGGGTGGAGGAACAGGAACAGGTGCAGCCCCTGTTGTTGCTGCAATTGCAAAAAATGAAGGCATACTTACTATTGGAGTTTTCACAAAACCATTTTTCTTTGAAGGCTCATCACGTATGAAGTTAGCAGACCGAGGACTTGAAGAATTAGAAAAAGAAGTCGATGCACTTATTGTTATCCCTAACGATAGATTACTTTCTGTTATTGATAAGAACACTTCAGTTAAGCAGGCGTTCGAGATGTGTGATGAAGTTCTTAAACAAGCAGTTGAGAGCATTTCAAATATTATTCGTACAGCTGGAACAATTAACCTAGACTTCGCTGATATCAAGAGAATTCTTAAGGATTCAGGAACAGCACTTATGGGTGTTGGACATGGTACAGGTGAGAATCGTGCTCGTGAAGCTGCCTCTGCTGCGGTTAATTCTCCACTACTAGATGTTTCAATACATGGTGCTAAAGGTGTTCTCTTTGCAATTTATGGAGCTGAAGATTTAGGAATGTTAGAAGTTCAAGAAGCTGCTAAGATTATTACAGAATCAGTAGATAAGGATGCAAAGATTATTTTTGGTATTGCAACTGACCCAACCCTTAAAAAAGATGAAATCAAGGTGACTGTGATTGCAACTGGTTTCCCTAGCGCATTTTCTACACGTGTAGATTCTTCAACTGTTTCTGGAATTGAAGCTAAATACGAGAGTGAAGTTCTAAAACCAGAACATCACCTACCAAAAACAGAAACTGTAGCTACGGCAATTGATGAAGTAGATAGACGTGAAGATAAGCGCATCGATCACAAAATAGATGATGGTGAAGCAAAAATTGTTGAAGAAGATGATGGGAAGAAATCAGCACCAAAGAAAACTGTTTTCAAATTCGATGATGAAGATGAAGAAGATGATTGGGAGGCGTTGCCACCATTCCTACGCCGAAAGAAATAAATTAAAAAGGATGTCCAAACGGACATCCTTTTTAATTTATTTTTTCCTTCTTCATCATTAAAATTTATCAAAGAAAAATCCGCAAAAACAATCAAGTGCTTGCGGATAATTTAAATTAATTTCAACGAAGACAAAGCCCTCTTAGGGCAAGTAGCTCCCTAATTTCATTTACGCCTTTACGGCCTAGATTCGGAATACCGAGAAGGTCCTCACCACTCTTCTTCAGTAAATCACCAATAGTAAAAATACTTTCTGCTTTAAGACAGTTGGAAGTACGAACAGTCAAATCCAAGCGGTCAACAGGTTCACTATTTTCTTTTGGTTGTGTAATCAGATTTAACCTTAAAACTTCAGCTATTAACCTAGAAATTTCTGCTTCACAAGAGTTAACTCGCTTACGAAGAGCTTGAAATTGGGGATCTTTCTTTGACCAAAACAGATCTTCCAACATCATGTTTATGGGTTGAGCACGCACATGATATTTAAGTTGACGAATCGATTTATTGCGAATCTGAGAGATTCGTTGACTAGATAGATTAAAATCAATACCAAGCTGTACTAAAGTTTTATCTACACAATCAAGACCGTAATATGTCAAAACTATCTCTGCGCTTCTTGGTGTTAGAGAATCCTTAATCCACGGTACGATAGCCTTCTCAATATCTTCCGACAAACCAGGAATAACAAGACCAATCTTCACAAAAAACGCCTCTTTCTTATTCATTTCTTAATCTCCTGTTAAAGGACAATAGTAACTAATCACGATACTACAATATTTAGTTCAATATGTAAATAATATCTAGTAATATCTAAAAATAAAAAAACCGCCACAAACTCGTGACGGCCTTCATCATCTGACTAGAACTTTTTAATTAGATACATAACTTACGTTAGAACTCTTCTCTTTGTGATATACACAATTTTCACAATTATATATTAATAAAATGTGAAATGCGTAATATATAGAAGAATCTTCTAACATCAAATATGTATCCGATCATTTCCAGTAAGACGACAAATTATTTATTACTACAATTACCTCGAACTTCTTATTATTAACTTGTCGCAATAATCATCTATCGCGATAGCTTGAAAACGATGAATCAAAAGTGTAATACTCCAACTGTTGCACGTATCCCTAAGTGTAACTATGACATCTCCAGAAAGAGTATGCCCAAGGGATTTGATGAGTACGAAATTGTCCATAAATGCTGCATTTGGAACATAAGACGACACCCACACTTCTCTCTTTATGTTATAAAACCTTATCCACTGTGGAGTTCCGAGATTGTCGATGTAGTGCAAATGCTGCCCATCATTCCATAGCTGAATTGCCATCCATGGAGTTTTTACAGGTGATAGTTTCCGTTTCTGAACCTGAAAAAGGAACTTTGGATAGAGGAGAGCTGATGCTGTTAATCTAGGTTTTGGGGCCTCGATTTTTTTAGCTTCAACGCACATCTTTATATCCATCTTTCCGTTGTCTTTCTTAACCGTACGAACACGAGTTCCTACTTTTTCCAATCTGAAGCTTGTACCATCTCTCCAGACTTCACACATATAACCATCTTGAATCTGGAATGTGAATGGCGGGTAATCAAGCAATTCATAACGTATTGTTACGGTCAAAGTTAGTACCCCGTTAACAGTAATTCTTTCAGCTGAAAGCAGAAGTTGCTCACGCCCGAAAAATGGACACCCGCCGGCTACACGTTGAATTGGCTTATATCTTTCATTCACATCTGCAAAAAGACGTTTGATTCTGTGCCACCCTGATCTCCTGAAATGATCATATAAGTTCCCGTCGACATTACAAAGTTTCCATCCCCTTTTGGGTTGAACATCTTGGGTCGCCGTAGGACTTGCCGTTATTTCACTCATTACCGTTTCCTTTCAAAGAGCTCTTCCCACCCAATGCGGAAAGTAATATATTATATCATATTTTATCGACTATGTCAATGTTATAAAAATCAATGTTACTGTTATACTAAAATTTATATTTATAAACTATTAAACAGTAACTACTAACTATTATGTACGATTTAATTATCATCGGTGGAGGACCAGCAGGAAGTGCAGCAGCAGTGTATGCAGCACGTAAACAATTAAAAACACTTCTTATTGTAAAAGAATGGGGTGGTCAATCAATTGTTTCCGATGATATACAAAACTGGATAGGAACTCCACATATATCTGGCTCAAACCTCGCAGAATCACTCAAGAGTCATGTCATGGAATACAAGGGTGATATTCTTACAGTGAAAGAAGGTTCTGGTGCAAGTGCTGTCACAGGAACAGATGGAAACTTCGCAGTGAAACTTGAAAATAATGAAACATTTAATGGTAAAACTGTTCTGATTTCTACTGGTTCATCTCGTCGTAAGTTAGATATAGACGGTGCTGTAGAATTCGAAAATAAAGGCATAACTTATTGTGCTTCATGTGATGGCCCCCTATTCACTGGAATGGATGTTGTTGTAATTGGTGGGGGTAATGCCGGATTCGAATCAGCCGCTCAATTACTAGCTTATTGTAAAAGTGTAACCCTTCTTTCTCGTAGTGAACCGAGAGCAGATGCTATTACTGTCGAGAAGTTGCAGAAGAAAGAACATTTCAAACTTATAATAAACGCAATTCCAAAAAATATAAAAGGTAGTACATTCGCAGAATCCATAACTTATGTAGATGGAAGTGGTAATGATGTGGAACTTCCAACTTCGGCTGTGTTCGTAGAAATCGGCCAAGTCCCTGCCACATCTTTCGTAGAAGGTGTTGTTGATTTAACCTCAACAAAAAATATAATTATCGATCCACGCACTCAAGCAACATCTGTCAAAGGTATATGGTCAGCTGGTGATTGTACAGATGTGCTTTATCATCAAAATAATATTGCAGCGGGAGACGCGGTACGTGCGCTAGAAGATATTTATCTCCACCTTCACGCCTAAAATAATTTTTATTGAAGAAAACAAAAAACCGAGCACGTATGCTCGGTTTTGACTGATACTTACTATCTAGCGTCACCTAGATAGAGGGTTAATGTCCCTAGATAGAGTGTTTAACCTGGCTTCTTTTACATCATCCAAAGCAAACTCATTTGCTTAGCCCGTATACATTATATCATGTACAACATCACAAAACAAGACTTACAAAATTTGTAAAGGTCTGCTATGCTAAGACAACATGCAAAAATATCTTTCACTTACTATTCGTCTTTGGAAATTATTAAAACCCTTCCACAAGGACTTCTATATACAACTAACTTCAACAATTATTCAACAAGGAATAACTATATATAGTATTTATTTGATGGCAAAAATACTTGACTCAATTATTCATAAGAATTTTGAAGTTGCAATGAATCTCGTTTTTATTAACTTAGGTATGGTGCTTATAAAAGTTGGTATTAGTTATTTTGCGGAAATTCACGCACAGAATAAAATTACTTTTGCAATACAACAGTACTTAGAAGAATACTCATTCAAAAAGATATTTAAATTAAATATCTCTCAATATACAGAAGACCATTCAGCTGTAAAAGAGCAGGTTATTAATCGTGGTGAAAGTGCCGTAGAAAATATTATCTCTACTCTTGTTCTTAATCTTCTACCAACAGTTACTCAAATATTATTTGCAGTAATAGCAATGTCTTTCTACTCTAAATTAATTGCAGTTTGGACACTTATAACGCTCACAATAGTTATACTTTGGAGTAATTATTTTTCAAAATACCATAGACCATTTATAAAGGGTGATATTGATAACTGGGATAAACAAAAGAAAATTAGAACTGAATCATTTCAGCATCTAAGTCTTATACGAACACTTGGTGCTGAAAGTTTTTACCTAGATAAATACCTAAACAACAGACAAGGGTTTTTGGATTATAAAAAGTTTGTTTGGAATAAGGCTGTAGTTCATGGACACAAAAGATGGGGATTTTTATATATTTCAAGAGCCATAAGTTCTTCAATAATTATATACTTAGCATATATCGGTACTGTTACTATTGGTTCAATATATGCAATTTGGTCATACACTAATGAAGCAGGTGCACAGATTTTTACTATTATTCAAGCTATTAGACAAATGCCACTTCGTTTTTCTGAACTTGAAAAATATCTAAACATTATTGATAAAAATGCTATTTTTAATGAAGAAGGAGAGAAAGCAAGTATTTCTGGTAATATTGTTTTTGATAAATTAACATTCAAATACCCACATGGTAACGTGGAGCTATTCAATAATTTATCTCTAGTTATTCCTTATGGTAAAAAGGTTGCTTTTGTTGGTTCTTCAGGTTCTGGTAAATCAACAATTGTTAAACTTCTTCTCCGTATATTTAATTATGAACAGGGTTCGATAAAAATTGGTGATGTGGAGTTAAAAGATATTAATGCAATACACCTTCGTGAAAATATTGGTTATGTGGAACAACACGTTGACCTGTTCGACGAAACAATAAAAGAAAATATTTTGATTGGAATAAAAAATAAAGACAAAAAAGAAGCAGAAAATAGATTAGAGGAAGTTGCTAAACATTCTCGGATTACTGAGTTCTATCATAGACTAGGTGATACTAAGTTCGATACTTTTATTGGTGAGCGTGGCGTGAAATTATCTGGCGGTGAACGTCAACGTATAGGTATTGCACGTGCTATCATCAAGAATCCAGACATACTCATTTTCGATGAAGCTACCGCATCACTTGATACCGAGAATGAGGCAAAGGTTATGGAAGCAATCAATGATGTGTCTCAGGGAAAGACTACAATTATCATTGCTCATCGCCTATCAACAGTACGTGATGCTGATAAAATTATTGTCATGGATAAAGGTGTTGTCGTAGGAGAAGGAACGCATGATGAACTTATGCAATCAAACGGTGTTTACCAAAATCTTGTCGCACACCAACTATCTAGTAAGTAGTTATTACCTTACCAGTTTTTTCTTTTTTGGTTTTGGTGGTTTAGTAACAGACAAAGCCATATTAAACCAATCGGATAATAATTCTCTATTTTCATACACTTCGGCTGGCACAGAAAAATAATAAAGATATGTTTCTTCCCCTTTTCTCATATATGAAAATTGTTTTGATCCTCTTTCGGCATACCATCCTAAAATTTCATCAGCTCCTTTAAAATATAATTCATCTTTTTCTATGATTGCAAATGCTCTACCTTCATAATACAAAATATAAGCACCCATCATAGCTCTAAATGTTACAGGTATAGCTTCTCCAAAAACATCATAAACTATATATTCAAGAAATGGAGTTGTTTTCATATAAAATAGTTTATAAGGTCAAAAGTCCATAAAGTCTGTAAAGTAATTACAGAATTAATAACACTTTGGACTTTATGGACTTTTGACTTTAGACTAAATACCATATTGTAGAGACACTGGCTACAGTCATGATTCCTGTAATCAACCAACCCAAAAATGACTGCAATCTTGTGTTCTTCCACTTACCCATGATGCTTTGTCTACTAGCAAGATAGACTATAACCATAAGCAATAATGGGGCAATAATGCCGTTTAAAATAGCGGAATAAAGTAGTGCTTTCATTGGATGAATACCTATAAATGTAATCAACAGCCCAATAATCATAGAAACAATTATCACACCATAAAAAGCCTTTGCTTCACTGTACTTATTATAAAGACCTTCTTTAAAACGAAATGTTTCTGCGATTGCATAAGCACTTGATCCGGCTAATACTGGAACAGCAAGTAATCCTGTCCCAACTATACCTAGTGTAAATAAGAGGTATGCTTTTTCCCCAGCAAAAGGTAATAGTGCTTCTGCTGCCTGAGAAGCTGTTTGTATATCGAAAACTCCGTTGGGGAATAACACTGCCCCACAAACAGCGATAATAAAAAACATTGTAAGGTTAGAAAAGAACATTCCAGTCCATACATCAAAACGCATATCACTTATTGCGTGCTTACTATCATTTTCACTTATTTCTGTTCCAACAAATTGCTTGTCATTTTTACGAGCTCTTTTTTCTTCCACTTCTTGTGAGGTTTGCCAAAAGAAAAGATAAGGACTAATACTTGTTCCAAGTATTGCGCAAATAAGAAGAACTGATTCTTTATTAAAACTAAAATGAGGTATGACTGTCGAATATAATGCATCTTTCCATGCTAAATCAATAGAAAGTCCTGCAACAATATATGCGATTAGAACAAAGGAGAGATATTTAAGATATCTCGCATATTCCTGATATGGTATAAGCACCTGAAGAGCCAAACTAAACAAAGTAAAACCAATAACTATAACGACAACTGGAATACTTGGTATCATTAATTGAACAGCTTCCCCTACCGCACTTATATCTGCTCCAATATTAAATGTATTCGCAATAATCAAACAAAAAGTTGCAACATAAAGGATATAAGGGTGACAATAAAGTCTAATTGTCCCAGCAAGACCCCTTCCTGTTACGATTCCTATTCTTGCACACATCTCTTGAACCACAGCCATAAAAGGGAATGTGAAAAGTGCTGTCCAAAGAAATGCGAAACCGTATTGTGCTCCTGCCTGAGAATATGTCGCAATACCTGAAGGATCATCATCCGCCGCCCCTGTTACAATTCCTGGGCCAATTTTATTCCAATATTCTTTAAATTTTGTGAACATATATATTAATAAGTATACCTTAAAAAAATAAATTACTTATTTACAACCCACCTTGACAGATTAGCATTAATATTTTATAATTATAAATGAGCACCATTGCTCTAACCATAAGTAAAGCGAGATGTTTTACTTTAACGTGGCGAGATGCCACAAGGAGATCTTTCATGTTTGTTCCTTATGTTTCTCAAATGAGTCAGGGTAAAGTTGAGTCGTTCAGGCCACAGTTTCCATGGTTGTTTGACTATATTCCCCCCACGAAATGTTGGGAGGTGGCGGTTAAAAGAGTTGGGATCGACACCCTTCGTACATGGGTTGATGTCGGAACTTGGTTCCACAATGAATACGACGAAGTATTTTTACTAGACGCAAATGGTGCCTGCATTGGCGCTGTCGGCTGTTCAGTAAAAAGGATTAACTCCCGCACGGACAAAACTGGAACACTTCATATTCAGAAACCGAAATACAAAGCGCGTAAACACTTCATTGTTAATGAGCGAACAATCGAAGAAAAGCTTTGCAAACTCACTAAAGAGGAAGCAGAGAAAGTAGTCACAGTTCTTTGGATTTCTCACAAAGGACAGATGCATTCAGATTTTTTCTGTCGATATGAATTCTATACCTCGGTGACAATCTATAAGTCTCCAAAAGACAAAAGTATCTTTGCTTGCTTACCAGCATAAGCAAAATTTATAAAATCAACAGCTAGACACAGAAAAACGTCTAGCTGTTTTATATTTTATGTATATATAATAATTGGCATTAAATTTTGTGAACATAATAATATAAGTATACCTTAAAAAAATAGAAAAAATAAAACAAAGATACTAATATGAAGATATATAAAATTATTGCTTAGTTCAAGAATTAACAGAGCAATAGTAACTGAAGCTAATATTAATTATGTTTGAAGTATTACCATAGATTAAACTGTACTTATATCTCTCCATTAATATTTTCCGGCGATAAATATTGAAGTATATTTTTAATTAGATAACGAGCTGGTGAAGAAAAATATCGAGTTCTCCTAATAAAATCCTCTTCATTATCATCTTTTATTTCTAACCTAATTGATTCCTCGAGAAAAGTAATCAGATTTAGAAGTTTTTCAAGGGACTCCCTATTTCCTATTTTATACTTTTCATATGAAATATGAATTACATTAGCCAATACAAGAATGTTTGCAAGAATACGGTCGTAGTAGCCGTCTTCATTTTCTTCTGATACTAACAAATCTACATCCACTAGATATATATCCTTTGATGTTTCGTTTGGTCTACTGCCGTAAACATATTGTTCCAATCGAATAATGTCTATTAAAACTGTTTTATGTTTACGTGTCATCATATCTAAATAATCAATCAAATTAACATGTAATGCCTCTAATTTTAAAACAAAATCATCCTTGACCTCTTTATCAAGAATTTCATTACCTTTATCTAAAGTTATCCCTGTTATGGTGTCTGTTATTGCGTATACAACACGATCTCCTTTTTCATTTTTACCTAGAACGAAATTTACTGGAACATTTATGGAGAAACTATCTTGAATATCTCGAAAACACTTAACGTTATTAAGGTACTTATTTTCTATGTCCCGCGCCTCTTTATCTAATTCATCAAGTCTATCCGAATAAGTTCCTCTTGTCGTATCATTTACAGAATAAAGACCTGCCCGAACAACATAATCAGAATTATCACCAACCTGTTCAAAAAGTCCTCTGTCTACATCGACCACTGAATGGTCTTTTAATGGATCCTTAAACGGTGTTCCTTCAAAATTCTTCATAAATATTTTTATTTCTTTTTTTAGTAACCCCAAAAAGCTACACAATTTTCCTCCAATATTCTTTAAATTTTGTGAACATAATATATTACAAAACAGTATACTATTATTTCCAAACATTAAGCCATACGCCAAGATAGTGAACGACAACGTATAGAAAAAAAATATAACCCAAAGTACCAGTTATAACTAATAGTATTAACTTGTTAAGAATTTCATTTCTTCTTTTTTTCACTTCATCTAATGTACATACTCCACTTCGACGTAGATAAAATACGAAAGCAATAATTAGTGCTACGAAACCAGCAAATCTGAATAACCATTTATATTTTCCATAAAAAACATCAGCTAATTCAGTTGCAAAACTTAAACTAACAACACCTAGCGATAATAAAATTATTGGTGAAAGGCAACACAAAGAAGCAATAAAGACTGGAATACTAGAAACTTTAAATAAATCTACCCATTTTGTTTCCATTGGTTTAGCTTTAATAATATTATATTTTGGTTTTTGATTTTCCACTTTATTTAATTAAATTATTAATAAATTCTCCATAACCTTCAGCTTCCATTTTTTCTTTTGGAATAAAGCGGAGGGAAGCACTGTTCATACAATATCTTTTTCCCCCTCTATCTACTGGTCCATCTGGAAAAACATGTCCTAAATGAGAATCAGCAATTTTACTTCTAACTTCTGTTCGAGTAGAAAATATCCCTTTATCTATATGTAGAGTAATATATGAATCATCTATTGGACTTACGAAACTCGGCCAACCAGTTCCAGAATCATATTTATCTTTTGAATAAAACAACGGTTCACCACTTACAATATCGACATAAATTCCAACCTCTTTACTATCATGATACTCATTATAGAATGATTTTTCTGTGCCATTTTTTTGAGTAACCGCATATTGTATGGGTGTTAATTTTTTTAATTGACCCTCTTTTATACTGTTTGTAAAATTCTTCCAAATTCTATTATCGTTTGTATTATTATTCATATTATTATTTGTATTTCCAAATATTTCATTTATAAATGAACTATTTTCTGACCAATTATTTCTAATAAAAATATTCCTTCCACTTCCCTCTCGATATACATTATATCTAATCTGATTCTTGTCCTTATAGTCTTGATGATATTCCTCGGCTGGATAAAAATTATTATAAGGGAGAACTTCAACAGAAACTGATTTAGGGAACTTCTTAATTGTGTTTATTTTATTAATAATACTATTTGCTTCTGTTTTCTGCTCTTCTTCTGTGTAATATATTGCAGGAGAATAAGAGTATCCTCTGTCGGCAAATTGTCCTTTATCATCGGTTGGATCTATGTGCTTAAAATATATTTCCATAATTTTACTGATTGAAATAACTTTTTCATCATATATTACTTGAACAGCCTCTCTTGCAATCACTTCCCCACTACTTACTTTATTGTAACTTGGACCATTATCATCTGAATATGTTTCTTTAACATCAGCATAGCCAGAAATAGCAGATATTACTCCATCAACATGACTGTATTCAGCTTCAGTACACCAAAAACACCCACCAGCTAATACTATTTTTTTATAAGTTTTGTCCTCCACTTTTGAAAGTAGACTTGCATCTATAGTTGAGGGCTTTGATGTTGCTCTTTGATACGCATTATACGAAACGAAAACAAAACTAAAAACTATGAAAAATATCGCCCCTAATTTAGTTTTATTTATTGAAGATATTTTCATTATATGATTCTTTTGCCTATATATTATAAGTATATATTAAAGTATAATAATATCTTAATATTAATAATGCTCGACATTTTATGTGCAGAAAGGGAGTGATTTGGTCACATGGTCTATTTTTCGTAAACTCAAAATATAGACCATCCGACCCGTATTCAAATATCCACGAAAGCCTTATGCCTCACGGCACGATTTACTAATCGGCAGTTGGCTTTCTCCCTTTTCATAATTTTCACTATGTTCAAATTGCGGAAAGGGAGAGATTTGAACTCTCGAACGGGTTGCCCCATTGCCTGGTTTCGAATCAGGTGCCTTCAACCACTCAGCCACCTTTCCAAATATAAGCACTTCGCTCTGCTTCGTGCTATTTGTAATCCTTCGGACCGGCGCCTTCGTGTTTGCCGGATTTCGTATGAAGGTTACTTCATACTTATCGTTAAACGTAAAGCAGTTTACGTTTAACCCACTCAGCCACCTTTCCAAATAAATTTAGTAAATTATACCATAACAAACTACTAATTTATTGCGGTTTTGCTTTAACATATCATACTGTTGTGCTATCTTTAGAAGATGATCAGTAAGAAGTTGTTAGTTAATACCCTATGTGAATTTGGGCCCATAATAGGTTTTATAATTGCTTTTGAAATTAAAGATTTTATGACCGGTGTTGTTGTGATGATGATAGCCACTATTATTTCTCTGATAGCATTAAGAACGTTAGAAAAAAATACTCCTATTTTTGCACTTATTTCATCTGCTTCAGTACTATTTTTTGGTGGTATTTCGTTATTTATTAATATTCCTAGTATGTTTATACTGAGAGATACTTTATTTGATGCAATTTTTGGATTAGTACTTATTATTTCTGTTTTGAAAAATAAACCTCTTTTTAAATATATTTTTAAAGGGGTGTTTTCAATCACTGACAAAGGTTGGAGTATTTTGAGTATGCGTTGGGGTATTTTCTTTATTATACTTGCCTTGATTAATGAATGGGTAAGACAAACTCTTTCACCTGAAGATTGGGTCACTGCAAAAATTATGATAATAATTGCCTCAGTAGTCTTTGGTACTTATCAGCTTAAATTGACCAAAAAAGAGCGACTACCTAGCGCAACGGCGTGGGGAATAGTTAAATAATTCAAACTATTCTGATTTTTTGAACATATTTACATGTTTTACCTGTGAATATTAATTACTAGACAATATATCACATATGATATACTCATTATAATATGCCTCCAAATGATCAAGAGAAAATTGGACTTTTCGTAAAAAAACTTCGTGAAGAGCGTGGAATGACACAAGGAGATTTTGCAAAATCACTCAAAACTTCTCAATCGGCTGTTGCTCGCATTGAGTCGGGAAATCAGAATGTAACTATTGACCAACTCATGAAAATGGGTGAAGTTCTTAAACATAATATTGTAACCCTTCAAGATACTATTGATTTTGAAGTTGACGGTGGTCGTAAATTATCTGGAAGCATAGAAACTAACACTTCAAAAAATGGTGCGATTAATATGATGGTGGCAGCACTTGTTAATTCTGGTACCACAACTTTAAGAGACATACCGCACATAGAGGAGGTGCACAGGTACAAAGAATTACTTGAAAGTGTCGGTGTGAAAATACGTTGGGTTCATAATGATACAGCTCTAGAAATCAAACCGCCGAAGAAACTTTTATTTTCGAAAATGGATAAAGACGTCGCTGTGCGTATAAGATCATTTACTTTTGCTGGGGCGTTTATTCATTATACAAACTCATTCAACCTCCCTCACTCAGGTGGGTGTAAAATGGGCGAAAGAACTGTCGCTTCACACAAATATGCTTTGGAGTATTTGGGGGTACACATAGACACCAAGCAAAACTACTACACTATTTCTCATAAAAACTTACACTCTGGCACCATTCCCTTGTATGAATCATCAGACACAGGTGCTATTACTGCAATTATTGCAGCTTCAAGAATAGAAGGCGCTACTACCATAAAATTTGCTCCGCCGAATTATCAAGTTCAAGATGTGTGTTTCTTACTTGAAAGGTTTGGTATTAAAATTGATGGAATTGGTTCTACAACCCTTGTTGTCCATGGTAAAAAAGACATAAATGTTGATGCTGAACACTATAATAGTGAAGATCCAATTGAGAGTATGTTTTTTATTTCGGCCGGAATAGTAACAAAATCAAAGCTTACCATTACACGTTGCCCAAAAGAATTTCTAACTCTTGAACTGGAAAAATTGAAGCGTATGGGGCTTATGTTTAAATTATCAAAAGAATATCTTGCTAAAAATGGAAGAACTGTATTGTTTGATATTACTATTTCCCCTTCTAAGTTAATTGCACCTCATGAAAAAATCCACACTCAACCTTTCCCTGGAATCAACAACGACAATCTTCCGTTCTTTGTGCCAATCTGTTGCTTTGCAGAAGGTCAGACACTTATCCATGATTGGACATGGGAGAATCGCGCTATTTATTTTACAGAATTAAACCGTCTTGGTGCAGATATAAAGCTTCTAGACCCACACCGAGCATTAGTCACTGGTGTAAAGAAATTAAGAGGCTCACAAATTGTCTCCCCTCCAGCACTTCGCCCTACGGCAATTATTTTAATCACAATGCTTGCATGTGAAGGAAAATCACTTCTTCGCAATGTATATTCTATTAAGCGTGGATATGCAGATATTGCGGAGCGCCTCAATTCAATAGGGGCAAAAATTACTGTTATTAGAGGAGTGTAGACTAATCATTAGTGGAACTAGTAATCTCCACTTGCCCCACCACCACCAAAGTCACCATCACCTGGGGAAAGAGAGGTTTCACCTTGTACTAGGGTATCTTCTTGTGTAGGCACTACTTCATTAACTGGAGATTCATCAGAATTTATTAATGAAGCAGCAACAAGTGAAGCAGCTCCAATAGCAAGGAGGTCAACGCTATCACTTTCACTTCCTTCCCCCATTCTTATAGAAGCTTCTTCGTGTTTCCGTTTTTTTGACCCCTCATGTTTATGTAAAGCTTGGTTATAAATTATTGGAAATTCGTACCAAAGAAAATTAGCCAAAGCCGCTTCATTAACACTTCTTAATTTTGATATAAATACATATAAGTCACCAACACTTTTAATAAATTTTGCCTTTGCATCGGTATAACTTTTCTCAGCTACTTTCAATTTTTTATCAAATATAAAACTACTAAACTTATCCCTTTCTAGTGTAAAATCATCGAGAGTTTTGCTAAGATTTTTAGCTAATTCTAACTTTTCATTAAATGAAGGTTCTTGCTCTTGGCTATTTTTTGATACATTTTCTTGTATTGTTTCCATATCATTTTATTGTACCATTTTTGGTTACGTAATTTATGTTCAACAGACAAACACTAGTCCAGTGCTGTTTTTCCTTCTTTTCTTGGCATTCCATGTTTTGGAAATGAAACATAAAAAGTTGTACCAACATCTTTTGTAGATATAAACCAAATACCCCCTCCGAACTTACCTACAATCTCATTAGTGATATATAAGTTAAGTCCTGCCCCTTTTGATTCTTCATTATTAGCTACATTACCTGCCTTAAAAAGTTTCCCAAAGATTTTATCTTTATCTTCTTCTGGTATTCCAATACCATTATCAGATACAGAAAAAACAAGAGCATCGTCTTTTATGTTTTTATTACCACACTCTTCTCCTTGTTTATATTCTTTAATGTTTATATTTATTACACCTTCTTCTTTTGAGAATATAATTGCATTGGAGATGAGATTACGCATCAGCACCAAACATATCTGTTTATCAACAGATATGTTTGGAATCATGCCAGGAATAGCACTTTCATACATTTCCTGAATATATAATTTTTTACCTTCAATACTATTCTTATACTCTGTAACTACTTGTTTCACTAGGAACCTAAGGTCAGTATCCGTTGGGTTGATACTAAAAGTACCCAGGTCTAACCTGGATACGTTTAGTAATGACTTAATGAGGTCAATAGCTCTTTGGTTACTTGTTTGTATGGTCTTTAGATATTTGACTTGATCAACATTAAGCTCTCCACAGTCACCATCCAACAACATCTCTGTATACCATTTTACAACAGACAGTGGTGTTCTTAGTTCATGTGATGCAAGTGATAATAAATTATCACTTTCTTTATGTTGTCCATCATTTTCCTGAACCATAATTGTAATTGCTACCTTGTTACAGTAATTACCGCACCTTGTTCTGGATATTGAGCTACAACTGTAATGCGCCCACTTCCATTTTGACTAATCATATAACCAGCACCGTCTGCGTTCACCTTCTGAGGTTCAGAAGGAATACCTACTAGATATTTACCGTTAAGAGTAAGAACTGACAAATCAATATAACCAACACAAGATGCAGCTCCAGAAGCACAGACCTCTGTTGAGGTACCTGTAATCCCTGCTGGAAGTACACCATTGTTATCAATTGAGTACTGATATGCTGCGTTAAGAATAGTAGCAACATCTGAACGACGTTGTGCGTTACGAGTATCACCCAATTGCTTTCCTGGGTTAATAGCTACGATAACGATACCAGCCAAGATGGCGATTGCTGCAACTACCAAAAGGATTTCAATAAGTGTAAACCCTTTTTGACTTCGAAGTAGTTTTTTCATAAACAAGAAAAATTTATCTTGTTACAGAAATAACCTTACTTTGTTCAGCTAATGGTGCTGCAACGGTAATACGTCCATTTGCATCTCTTGCAATTGTGTAACCAGCTCCGTTTGCTGTAACCTTCTGTGGATCTGATGGAATACCTACTAGGTATTTACCATTAAGAGCAAGTATTGATAGATCTATAACACTTGTACAGTTTGCTGCACCTTGAGCACAAATCTCAGTTGAAGTTGCTGTAATTCCTGCTGGAAGTACACCATTGTTATCAATTGAGTATTGATATGCTGCGTTAAGAATAGTTGTAACATCTGATTGACGTTGTGCGTTACGAGTATCACCCAATTGCTTTCCTGGGTTAATAGCTACGATAACGATACCAGCCAAGATGGCGATTGCTGCAACTACCAAAAGGATTTCAATAAGTGTAAACCCTTTTTGACTGCGAAGTAAATTTTTCATAAAATGAAATGATTTTTTGTATTAAAACAAATTAAACTTTTAATAATTGACCCTGTAGCAAATAACTTGCACAGATTCGAACTTTTTATATGTATATAAAACACATATTAAAACGAGCGAAATTTGTAAGTTATTTTAACAGTGCCAGAGCACAAATAACCTACCATAATTAGTATATCAAATAAAAAGGCCTTTAAAAGTCCCCAACCTCCTGCCATGAGGATAAGATTATTGCTGGGGTTGTTGTGGATACAACTATTTTTACCTTACTTGATAAGGTTCCTGTGATTCCTGTTGCATTAATCGTTATATTTTGGCCATTTTGACTAGTTATTACATAAGAACAAGTGCCTGAGCCAATTATTAAATTTGCAGTACTAGACGTTGTGCCAGTTTCTAGTATTTTTTGTAGGGCCTCTTCTCCACATGAAGAAGCTAGCACTTTCGCACTTCCAGATTGCTGTACAGCAAAGTCAGTTTTTGAAGTACTTATACCAATCAACATAATAGAAAGCATCACTGCAGTACCTATCGCACCAACCACAATAACCGAAAGTAATGCAATATACCCCCTGTTTACTTCTTTTTTATTTTTAGTGATATATAAAATGATAGACATATCTATTGACGTAGCGTAGCACTTCCTGTGAACGATTTTGAGAAAGAGTTTTCATTTCGTCCATTTGCATTATTATGGTCAATATTAAAAGACACTCTTACAATTCTATCTGTAGAACTTGCTGAGGAAATATTCTGAAAGACAAAAGATGAAACAGTGATGTGAGAATTTGTAATTGGTATTGCTGCATTTGACCCCTCTTTAACTCTAACTACACCATTTACAATATCAAAAACCGTTGGACTAAGAAGAGGGTCGGACATAGTAATAGATAAGGATGTGCTCGTTGCGCCAATTATCGGATTATCTATACTTCTAGCATTTCTAACAGATTGAGTTATTAATTGCATAACCTGTAACCCTTGTTGATTGACGTCTAATATTGATTGATTTTTTACTCTTTGACCTAAAATAAATGATAAAAATAAAGACAAAGACAATAATATTACTGAGGAAATAACAACATAAAGAAGCATTTCTACTAGAGATAGACCTCTTACTGATTTGGAGAGTATTTTCATAATTAAAATTGCCAAAATGCGAATGAGAAAGGAGATGAGATAACTTGCGGTAATGTTGTTTCAAGTGCTCCGGCATCTGAGTTAGTCCAAGTA
Source organism: uncultured Candidatus Saccharibacteria bacterium (assembly GCA_964457775.1). GTDB lineage: Bacteria > Patescibacteriota > Minisyncoccia > Phycocordibacterales > UBA5272 > UBA11704. The sequence goes on from CAYWEW010000002.1 coordinate 95,960, forward strand.
AGTGTAGATGTTCCTGTTAAGCTTAACCTTTTAGCAAACAAATCACTAGAACTATCCGAAGTAACATACATCAATTGACTCCTGTCCACTGGATCCATATATATATCCATATATCCACGTGATGTAGCCATCGATGGACTTACTGCAAAATCTGGCTGACGAGTGAACACCCCAAGATTCCCAGTGTGCCAATTAATGTTACCTGAATTAATATCTGAATACACAACAACTGAACGAGTAGTTGACCCAACTGTAACCCATCCTGTTGTAACAAGCTTAGAGGCAGTGTAAGGGACGGTACAAGTTGTGTCCACATTCGCTGTGTTAGTCCAAGCTGAACCACTCCAGTAACCAAGTTGAAGATCACCACCTGCATTTCCAATAGAAGCAAAGACCATTTCATTTGTATTTGGATTCGCTGAAATATCAAGTGAGGTGGCATCGTCTAAAAATGTTGGCGGGGTGGTGACTGCCCCCCATGTACAATTAGCTATTCCACCAGTACAAACTCTATATCTAGCTCCGTTTGTCCCATTATTACCATTCGCATTTCCCCATACAAGCATAAGATCACCAGATAGTGACTCATATTCTATATCCATGTTTTCAATGTCATGTGATGCAGAAATTCTTTCAACATTACTATCAGTTACTGATCCAGGCTCATTTACCCATGCTGACCCGTCCCAAATTTTAGCAGATATATCTTCACTGGTATCAACCCATGTAACAGCAAGCAGATTTGACCCCGCCCGTCTATCTTGAGCAAGTTTTACATACATAATATCATTCGATGTGCGAAGGGGGTCAAGTAATGTTTCACCTGACCAATTACCAGAACCGCATCCAGTATTTCCTGGCTTTGTACGATAACCAAGCTGTCCAGGATTATGTGTTCCTTTACTATAAATAACCATTGCATCCCCTGTTGTTTTTTCAAAATTTATATCATTTCTATGTCTGTTACCTACACCCCCTGAGGCTGCTATAAATTCTTGAGTCCACGCTGTTCCGTTAAAACACATAACAATAAGTGATCCTGTTGAATCGTAGTAACCTGCAATAGCGGTATGATTAACTGGGGATGTTTTAATTATCCATGTAGGGCCTACTGTTGCAGTGAAAGTTGAAGTTTCTGCACTAAATGTATTATCGTTATTGTTATATGTCCTAAACTTTGGAATATTTGTACCATCACCATAAATAATAAGGCCAGATAACGATGTACTTCCTCCTGGTCCACCAGGTAACTGTATTTCTTCATTAGTTAACATACAAGTTTTAGAGTCTCCAGAAATAAGTGAGATTGTTCCATCTGTAAAACACTGACCACTGAAAGTTAAATTATATTGTGAGCTAGTTGCATTAGAAAGAATATACGTCCCTGAATCAACTGTTGTTGTTGCCCCGATTGTTATAGTGGTAGAACCGATTTTATATGGAGCAAAATCTGCTACTGTTTTGTTTCCACCATGATTAATCACTGTACCAGTAGCATACACATATGAAAGTTTTTCCTCATTTGTAATCGTACATAACTTAGAGGATGACGCGAGCAACGTAACTTGACCACTTGCATTACAATCACCACTGAATGTTTGTATATAATTTGAGTTAACTGTTTCTGAAACTATATAAGTACCTGCCCCAAATTTAGTTGATGTTCCTAATTGTACTGTTGTGGTCCCAACTTTATATGGAGCAAATGCTGCGGAAGTATTATTTAAACCATGATTGATTACGACTTTATTCACCATCAACCCCTGTCCTAGATTAAGTACGGTCTTCCAATTAGTTAACCTACCAACAGTTGAAACACTTCCATCTCTACCATGAGCTTGTTGCCAGGTCACATTTGTTGTAACACTTTTCCTATTTGCATCGATTGTAGAAATTGTTACCTTTCTAGTAAAAATACCTGATACGTCCTGATTCCCTGATAATGTCCAGGCGTTGTTTGAATAAACAAGCCCATATGTTCCATCAGTAATATTGGCAAAGTTAACATTCTTCATACTACGGACAGCTTCCTGGCCTTCTTCTGCGAGCATAACAGCTTGTGACCTATTTCCAGCTAAAAGTGAAGATTCCATTCCGTAATAAAAAACTCCAGTAAATGCAGTCAAGAAAATTATAAAGAGCGAACTCGATAATAATATTTCTACTAACAAAAACCCTCTTGAGTTCTTAGTAGTCAACCATTCCTTTTTGATTAATTGTGACATTTCTTGTTTCATTGGTAACTGACGTAAATGTTGTTGTTCCTGTACTTTGCGGCAAACCAGCCTGTTTTGAAAAATAAACATCGTTTAATCCTGAAATAATAATACTTCCAGATATTTCAGTTATTTCATCAAATGTTTGATCTCTTAAAACAAAACTTTGCCCTTTGTATATAAGTATACTCCCTGTTGCCACATGTACCCCCCATGAACTATCCCCATCTGTAATTTGAGAAAGCATTTGCGCTCTTCTGTAATCTTGCACTAATGTAACTACAGCTATATCCATATCATTCCTAACATTAAAAGTTCTGTATAATGGCATCGTCATTCCAAATATCATTGCGAGTATGGAAAGTGAAAGTGCGACTTCTGCCATTGTAAAACCTTTGACAGAAAGTATCGAGTAGCGTGTAGTATGTAGCTGGGAGGAATTCACTTCGTGAAGTTCTCCTGCTATTTGTTTCTTAATTCTTAATTCTTCCTTCATAATTAATTTAGACTGCATTAAGGCCTCCAACCAAACTATAAATAGGCAAAATAACAGCGAAAGCTACGGCAACCACACCCGCCCACACAATCACAAGCAATATTGGCTCCATGATAATTGTAAGATTCTTTGTAGTTGTGTCCGATTTTTCCTCAAGTACCTGACCAATTTTAAGAAGGGTTTTATTAAGATTACCTGATTGTTCACCAGAAAAAACTAGCTGTTGCATCGGCTGAAGAATAAGCTTATCCATCTTAGGGTATGCCGCAAAACTTTTTTGAAATGAATTTCCCATTTCTATTGACTCCCGAAGATACACATAAAATTTCTTATATCTAACAGAATCTGATGCTCCAATCAATGAATCAATCGCTCGAGTAATAGGAAGGCCTGCCTCTAAAAGAGTACCTAGCAAATAACCAAAACGTGCAACCTCCACCTCCATCATTAGAGTATTGATACCTGGGATAGAATATAGAAATGATTCTCCTAAAAATTTTGTCTTTTCATTTATAAAAACAACATAAATAATAATACTTACAATTAAAAATGTGAGTGGAACAAACCAAATCCCATTTTTTTGTAAGAAAAGACCGAAACCAATAAGTATTTTTGTTATAAGAGGTAGAGTAAGTTTAAGGTCCGCAAAAATCTTGGCAAGTTTAGGGAGAATAGACCATGAAATACCAAGACCAATAACTACAACAAGAATAAGCACAAACGCTGGATACATAAGTGCTGATTTAACTTTTGATTTCAAATTTCTTTCTTTCTCTTGCTGTTCTGAAACTACCTTCAAATTTTCTGCAAATTTACCCGACTCTTCACCTATACGAATAAGTGATATCGTATAACCTTTAAAAAGATTTGTTCTGTCGAACGACTTCCAAAGTGGGTACCCTGCATCTAGTTCAGCAGAAATACTTTCCAATATTTTCTTCATTTGAGCATTTTTTGTATCTCTTGTGATTGCGGAAAGTGCTCCCATAATAGGCATACCAGACAGAACAAGCATACTTAAATTTTCTACGAAATGATCACGTTCTTTTGTAAGTCCGAATGTATCAAAATACCCTAATTTCTTTTCGCTTATTTTAATAACTCTTGGTGTAGCTGTAACTGGGGCTGATGGTGCATCAGATTCCAAACTTTTAGTTTTCTTTGATGAAGAATTATCTTCAGGATTTTTTTCTTCCTTTACACTTTTATTATCTTTAACAGCTTCTATTTTTAAAGTATTAACGTTTTCTGTATTATTATCCTTGATTTCTTCTTTCTTTTTCTTTACAGGTAGTTCAGATTTTTTATTTAATATATTTTTCGAATCAGAAGACGATTCAGCAGAATCGTGTCTGGACATGCGACCTCCTTTTAAATTATTCGTTTTCGCCATATATTATTTCTTTTTTGAAACCTTTTTACTTTGTTTCATTTCTTTAGTATCAGTTTTTGTATTTTCCTGTAATAGCATGTCAGGTGGTGGAGCAATACGAACAAGCTCCTCAACAGTAGTTAACCCGCTCTTTACTTTATCAACCCCATCTTCAAATACAGAACGTGAACCCTCCTTTCGTGCTAGTATCCAAATTTCCTGAGCTGAAGGTCTTTTAACAAGAAGTTCTTGAAGATTAGGTGTAATTTTAATTACTTCATAAATAGATGTACGGCCTTTATACCCTGTGAATCCGCAAGCTTCACATTTCTTACCTTCATAAAGAGTTATACTTTTACCATTATTAAAATACTTTGCCACACCTTTTAACTGTGGAGTATCAAAATCGGCAGAAGTTTTTACTACACTGTGTTTACAATGATCACAAATCTTACGAACAAGACGCTGAGCAATAATCAAATTCATTGTCGAAGAAAGTAAGAATGGCTCAATACCCATATCAAGTAAACGTGGAACTGCAGTTGCTGCATCATTCGCGTGGAACGTTGAAAGTAGCATATGACCAGTAAGAGCAGCATTCACTGAAATTTCTGCAGTTTCAAGGTCACGAATTTCTCCAACTAGAATAATATCTGGGTCCTGGCGCACAATAGCACGAAGACCTCGGGCAAAAGTAAGTCCAGTTATCATATTCACTTGTATCTGATTTAATCCCTGCACTTTATACTCTACTGGATCTTCAATGGTTGTGATATTTGTATCTGGAGTATTCAACATTTTAAGCAAAGAATATAGAGTAGTAGTTTTACCGGAACCTGTTGGACCTACTACGAGTATCATACCGAATGGCTTATCTGCAGCTTCACGTAGAAGTTCTTGGTTCTTTTGAGTAAGACCAAGGTCATTAAAAGTAAGACCTTGTACATAAGAACCAAGAACTCGAAGTACTACCTTTTCCCCTTCCACAATAGGAATAACCGAAGTACGCATGTCGACTGCAACCCCTTTGTGTTCATAATGAAGCGAACCATCTTGAGCTGCATAATGCTCATCAATACGAAGTGCACTCTTTACCTTTATTCTATTTAGAACATTTTCATAATATTCTTTTGGTAATCTTCCCGCTTCATGAAGCACACCATCCACACGAAAACGAATCACAACAGTGACAGCTTGCGGCTCAAAGTGAATGTCAGATGCTTTGTAGGTAATTGCATCATCAAATATTTCTTCGAGAATCTCTGGGGCAACCCTCTCGCTTTCTTCAATAATTTTTGAGAAGCGCGTATCAAGTGGCTTTTCATAATTAATAAACATACTTTCGATGTCTTCTGCCAGTGAGTATGTAATATTTATTTTTTTACCGGTAAAAAGAGTTTTCATCTCCTTTTCCAAACCTTCAGTTGTTGGATTATCAGTTGTTACTGTAATTTCTTTCTCTCCATCAATAAAAAGAACTACTCGTAACTTCTTGGCTGTTTCTTCTGGAATTTTTCTAACTTGGTCAGCGGTAATTGCGGCGGAGTTAAGATCAGAATATGGAACTTTATAGGATTCTGCTATAGCTTGTCCAACGATGTCATTATTAACTACCCCATCACGCAAAAGCGCATCGACAAAAGTTACTCCACCTGCTTTCACAAGTGCGTCTGCTTTTTTTACATCTTCATCGCTAATATAACTTCCAGCAACGAGAATTTCCTTAATATTTTTATTATCAATCTTCATGCTTATATACCATGAAGTATATCATTACATGGTGATTAATTTATTTACTTATTCACTTTCTTTATATCTTCTTCTTCACTCCTTCTACGATTTCTGAGAGTGTGCTGTTTGATTTCACAAAAAAATCTACTGCACCTAAATCAAATGCTCTTTTCTTGTCTTCCTCTTGATTAAGATTGGTCATTACAATAACAGGAACTTTTATTTTTTTATTTTTTACAGCCTCAAGTAGACCAAATCCATCCATGCCAGGCATAATCAAATCCGATAGTACGAGATCAAACTTTTCTTTTTCTAAAATCGAAATACCTAATTCGCCGTTGTCAGTGGTAACAACTTCAAAGCCTTCATGAGTTAACTTGAGCTCAAGAGCGTGTGCAAGTGGCTTTTCATCTTCTAGTATTAAAATTTTCTTTTTTGTCGTTTCTTTCATGTATAATACCCTCGATTAATCCATGTTATGAGTGTACAACAAACTGACCAAAAAGACTATATACATTAAGGAAAATCGGCTATTTAAACAAAATATTTCTTATGAAACAAGAAATATAACTGCTGACATAATCCCCATTACACAAATATAATAACCAGAATTAACAAGAAACTTTAACTGGGGTTTCATGCTGAAATGATTTTCTTTTAATGAATACACCATTTCTATAAAACTAGTCGTAACAACAAACCCAAAAGATAATAATACACCAAGACTAATAGCGACTTTAAGTGAACTAATTTGTAATAAATCAAACATAATAGCCAATACTGACGCGATAGAACCATGAGCAATCAAGGAGTACAGATTGATTTGCGCCATATATAACTTAGAACGTTTAGGTAAATCATTTTTTGAAAGACCTTGTCCCTTTAACCACGCGTTAACAAAAAGAAATGGAGAATACCAGACTGCACCGAACATAAATCCAATAATTGAAGCTAAAACAATTGTTGTTGATGTTAAATATTCCATATAATTAAGTATATCAGAACGTGTGTGGTAGGTGGTAGAAATTATAAAGCAGAAGAATTTGCTTCGCAAATTCTTCTGCTTTACCTAACGAATAATACTCTAACTTCCTAACTGTTATTTATTACTTATTAATGAATGCAACCAATTCATCAACATTAAATCCTTCTAACTTGTTCTTTGTTCTCCCTCCAAAATTAATAGTTGAAACAGTTTCAATCCCTACGAATCCAAGTATGGTTTTCTCTGCAAGATAATGAATTGCCTTCAACTGATCAACATAATACTCATTTGGGTGTCCTGATGTAGTTATTATTTTTGCTTTTTTCCCTGTAAGTAGTGCCTTAGGCATTCCTTCTGTAGTGTATTCATATGCATAACCATAAGTAAGAACACTATCTACTGTTTTCTTGAAAATATTTGGATACGACCCCCACTGTACTGGGTAAGTAAAATATACAAAATCTGCCTTCTTTAATTCATCTTGGTAATTTTTTATATCCACCTCTCCAAACTTTGCATCAACCCCTGATAATATAAAAATATTATCACCCTTTGTTGTATGCTCTTTTTTAATAGTATCCACTATTAAATTATTATTAGAACCTTCTTCCCCATTTGCCCAGATAAATATATTCATGATGTTTTATACTTTATATTAGGACTTACTCACTTAGATGAGATTCGCGGAGAAACTAATATTTTATAGAAGGTGTACTTAGTAGTACAGCGACGATAAAATATGGAGTTTCGACAAAGAAGATCGCTAAGTGTGTAGTCCTAATTTACTTTACTAATAAGAGTAGTATATTCTAAATACTTTACTTTGTAAAGTAGATAAAAATCATTAAATATGCTACATTTTATGTATAGAAATATGACACCTCACACTGTACAAGAAAATATCCCAAGAGAATGCCCAATACAGCACCTTGTTCGTATTTTGTCTGATGCGTGGACCATTCTCATACTTCGAGACTTACTCATTGAGCCTAGACGTTTCTGTGAACTAGAAAGATCTCTAGAAGGAATAAGTACTAGGACCCTTACTCTAAAATTACAAAAATTAACAGAAGAAGGTGTTGTGGAGCATAACGACCATTACTATTCCCTTACCAAACAAGGCAAAAAGTTACAGCCAATTATTAATGAGATTGAAAAAGTTGGGAAGAAATTCTAAAGTATTCTAACCTACCCTTCTGTGGTAGTGTTATGGTATGACTTACGATGAGGAATTCTTAAAAAATACAATAAAAGGATATACAAAAGTGCTTTATAACTTCATTAGACGTTTTGGGTTTAATAATGAAGAAGCAGAGGATATTCTACAAGATGTCTTTATAAAAGTTTGGAAATATGAGGGCACTTTTGATGGGACAAAATCATCGATAAAAACTTGGCTTTATAGAATTGCAAGAAACACAATTTATGATGCACTACGCAAGAAAAAAGTTGCAATAAATATTATAAGTATTGATGAACAAAATAGTAATGGAAATAAAAGTGATGTAGAAGATATTTCTCAAGACATTATAACTGTACTTGAAAATCTCCAAACAAAAAGTGATATTATTGATGCGATTAATACTCTTTCTGTTGAAGAAAAAAGTATCCTACTTCTCCATGTTGAAGAAAGTATGACTTTTAATGAAATTGGTGTCATTTTTGATTTACAAATGAATACTGTAAAAAGTAAATATAGACGTTCTTTACTCAAATTACATAGTGTTTTGGAAAATATGCACCAAAATAAAATTTAATACGTATACAACTATATGCAAACTAAATTGCAAAAATTATTAAATGAATCACGATTTACTCCTCATACTGATTTAGAAAATACCCTTTTTGTAAATGTACAAAAAAAGATACGTATAATCATGAGAATAAAGCTTGCTTCCTATTTCACAATAGGAATACTTTCTAGCATTTCTCTTGTTTTTTATCTAAATGCTCTTTATGTTGATTTGAGTAATTCTGGTGCATATAATTATCTCCATTTAATTGTAGGAGAAGACGTAAATACTCTTTTACTAATATCAAAAGAAATGCTCTATGCCATTTTAGAATCAATACCTATGATGAGTATTACATTATCTCTTGGGCTATTATTTATGGTTATGATTTCAATTAATGGTGTACTCGTATCGTTGCAACGTAAGTTTATCTACAACAAATATTAACTATTTAAATATATTATTTATGAAAGAAAAAATTAAAGTGCTTTATGCGCACAAAGGATTACGTTTGTGGATTTATATTATTGGTGGACTTTTTGTTCTCTGTGTAACATTTCAATTGGGTGTCTTAACTGGGTATCATAAAGCATCCTATGCTCGCGACTGGGGAGACCATTATGGAAATAATTTTGGCATGGAAAGACCAGAATCATTTAGGGGGATGATGCGTGGTGGTCTACCTATTGGGCACGGCGCAACAGGAAAGGTCCTCACAGTAACTCTTCCAACATTTATTATCGAAGATAGGGATGGAACTGAAAAAACAATCATAGTTAGCTCTACAACAATTATAAAATCTGCCATGCAAATTACTTCATCTACATCAATTACACCTAATGCTCTAGTGGTTGTTATTGGTCAACCAAATAAAGATGGTCAAATAGAAGCTAAACTTATTCGTCTCATGCCCACATCTTTTGGAACATCAACCAATTCTATGATGCGAGGAATGATGCGACGATAATTGATTATTATGAAAGACACATTAATCAACTTCTTGAAAAAAATATATGAGAAGTCTAAAGAACACAAAATAATTTCAACAGTTGTTATAGTAATTCTTTTAGGAGGGGGGTATTATTATTACTCCAAACAAGGAACAGCAACAGTGAGTTATCAATATACAACAGTAAAAAGAGGTTCTCTTACCTCTATAGTTTCTAGTACTGGCCAAGTTATTTCAAACAGTCAAGTTGATTTGAAACCAAAAGTAAACGCTAACGTTACAGGAGTTTATGTTAGAGCTGGAGATAGAGTAAAAGTTGGCCAAGTACTATTTAGACTTGATGCAACGAATGCCTATAAACAAGTTCGTGATGCAAAAACATCACTAGAGGCGGCAAATATTGCACTTGAAAAATTACGAAACCCAAAAGCCGTTGATGTAATGGCATTAGAAAATTCTATCAAACAAGAAGAAGACTCAAAGAAAACACAAGATACAAAAGTAGTAACAGCATACAAAAACTTGCTTAGTTCAGGATTACAATTAATTCCAGACAGTTCTTACACAACCGAAACAGCTCCGACAATATCTGGTAGTTATATAAAAACTGATGAGGGTCAAATAAAATTAAATGTATATCAAGGTGGAGTAAGCGGTTACACATTTAGTGCTAATGGATTAATAACTGGCGGTGGTCAAGCAAATACCCTTGTTGCTCAACCGCTCGGTGATACGGGTTTATATATTAAATGGAATAGTGATGCCCCACAAACAAATTGGATACTAAACATTCCAAACAAACAATCAACAAGTTATTCATCGAATTATGACGCTTGGCAAAATGCGATAACAAATAGAGACATAGCAAACTCAGCATCTGATAGAAACATTGATAGTTATAAACAAAAATTATCTGACCTAAGACCAAGTGATGACAACGTTGATGTAAGAAGTGCGAAGCTTACTGTAGAGCAAAGACAAAATGCACTATATGATGCACAACAATCACTTTCTGATTATGTTATAACCGCCCCTTTTAATGGTGTAATGGCAAATGTTTCGGTTGATATTGGAGCTTCTGCTGTAATGGCGTCCGCAAATAGTAGCTCTGCATTAGGCACAATTGTTACTGACAAAAAATTAGCACAAGTAACTTTAAATGAAACAGATATTGTAAAAGTTAAATTAGGACAAAAAGCAACAATGACTTTTGACGCAATAGATGGACTTGAAGTAGAGGGTGATGTTGTAGAAATAAATACATTAGGTACAGTTACCTCTGGTGTTGTTACATATAAAGCAAAACTTGCTTTCAATACTGATGATCCAAGAATACTTCCGAATATGAGTGTGTCTGTTGATATTACAACTGACAGTAAGGATAACATTCTTTATGTACCTATTCAGTCAGTTAAACATGATAGTAATGGTTACTATGCAGAAAAGGATGACTCGACTTCGTCCCCCACTGCGTCATCATCTAGGCGATTTGCAAATGCATCATCGACAGGAATGTATACGAGGTCTGCAACAAGTACAAACTATGCATCAGGAACACGTAAGAAAATGGGTAATGGTTCATCATCTTACCAAAGAAATGGGACTACAAATAACACAACATCAGTAACAACAAATACAACAGTTACGCGTATACCAGTAACAATCGGAACTCAAAACGACACTCAAATAGAAATAACAGGTGGGTTACTAGAGGGTGAAAAAATAATTCTTAAAAAAGTAACGGCTTCGCTATCAACCACTTCAGCAGGAGCACCATCAATTACTTCACTCTTTAGAGCACAAGGAGGAAATAGAACAAGTGGTGGATTAAGACCACAATAATATTATGATTGAATGCAAAGGACTTACAAAAGATTATATAGATGGAGATAATATAACTAATGTATTGAAAGGCGTATCCTTTCATATCAAGAAAGGTGAGTTTGTTGCGATTATGGGTCCTTCTGGTTCAGGCAAATCTACAATCATGAATATACTAGGACTTCTTGATGTCCCAACAAAAGGAATATATTTACTAGATGATAAAGATGTCTCTAAGCTATCTGACGACGAACAAGCATCCATTCGTGCACGTAAAATTGGTTTTGTATTCCAATCATTCAATCTACTTCCTCGTGCAACAGTACTTCGTAATGTTATGCTTCCCCTTACCTATTTAGATATGCCTATTAAAGATAGAGAAGAGAAAGCTAAGCAAGCTCTTACCTCTGCTGGTTTCCCTGAGGAGAGATGGCACAACTTATCCAATCAATTGTCCGGTGGCCAAATACAGCGTGTGGCGATTGCTCGTGCTCTTGTGAATGACCCGAGTATTATTCTTGCTGATGAACCAACTGGAAACCTAGATACGAAGACTGGTGAAATTGTATTAAACACTTTCAAAAAATTAAACAAGGAAGAAGGTCGAACTATCATTCTTATCACCCATGAACCAGATGTAGCTAAGCACGCTGATAGAACTATTCATGTGAGAGATGGAAATATAATCTAAATATATGACAATCAAAGACTTACTCGAAGAGACAAGAACGTCGATAACCTCGAATCGTGCGAGAACGGGTCTTACTGTTCTTGGAATTGTGATTGGTATTGCTTCTGTTATAGTTATGCTTGCTATAGGAAATGGGGCTCAGAGTTCTATTGCCTCATCAATCAATGCACTTGGCTCCAATATCTTAACTATTTCTGGTGGTGGTAATAATAGAACAAGTGGTGTGAGTCAAGGAAGATCTAATCAACAAACACTTACTTTGCTTGATGCTAATGCGATTAAGGATAAAATTTCTCTAGTCAAAGATGTTTCCCCGGAATTAAACTCTCGTTCACAATTAGTAGCCGAAGGAAATAACACCAATACTTCTATTATTGGAGCAGTTCCTGAGTATGAAACAGCACATGCAGTAATACTTGAAGAAGGAAGTTTTATTAGTGAATCACAATACAAAAGTTCGGCAAAGGTTGTTGTGCTTGGACCAACAACACGCGATGACTTATTCGGAACAAGCACTGAAGCAACAGGGAAAGAAGTACATATCAATGGCAATCGATTCATAGTGATAGGTGTTACAAAATCAAAAGGTGGGAGTGGACTTGGCAATATGGATGACCGAGCTTTCATTCCCCTCTCTACATCCCTACGTTATATTTCTGGTGGAGAATACATTAGTAGTATTGCTGTAACAACAGAGAATCAATCAGACCTCACACAAATGCAGGCAGATATAACTGAGCTATTACTCGCTCGTCACAATAAAGATAGCACAACTGCGGACTTCAGTATTTTCAATCAAGCTGACCTTGCGAGTACCGCACAATCAATTACTCAAATTTTCACCATACTTCTTTCTTCTATTGCCAGTATTTCACTTCTTGTTGGTGGTATAGGTATTATGAATATGATGCTCACAAATGTCAGAGAGCGAACACGTGAAATTGGTTTACGCAAAGCAATTGGTGCAAAGAAAAAGGATATAAGTAATCAATTCTTAGTTGAATCCATTGTTGTGACCGTAATTGGAGGAATCATTGGTGTCTTGTTTGGATTACTAATTTCTTATGGAATATCTTCCCTTGGTGTATTACAAACACAAGTAACTATAGGACCAGTACTTTTAGCATTTGGAGTATCTGCGTTTATTGGAATTATTTTTGGATATTATCCTGCGAAGAAGGCAAGTGAGTTAAATGCTATTGAGGCACTTAGGTATGAGTAGAGGATACGTATTTCTACTACCAATATTATATAGCGCATAATATATCTACCTCACCACTCATTTTGAAAAAGTAAATAAATGTGGTAGTATACAAGAACTTTACTAAGTAATTATTACCGTAAAGTATGTTTATTTGGCCCCATCGTCTATCGGTTAGGACATCGGCTTTTCATGCCGGTAAGCGGAGTTC
>CAYWEW010000003.1:0-108065 GCA_964457775.1 uncultured Candidatus Saccharibacteria bacterium
TATCGGTATAACAGGTGGAGCAACATTCGCTAATGCTACTTCTACTAACTTCTTCTCTACTACCGCTAACTTAGGATCTTCGCTATTTATTAACGGAACACAAATAGTAGACTCCTCACGTAATCTTTCTAACATAGGAACTATCTCTTCTGGTGCTATTTCAGGAGGACTTTATAATGGTCAAGATATATCTTCAACCGCTAACTTCACTGGATCACTTACTGTTGCAACAGCCTTTAATGCAACAGGTGGTAAAACAACTCTTGCTAACGCATCCACTACTGCTCTTACTGTATCTGGACAAACTGTACTTGCAACCACTACCATATCTAGACTTACATTATCAGGTAATCTACTTGACTCCACCAACGCCCCAGGAACTCTTGGTCAACTACTCTGGTCTACCGGTACCTCTACACTCTGGGTATCTACATCTACACTAGGTATAGGTTCATCACTAACAGGAGGTTCTCTAGGATTCGCTACACGCTGGTTATCTGCTACTACACTTGGGACATCATCACTATTAGACAATGGAACAGTAGCTGGTATTAATGCAACTTCATCTTCTTACTCATTTAATGTACAAGGAAGAGTAGGGGTTAATCCATTTAATGTGGCTTCGTCAACAGGCACTTCACTATTCTCAATTCTCACGAATGGAAATGTTGGAGTGGGAACATCTACTCCATCCGCTAAGTTTTCTATTCAGTCATCATTTGGAAACACAGCAGCATTATTCGAAGTAGCGTCTACCACATCATCTGGATTCGCCACTTCTTCATTATTCAATGTATTAGCAAATGGATACGTTGGAATAGATATTTCTAATCCTTCAGAAAAGCTTAGTATTGGCCCAAGCAATGCAATCAGTACCGCAAGAAAGGTTTTGGCTTTTGAAATTGGCGGTTGGTCTAACCCAACCTCGCCGAATACTAAGAGTGATGGAGATAAAATTATATTTTCTAACATTTCAAATCTTGAAAAAATTGTAATAGGAACCGATGTAAATAATTCAATGTGGTTTCAAACACACGGATCTTCAGCAGGTTATCGTTTCTTAACAGGCGCTTCAGGTGGCGCTGCAGTTGCAACAGAGAAATTTTCGATATTAAATAATGGGAATGTTGGTGTCGGCTCCTCTACACCAGGATATTTATTAAGCGTTGCTGGAACATTTGGTGTAACAGGAACTTCAACTGTAGCAACAACCACAATTTCTACTCTTACAGTCACAGGTCAAACAACACTTGGTAATGCATCAACTACTAACTTCTCAGCACTAAATGCATCTACCACTAACAGTACAAGTACCAATCTTTTTGCAACAAATGCATCTACTACGTATCTGTTATCTCTTAATGCCACTACTACAAAACTCTATGTCGGTACTGGGGGTATATTCTCAAATGGTAGTGTTTCTATTGTCGGAACCGCTGGAACTGAGGCTGCATTCTCTGTCGCATCTTCCTCTCTAGTTAATATGTTCGTTGTTGCCTTTAATGGATTCGTAGGAATAGGTGGTACAACAACACCAAGTAGAATGCTTACCGTTGTTGACCCGAATAGTACGCCACAATTACGTCTATCAAATGCTACCACTTCTTGGACTGACATAACTGTTGATAATACTGGTGATTTGCTGTTCAAAACTTCTGGTGGAGATATTAGAATGAGAAGTGAAAACTTGTTTGTTTGTGATAACGATGGATGTCCTGGATGGACAACTGGAACAGCAACAACATCCGCTGCTGGAAATGTGTTTGTTGAAAATGCAACAGTATTTTCAAACGGTTTCCAGATTACTGCTGGCACAACAACTGCTAATACTCTTGAAATGCGTGACCATACTGGGGCAGTAGTTATTATCTTCGACGAAGCACCGTAAAATGCAAATTTTCAATTTTCAATTACCAATTTTCAAATATAAATACAATATAATTTTCAATTTTTAGCTCTCAATTTTTAAAAAGTGAAGTAAATTCCAATTTATAAAATAATACAATGAAAGATAATATCAAAGCAGGTAAGTATAATTTAGAGGAACGCACTGCAGTTTTTGGAGAAAGAGTTATTTTTTTGTGTAAGACATTAAAACAAGACACTGTTTCAATTCCTTTAATTTCACAAATTGTTCGTTCGTCGACTAGTGTTGGGGCTAATTATATGGAGGCAAATGGCTCAGAATCAGTAAAAGACTTTATTCATAAAATATCATTATGTAAAAAGGAGGCTAACGAGACAAAGTACTGGTTGCGTATACTTACTTCTTGTTTTCCTTCGAAGAAGGAAGAGTTGCTTATTCTTTGGAATGAGTCACATGAGTTAACTTTAATATTCCAGAAAATAGTAGCTAATTCACGTCAAAAACAAATGAAAATTGAGAAATGAAAATTAAAAATTATGCTATCCTCCTTATTTTACTTAAAAATTGAAAATTAGAAATTGAAAATTATGCTATCATAGTCCTATGTTCAACGAACTCATACATTTAAAATCTCTTATAATAAAATGGTTTGTTGTGTTTATTATTTCCGCTTTGTTTTTCTTCTTATTTGGTTTTGGTAATGAATATTTTTTGAATACAAATATTATTTTACCTAGCATTACAACAACATCTTTTGCTGTTTTGTTTTTCGATATGATACAGACAGATTTGCTTCCTGCACATGTATTGTTGGTAGCGAATGGTCCATTGTCCGCATTTAATTCTCAGACGTTAATAGCATTACTTATGGCTTTTGTTATTACTCTGCCACTATTTTTTTATAACATTGCAAAGTTCATCCTCCCAGCGCTTTTTTATAATGAAAGAAAAATAATTATTTCTGTTTTAATACCAACAATATTATTATTTTTTATAGGAATGTATTTTGCATATAGTTTTGTTATACCCCCATCTTTTACATTTCTTTTTGATTATGCAGCAAAAGCAGGAATAACTTCACTATTTTCGATTGAAGATTTCGTATCGACAGTAATACTTTTTATGGTATCTGTTGGAGTCATGTTTACACTTCCTGTTTTTATTGTGATTTTGAGTCTTATCGGTATTATTCCGGTATCAATTTGGAAGAAGAATTGGCGCTATGCACAGTTCTCCTTCCTTGTATTCTCTGCTATAATTACACCAGATGGAAGTGGTGTCAGTATGGTTATTTTGACTCTTCCACTTATGTGTTTATATTTTGCTGGAGTGTGGGTTGCGGGTATTGTTTCCGTTTAAAATACAATAGACAATTATAAAATAATTTATACACTACTATGTTTGGACTAGGACTACCAGAATTGATTATCATAGCACTTGCTTTCGGAATACTATTTTTTGGCGGAAAGAAAATGACGGAGTTCGCTCAGTCAATGGGAAGGTTTACTGGTGAGTTTAAGAAGGGTAAAAAGGATATAGAGCGTGAACTAAAGAACTCCGAAGAAGAAGTTACTTCAAAAAAAAATAAAACAGTTTAGTTATATTGAATTTGCACACTTTTATCTTTTCTGTGAGTACTTTTAAGGTATAATATATATAAATGGAACATCTACAAAAAAATAAAATTCCAATAAAAGATATAAGACATAGATTGCAAACTAGTAATAACCAAGTTGTAGAATCTTCTGATATAGAGAATGACACAATTGCTAGTGGTGATTTAGATACTGATATTGAAATTATTCAAGATGTAGACATGAAGGAAATGGTTGATATTGTAGCCAACAGGCGTAAATTACTTAAGTATGCATTTTTTGGAACTGGAATATTTGTGCTTGGAAAAATTTTTGGACCAAGTATTAATATTTTTGGTGAGGACACTAAGATAACTGATTTTAAAAATTTCCGCGTTATTGAGTCTAAGCTCGGGCTTCAATTTTTTGATAAATTTGGAAATGAGATATTGGTGTTGGATAAGGATAGTTAGAGGTAAATAAAATTTTCAATTTATAATTTTCAATTCTCACTTTTTTAATTTATAAATAAATGGTAAAAATTTCTGCAAATAGATTAGACATGGAGACAAAGCGTCTAGAAAGGGCCCAATTAAAAAACTGTACAGAGACAATTGTTTCAGTCACCGCATCTTCCACTACAACATTGGACATATCTTCCGGGAATGTTTTTAATATTTCTCAAGCGGTTAATATAACCACGTTAACAATTAGTAATATTCCAACAACAGGGCAGTCTTGCAGTATCACAATTATACGTAATAAAGATTCAACTGCTACAGCACGTACAATTACCTGGCCTGCATCATTCAAGTGGGCAGAAAATACAGAACCAACACTGGGTCAAACCGCAGATTCTGTAGATATTATAAATGCTATGACTATAGACGGAGGTGTTACGTGGATAGCCTTTGGGTCTGGGTCGCTCGTGATTCCACCTCCAAAAGAACTCTGGTCTTGGGGAAATAATATTTTTGGTCAACTTGGTCTCGGTAACGTCACCTATTATTCTTCACCAAAACAAGTAGGAGCTATCACTACGTGGTTAAATATATCATTAGGTGTCGCAAAGCACTCCCTTGCCCTTAAATCTGACGGAACCCTTTGGTCTTGGGGGCATAATGGGCAAGCTCAGCTAGGTTTAACTAATAATGCTCATAGATCCTCTCCGAATCAAGTAGGAGCACTAACTACATGGTCATCTTGTGCAAATGGATATTTTTCCTCCTTCGCTATTAAATCTGACGGGACCCTTTGGTCTTGGGGATATAACGATAAAGGTCAACTCGGCCTTGGAAACATCATTGATTATTCCTCACCAAAACAAGTTGGAGCACTCACTACTTGGTCAAAAATCTCGAATGGGTCTTACTGTTCATTCGCTATTAAATCTGACGGAACTCTATGGTCTTGGGGGCATAACGACAATGGACAACTTGGCCTCGGAAGCGTCATCAATTATTCCTCCCCAAAACAAGTAGGAGCACTCACTACGTGGTTGTCTGTTGCAGCTGGAAATCGTCACACCATAGCACTTAAATCTGACGGAACCCTTTGGTCTTGGGGGCAGAATTCCTTCGGTCAACTCGGTCACGGAAACATCATCAATTATTCCTCCCCAAAACAAGTAGGGTCTTTAACAGATTGGTCAAGCGTTACAAGTGGATTTAATCATTGCTCTGCCATTAAATCAGATGGTACTTTGTGGGCTTTTGGACGTAACCAACATGGTCAACTCGGTCTCGGTAACACCACCTATTACTCCTCCCCAAAACAAGTAGGAGCTCTCACTACTTGGTCAAATATAAAAGGTGGAGGTTTTCATTCCGTTTCCCTTAAGTCTGATGGAACACTGTGGACTTGGGGGTGGAATTCTAAGGGTCAACTCGGTCACGGAAACATCGCCAATTATTCCTCCCCAAAACAAGTTGGAGCGCTCACTACGTGGTTATCTATTGTAGGTGGTTATTATCATACTATCGGATTAGTGGAGTTGGGGGAATAACCTTTATGGTCAACTTGGCCACTCCAACCTAACTTATTACTCGTCACCTAAACAAGTAGGAGCACTCACTAATTGGTTAAATGTTGCTGGTGGTTATTTTCATATACTAGATTTACTTGGATAGAAGAGGTAATCTTGTGATGGAATTTGTGGTAAGGTAGTAATTGAAGGCAATCATGAATCCAATTTCTAATAGAAATTAGTGAGTATAATAATTTTTTATAAAATGGTAGAATGGGGTATTCGAGATAAATATTAAATGAAACAGTATTTAATACTAAAAATAAAATAATTTTCATTTCTCAATTTTCAAATAAAAATAAAGCAAACATTTTCCGTATAGTGATCAAACTTTAATAGTATGAAAAAACCAAAGACAAAAACCAAAGTAAAATCAAACAAAGATTTGAAAAATAAAAAATCATCTGTAAACATGAAGAAAACACTTCATTTTTTGTCTGGTATTCCTCGGTCTGGTTCAACGGTACTCGCAGCTATTCTTAATCAGAACCCAATGACTCATGTGAGTACAACCTCAGGCCTGGTTCATGCATTAGATGGTATGGCTAATACTTGGGCAAGTGCAGGACTACTTAACGCAAATGATCCAGAACGTATAAAACTCGCCGTAACTATGCGTGGGGCGATAGATGCATTTTATGAAGATACTGATAAACCAGTAATTATAGACAAGTCTCGTGGATGGCCAATTGACCAAATCATGCAAGCGATGACATCCGTGCTTGATAGACCCCCACGAATCATCGCAACAGTACGTTCCGTTCCTGATTGTGCAGCGTCATTTGTGAGAGTTGCAAAACCAAACGACCTTGATGAGTTTATTTATTCTGGCCAACTTATGGACCATTTGAAAGCTGCATACATCTCACTTCAAAATGGATATAGATATGCACCAGAGAATTTTCTTTTTGTTGAATATGATGATTTGATATCAAATCCAAAAAAAGAATTAGAACGTATACATGAATTTTTGGACCTTCCACCTTTCAAGTATAATTTTAATAAAATTGATGGGTCTACCGTAAAAGAAGATGATGAAAATTTGCATGGTTATGCTAATATGCACACCGTTCAAAAAAAATTAGAGAGACAACATAATGAGAATCCAAAAGATTTACTAAAACATCATTACTCATCATTTTGTCAGCCAGAATTTTGGCTAGATAGACCGCGCACAATTCCTGAGTTACATCCACTTGATTTGCAGTTATCGGCATCTACAACTGGGGACTTTGTAGAAGGTTGGCGCCTTGCACAAGAATTGGAGGTCACTGAACCCAGTAATCACAGAGCAGCCTACAATCGCGGTTTTTATTTATTAAGACAAGGTCAAATTCAAAAAGGGTATCAATTATTAGATAGAGGGCGTATTGCTGGAGTATTCGGTGATAGTAGGCCAGATACACCTGTGTCGCCGTGGGATGGCAAGAGCAAAGGAATTGTTTTACTTTATCTTGAAGGGGGGTTAGGAGACCAAATTCACCAGGTCAGATATGCCAAAAATATTAGAGACAAAGGCTGTAAAGTAATTGTTTCTTGTACTGGGCAACTAGCATCACTTTTTATTGATGTAGAGGGAGTTTCCGCAGTAGTGCAACATGATGCAGTTTTTGGGATTTATCATGATTATTGGGTAGCAGGAATGTCAGTAGTTGTACCGCTTGGCTTTGAGATGGAAGATTTGAATGGTGCCCCATATATTTCAAAACCAAAATCAATAAAAGGAAAAAAGAAGCGTATTGGATTAAGATGGCAAGGGAATTCTAGATTTGAGCATGAGCATCATAAAAGATTCCCATATCAGCTTATGTTCGAAGCTGTAAAAAATGGAGTAAAAAGTAAAGATGTAGAATTCATTAGTCTGCAACGTGACGAAGGGGAAGAATATTGTCCAGATTGGGTCAAAAAAGTACCACTTAATTCATGGGAAGATACCAGAAATGCTATCGCCTCATGTGACTTAGTTATTTCCTCATGTACTTCTGTAAGTCATCTTTCAGCTTCTATGGGGGTAGAGACATGGGTCATAACTCCAGTAATGCCATATTTCTTATATGCATTAGACGGTGAAAAAACACCTTATTACAATTCCATGAAGTTATTCCGCCAAGAAGTTTTTGGAGATTGGATTGCTCCATTTAAGAAAATCACAAAAGAATTATCTGTACAGTTCAAAAACAAAAAGAAAAGTAAATAATAAATAGTTGAGTGTAAAAAAGAAAAACATGGTAGTAAAAAACAAAAAGAAAAGTATGAATTTGCTTTCAAAAAATAATCATTCAAGTTCAAAAATTCTAAAGCTTAATTTGGGTTGTGGGTATAACAAATTAGATGGTTATATAAATGTTGATATTGATAAGAAATGTAAACCAGATGTTATTACTGATTTAGAGAAGAAGTTACCTTTCAAAGATAGTTCTGTTGATGAGATAATTATGTTTCATGTATTGGAACACTTAGGTCAAGATACCAAGACCTATTTGAATATTTGGAAAGAATTTTATCGTATTTTGAAAGATCAAGGGGTAATCAAAATCACCGTACCTCACTATCAACATGAAAATTTTCACCATGACCCGACACATGTTAGGAAGGTTACACCAATTGGAATTGATATGTTTAGTCAGGAGAGAAACATGTATACTATACAAACAAAAGGAAATGAAACAACATTAGGGTTACAATGTGGTGTTGATATTGGAGTAACCGAAGTTGGGTATGACTTGATGCCAAATTTTGAAAAGGAAATGAAAGGAAAGTCACAGTCATATATACAACACGAAATTAGTATACGTAATAAC
Source organism: uncultured Candidatus Saccharibacteria bacterium (assembly GCA_964457775.1). Lineage (GTDB taxonomy): Bacteria > Patescibacteriota > Minisyncoccia > Phycocordibacterales > UBA5272 > UBA11704. Next base: position 8,269 of record CAYWEW010000003.1, read on the forward strand.
GTTTGTTATCAAATACAGATTCATGCAAAAGCACATAAACCAGCAAGAGGATTGAAATATATAAAATAATTTTCAAATATGAAAAAAATGCCCACAAAATCAAATAAAATGGACTCATTAAATTTTTCCTATGATGTAAAAATACGTAAGGTTTATATTATAAGAATTAAAGGGAATAAGACGTCAGAAACTTTAGCAAAGAGATGTTCCGATTCTTGTTTAAATGTAAATATGGCCTATGAATACTGGGATGCATATGATGGCCAAGGAGAAGGAGTAGTTCATCCCAAAAATATGCATCCATTTATGAAAATGGTTAAATTAACTGATCATTTTTTAACCAAAGCTGAAATTGCCTGCGCACTTTCCCATATTAGTCTTTGGGTGAAATGTGTAGAAGATGATCAACCGCTGGTGGTATTGGAGCATGACGCTGTCATGGTTAATCATTACAAAGAACACACCATGTTTAATAGTATTGATTATCTTGGCTGTACAGAGCAAGTGAACAAAAAATGGGGAGTACACCCAACACCACCACATGGAACAGATGGTCATAATTATCATTTTCTTTGTAGGGCGCACGCATATTCAATTGACCCTGCGGTTGCAAAGAACATGTTGGCATATGTTTTGCAATACGGCATATGTACTTCATTAGATAGAATGTTAAGAGCAGATATCTTTCCAATTCATCAAATGGGTGTATATGCTTATGATGGTAAAAGTGAAACAACAATAAAAAATAGAGCAAAAGGTGACAGACCTAGTAGTAGAAATGACTCCCTTGTTAAATAAAGTTCATGAATTTAAAGAAAGAAATATACAAGTGTGATAGAAAAAAGATAAATCAAGTTTTTAGAACTGTGTCTCCGTATTTGTTGAGTAAGGATTCTATAAATTATTTTGTTGCGCCTGCTGGTAGAGAGCACTATAGACTGCTTTCTCATCTTAGTAATATTATTTCGAAAAGTGTTATTTATGATATTGGTACATACAAAGGATTGTCTGCTATTGCTATGGGTTTCAATACTAGTAACAATGTGATATCGTATGACGTTAGTAATTATGTTGAAGTTAAATGTCCAAATAATGTGGAATTTAAAATAGGTAACTTCTATGATGACAAAAACTTATTATGTAGCCCATTTATTTTCTTTGATATTGACCCTCATAATGGAAAAGATGAAGAAAAGTTTGTTAAATATTTGGTCAAAAATAATTACAAAGGCGTTGTGCTTTTTGACGATATTCATCATAATAAAGAAATGCAAAGTTTTTGGGACGGAATTAAACAAGAAAAAGTTGATTTGACCGACGTTGGACATTGGTCTGGCACTGGGGCGGTAATGTTTTCATAATGGATTATGAAAAAACGAGCAATATTCACATATTGGAACTTTCAAATAGACTCAAAGGTTCCAGAAATGCAAAGCAAGGTAATACAAAAGTTTAATGATGGTTCATTTAGTTACGAACCTCTACAGTACAATGCTCCTGATGGTAAAGTATTTCCAAATCAAGTCATTGATTATGGATTAAAGACATTATTTGATGATAGAGGTTTTGATACAGTATTAATTCTTGATGTTGATTGCATACCTCTTTCTTTATCTTCAATTAACTATACTTTTGAACAAGCTGAGAAAGGTGTATTGGTTGGTAATATACAACGATCTAATCATATACAAAATAATCAACATGTATTCGTTGCACCATCTGCTTTTTGTATTACAAAGAAAATGTATGATAAGTGTAAAAGAATTCCTTTTCAACCAACAAGAAGAGGTGATATCGCAGAGGAATATACATATTATGCAGAGAATAATAATATTCCAATTGAGATGTTTATGCCTAAAACTTATGAGTCGTTACCGTTTGATGGAAAAGCTTGGAATCTGAAAGATAGTATGCCGAAGTACGGCGTAGGAACAACATTCGTAAATAAAAATAACGAAGAAATGTTTTATCATTTATTCGAATCAAGAGTACATAAACATAATCAATTGTTTTTTAATAAATGTAAAAGTTTGCTAAAATTAATCAAAAGTAAAACTAAAAAAATATGATAATTTTAATTATGGGACTCCCTGGTTCAGGTAAAACAACACTTGCAAAAGAGCTGGCGAAGGAATTTAGTGCTGTGCATTGGAATGCTGATGAAGTAAGGGCAATAGTTGGTAAACATCTTGATTTTTCCATGGAAGCGAGAATTGAACAAGCAAAGAGAATGAGATTCTTGTGTGAAGTTGTTGCAAAAACAGGCGTACACGTTATTGCTGATTTTGTTTGCCCAACAATAGAGACAAGGAGTGCTTTCGGGGATGCTTACGTTATTTGGGTAAATAGAATAAATAAAGAAGATTCAAGATTTGAAGATACAAGAGCATTGTTCGCTCCACCAGAGAAATATGATTTTCATTATGCAAAGGAGCATAATCCACATGATGTTATTGTACACATAAAATCAACTCCCAATTTTTATTAACAACGTGATATAATTAGTATAATTATGTTACATTCCCGGATGCTACAAGCAACTACATTCGTTCCCCCTCCTCCTGTGAAGACTCTTTGGAGCTGGGGACAAAATGGTTGGGGTCAACTTGGTCTCTCTAATCAAACTGAATTTCGTTCGCCAAAACAAATCGGAGCATTAACTACTTGGTCAAAAATGGCAACCGGCCGTAATCATTCACTTGCTATACTAACAAATGGTACTCTGTGGTCATTTGGGTCTGGTACAAGTGGCCAACTTGGACATGGAAGTATTTCTAATTTTTCATCTCCAAAACAAATCGGAGTATTAACTACATGGTCTAATATTGTTGCTGGCCATAGTCACTCTTTAGCTATTAAAACAGATGGCACTCTATGGGCATGGGGGTTAAATGATTTTGGACAACTTGGACTTGGTAATACTACAAACTATTCGTCTCCTAAACAAGTAGGTTCTCTTACGAATTGGTCAAAAGTAGAAAGCAAGCGATACTTTACACTTGCTATTAAAACAGATGGGACTCTATGGTCCTGGGGTTTTAATAGTGCTCATGGTAATCTTGGTCTTGGAAATTTTACTGATTATTCATCTCCTAAACAAGTAGGTGCTCTCACCACTTGGCTGACTATTGCTAGCGGTCTTTATCATTCTTTAGCAATCAAGACAGACGGGACTCTTTGGTCTTGCGGTATAGGTTCATCTGGGATACTTGGTCACTCTAATACTGCTTGGCAGTCTTCTCCAAAACAAGTTGGAGCACTCACTACTTGGTTAAATGTTGCTGCTGGTTATTATCACTCAATTGCCATTAAAACAGATGGGACACTATGGTCTTGGGGACGTAATAATAACGGACAACTTGGACTTGGTAATACTACTTACTACTCTTCTCCTAAACAAGTAGGAGCTCTTACTACGTGGTCAAGTGTAACTTGTGGGTGGAATCATTCTCTTTCAGTAAAGACAGATGGAACTCTTTGGGTGTGGGGTTATGGTTTTTATGGTCCACTTGGTCTTGGAGGTTCAACTAGCTATTCCTCCCCAAAACAAGTAGGAGCTCTTACTACTTGGTTAAGTGTTGTAGGTGGCCCTTATCATACATTAGGAATTCATAGTTAATTTATTATTTTAGTCTGTTTAAATAAAGCATTAGTGTATACTTATTTATATGGTAAAAATATCTGCAAATCGTCTCGACATGGAAACCAAGCGTCTCGAGCGTCCACTTGTCAAAAATTTTACAGAAACAGTTGTTACGGTAACAGCTTCAGCTACGACGACACTAGATATATCATTAGGTAATGTATTCAATATGTCGCAGGCAGTTGATATTACTGGTTGGACTATTAGTAATGTTCCCACAACTGGAGTTATTTGTAATATTACGATTATACGAACAAAGGACGCAACAGGTACTGCACGTACTATTACTTGGCCGTCATCTTTTAAATGGACATCATCTGCTCCAACATTAACTCAAACCACAAGTGCTATTGATATCATTTCAGCTTTTACAAAAGATGGAGGAACAACATGGATTGCTTCTGCGTCTGGTGTTAATTTTAGTTAATGAATTATTTTGTTTACAACTAGAACAATATAAGTAAAATATTTTTAAATTATTATAGAACGTTTGTTGTTATATAAAATCATGGTGTATACTTTCAGAATAATCATATGGTAAAAATCTCCACCAATCGTCTAGACATGGAAACTAAGCGTCTAGAGCGCGCTTTGTTAAAAAATTACACTGAGACAGTTGTTTCTGTAACAGCGTCTGCTACAACCACGTTAGATATTTCTTCTGGTAATATATTTAATTTATCTCAAGCAGTAGATATAACTGGATGGACAATTAGCAATATCCCAGCTTCTGGACTTGCTTGTAGTATTACTATTATTAGAAGAAAAGATTCAACTGGCACTGCTCGAGCTATTACATGGCCAGCATCATTCAAATGGGCAGGGGGAAGTTCTCCTACTCTTGGTCAGACGTCAGATTCAGTTGACATTATAAATGCTATAACAATAAATAGTGGAACAACATGGTACGCCTTTGGTTCTGGGTCATTTGTTATACCTCTTCCAAGATTTTTTACATGGGGTAGGAATAGTAACGGTGAACTTGGATTAGATAATATTACGGATTATTCATCCCCTAAACAAGTTGGTGCACTTACAGATTGGTTAAGCGTAGCCGGTGGGTATCATCATTCTTTGGCTATTAAAACGGATGGTACGTTATGGACTTGGGGACAAGGAAGTGATGGCAAATTAGGTCACAGTAATTTATCTAACCAATCCTCCCCAAAACAAGTAGGAGCACTTACTACATGGTCAAAAATTGCTGGAGGCAATGCTTATTCTGTTGCACTTAAATCAGATGGAACACTTTGGTCATGGGGTCAAGGTGGTGGTGGTAGTATTGGTCTTAATAATACAACATCGTATTCCTCCCCAAAACAAGTAGGGGTACTCACAACATGGTTAACAATATCAAGTGGGTATAGACACTGTTTAGCAATTAAAACAGATGGAACTCTCTGGAGTTGGGGATGGAATGGTTATGGTCAATTGGGACACGGAAATACCACTAGTTATTCTTCCCCAAAACAAATTGGATCTTTAACAAATTGGTTAAGCGTAGCCGGTGGGTATCATCATTCTTTAGCTATTAAAACGGACGGCACTCTCTGGAGTTGGGGGGATAATACTAGTTATGGTGATCTTGGTCTTAATAATACAACATCGTATTCCTCCCCAAAACAAGTAGGAGCACTCACAGATTGGCTAAGTATAGTGGGGCGTTATCGTCATGCTCTAGCTATCAAAACGGATGGTTCTCTCTGGAGTTGGGGGCGAGGCATATCTGGTCAATTGGGTCATGGTAATTCATCTAATCAGTCTTCCCCAAAACAAGTAGGAGCTCTTACTAATTGGTTGATTGTAGCGGGTACTTATACTCAAACATATGCAATTAAAACAGACGGCACTCTCTGGAGTTGGGGGGCTGGTAGTTACGGTGCGCTTGGTCTTGGAAACACCACTAGCTATTCTTCCCCTAAACAAGTTGGAGTACTTACTACATGGTCAAAAATCGCTGGAGGTGGTTATCAAGCGCTAGGTATTGGTTAAGTTTCTGTACATTCTACTTTATGAGGTCAAGAGAGTTTCTTAAAATATTAATTAATGATTATTTTTTATACGTATATTAAATAATATGTTGGAGAAGATGTATAAGTTCCCATAAACCCAATTCGGTGGATTGCTTGAAATTTTTATGTATATATAGGATATACTATACTTATACTATGAGACTCAAAAAAATCGTCCATTTCGTTCAATATAATAACTTTTTTATATTCTTTATTGTGGCTATTATTATGGGAGGTTCGGCCGCCTTTGCTTCTAGTCCAGAACTTCGTAAAGATGTCTATGCAAAAAATGTAGTTGCACGTTCCGTTGATAACACATATATTGTTAACACTAACCTCGATGCATATAGTAGTGGTCTAAAAATAGACCGTGTTACTGAAGATATTGATTGGTATTATGTAGATTATTCATACAATACAGTTGAGGTTGTAGATTTTGTTTGGCAATTGGTAAACAAAAACGGCTCAATGAAAATTTCAAAAGGAGAACTTGGCTCACGTGACCTTGGGTTATATGTGGCTGTTCAATTAGGTCAAATGATAGATCAGCACGTATCTTATCTAAGAGATGTTCAAGAGGCAGAAAAGAAAAACGGATTAACACAAAAGGTGGTAGCAACAGAATATTCCGGTCTAATTGGCCAGCTCTTAAGCACAGATGAAAAAACTTTTGAAGGATATCAACCTGTAAAACCACAAGTAGAAGTTGCTGTTGATCAACAGCCAATAAACAATAATGCTGTAGTTGACACTACTTCAGTCACAACATATACAAGTCAAAGTAATTCTGATTCTTTAACAAGAGAACAAGTTCAGGCTTTGATACAAGAATCAATTAATAAATTATTAGCAGGAGGAAATAATGCAACAACTTCGCCAGGTACTTTGTCGACACCTGAATCAACCCCAACACCTGAACCAACACCAACACCTGAACCAACACCAACACCTGAACCAACATCAACACCTGAACCAACACCAACACCTGAACCAACTCCAACACCTGAACCAACTCCAGCACCTGAGCCTACACCAGCTCCAACGCCTGAACCAACACCTGAACCAGCTCCAACGCCTGAACCAGCTCCAACACCCGAACCAGCTCCAACACCCGAACCAACTCCAATAGCACCCTAATTAATTTTTAGTTTAAAGTTATAAAATAATTTTATCCTAGAATTCTGGTATCGAAACACTTGGCATAGAAAAATCTCCGAATTCACTTTTTTCAACTGAGAGGAATGAAGTCTTTTTATCATCGAAGAATAATTCAACTATACCAGTTGGTCCGTTACGATGCTTTTCAATCAAAATTTCTACAACATTTTTCCTGTCAGAACTGTCATCATTTTTGTTTTCACGATGAATAAACATAACAACGTCCGCATCTTGTTCAATAGAACCAGAGTCACGAAGGTCAGATAATCTTGGACGCCCACCACGAGATTCAACGGCACGAGACAGCTGTGATAGTGCAATAACAGGAGCATTGAACTCTTTTGCGAGAGCCTTCAAAGAACGGGAAATCTCGGTAACTTGATTCACCATGTTGTCATAGATCTTTGATGTTCCCATAAGCTGAAGGTAGTCAACGATAATTAGCCCAACAGGTTTGTCACTATTAAGGCGACGAAGTGTACTACGCATATTAAGAATAGTGTTCGCAGCTTTATCATCCACATATATTGGTGCCTTCATAAGTTCATGCATACCAGTTTGTAATCGTGCGAATTCTTCATCAAGAGATAATCGTGAAGTACGGAGTTTCCAACCATCTACCTGTGACTGAGCAGAGAGCATTCTGTCCACTAGTTGTTCTTTACTCATTTCAAGAGAAAATATTGCAGTTGGTATTCCATATTTAACCGCAGCATTACGGGCAAAGTCTAGCGCGAGTGATGTCTTTCCAACTGATGGTCGCGCTGCTAGGATTATGAGGTCAGACTTTTGGAATCCAGATAATTTATTATCAAGGTCTTTGAAACCACTAGGCACACCACGAAGCTCTCCAGTATTTTCTGACAACTTTTCAATACGTGTCCAAGTTTCTTCAATCATCTCATGAAAGGCGATAAGACGGTCAGATGAGCCACCTTTGGTTGTAATTTCATAAATACGCTTTTCAGATTCTTCCAAGATACTTTCTAACGGATCATTTTCATCATATGAAATTTCTGCGATGTGATTACTTGCCTCAATTAGTTTTCTTAAGAGTTCCTTTCTTCTAATTATGTGTGCGTAGTATTTTATATTTGCAGCAGAGCCGACAAGTCCTAGTAAATCAGAAAGATAGGGCGCTCCACCTATTTGGTCGAATTCTTTCTTAGCACGCAACGCAGCTGAAACAGTTAATATATCAACAGGCTCTTTTTTGGCAACAAGTTCTTCAATAGTATCGTAAATGATTTGATGTTTAGCAGCATAAAAACTATCTACATGAATAATTTCTGAGATATCAAAAATTGCGTCCGATGAAAGAAGTAGAGAACCGAGTAATGCTTTCTCTGATTCTAAGTCTTGTGGAGGGATACGATTACCACGGAGGGGGTCTTCGGCAGTTTGTTTACGGTCGTAATTTTCATAATTACCTTTTTTAAATTTACTTTTACTTTTGGATTGTGAAGACAGTTGGTCAAGTGGAATCATAGTAGTTATTAGTGTACAAGATTGAGGTACTCTTGCACAAAAGAAATTAGTATTGTAATGGTATGTAAAACAGTGGATAGTGGGGACAAGTTCTAGTTGTTAACAAATAGTGACTAGAGGCTAGTAAATGCGGGCGACGTCTTTGACGTCGCCCAAAAATACACAAACATGATTTTTACATAGGGTTCCACTATGTAAAAGTAAACGTAAAAATGTTATAAATTGATAATTTTTTAGCTATTGACAAATATTTTCTATCTGCTATACTATATATTGGATGTGGTCGCGGGACTGACCCTGAACCTGTTGAGGTGAAAACCCTAAACATCCACACAAAATAAACTAATTGTGGTATAATGTTTCAACTCTGATTGACGTGGGTCCGTTGTCAGAAAAGTAGTACGACCCCATCGGTGAAAAGTGAAGTAATATTTGCCGGTGAAAAAGCAAGAGAAGCAAAACAAAGCAAGAGAAGGAAGATAGTAGAAAAGCCGATGTATATCCTAGCTCGGCGGGGACGGATGTGAGGGTTCGAAACCTCCTTCGTTCTTACTCGGGATACCTGTGGGTAGATGTATACAGGGAGAGAGAAAGACCTAAAAGAGGTAACAGGCGAGCCGAGTGGTTCGTAACAGGATTGAGGAAAAACCCTCCTTAATACTATGCAAAAGAAGTAAACGTGGGTTCCCGTAGATTTTTACGGGGCCCACGTCCAACCCCACGAAAGTGCGGGTTTTTTTATTGCTAATTATCTGAAAACATTTATACTAAAATAGTGCCCATGAACATGGATACCTTTTGCGGTTAATGACCGCAGCCGACAATGCTTGGTAGACCTAATCCGTCTCCAAGCATTTTGTTTTTTTTATACTTTTTTAACGACTAATTTCCTGTCCTTCTTTTCCGTCTTTTACTATATAACCGAGTTTTGATATTTCATCACGAAGGCGGTCGGATTCTTGATAGTTCGCGTTGGTGCGCGCGATAGCGCGCGCATCTAATAATACTTTAACTTCATCACTCACAACAACTTCTGTTTTCTTTGCTTCAGATAACCCCAAACCTAATACTTCATCCATATAAATAATCGTAGCGTACTTATCATTGTCTGAAACATTTTCATCTTTTAATAATATCCAAATAAGTGCAATCGCTTGAGAAGTATTCAAATCATTATAGATAACTTCTTCGAATTTATTTTTATATTCATCATTTATAATACCGTCAGTGGTATTGTGTGATTCACACCATCCTACAAGCTTATTATAAGCATTAGTTGACCCCTCTAAACTTTCAAATGAGAAAGCAATCTCAGTTCTATAATGTGTAGAAAGAATATAGTATCGATATGCAAGGGGCTCATGTCCTTTTTCTTTTAATAATGAAAGTGTAAGAAAATCCTCATTAGACTTGGACATTTTGCCTTGTGTGTCATGCAAAAAATTAACATGCATCCAATAATTAACATATGGCTGTCCCGTCGCACATTCACTCTGAGCTATCTCATTGGTGTGATGAACTGGAATATGATCAATGCCACCAGTATGTATATCAAAATGTACACCAAGGTATTTCATCGACATAGCAGAACACTCTATGTGCCAACCAGGAAATCCTTTTCCCCACGGACTATCCCATTCCATCTGACGCTTCTCATCAGCAGGTGAAAACTTCCACAATGCGAAGTCAGTAATATTTCTCTTCTCAGTATTTTCTTCCACTCGTGCACCAGACTTTAGCCCTTCAATATCTAAATGAGCGAACTCAGCATACTTTTCGTATTTTGAAGTATCAAAATAAATACCTTCAGATATTCTATATGTGTATCCTTCAATTTCAAGTGCGGAAATAAGACCAATCTGTTCACGTATATTATCTGTAGCTCGAGGGAAGGTATATTCAGATGTTGGAATATTAAGGTCTTCTATGTCTTGCATAAAGGCATCGGTATACATCTTGGCAACTTCCCAGGCATTTTTACCTTCACGTCTTGATCCTTTTTCCATCTTATCCTCTGCATTTTCGTCATCGTCTACATTGTGCCCAACGTCTGTTATATTTATAATATGATTTACTTTGTAACCAGCACTCACGAACATTCTTCTTAAAGTGTCAGCGAAGATGTATGCACGCAAATTTCCAATATGGGCATAATGGTACACTGTTGGTCCACAAGAATAAATGCCAACCTCAGCTGGCTTAATAGGGGTAAAGGTTTCTATGCTACGTGATTTAGTATTATATAAACGCATGTTATTTATTGGTTATTCGTTAGGACGTTATTAGTTAGGAGCTTCTTTGTTGTTTGCTGTGTATTTCCAAACAACTGACCTCCCAACGTTTAACGTTATTCCTTTTATTTTAGCACAGGAACAGTATATACTTATATTCATGTCTACAACTTCAAATTTTACAACACATTTACCAAAGCAATTTAATAAAAGAATGGCTGTTAAAAGCATAGGAATAGGTACTTTTATTTTTGCTATTTTTGCAGTTGGATTTTTACTTGGAAATGCCACAGGAAGCAAATCTTTTGCTGAAGAAGTAAAAACAACGTCAATGGATAGTGTTCTTTTAGCAAAAGTACAAAACACTGTGTCTGAAAAGTTTGTATTTTGGAAGTCGTCGTCAACATTACCAACAGCAAAAGAACAAGAATATGGAATGATAACTGGATTCGTAGCGTCATACAAGGACCCCTATACAGTATTTTTCCCTCCAAAGGAGGCTAAGAACTTCGCAGAAAATGTAAAAGGTTCTTTCGGTGGAGTTGGTATGAATGTTGGTATGAAGGATGGAAATATCGTTGTTATTGCGCCATTAAAGGACAGTCCAGCGATGAAAGCAGGAATTAAGGCAGGGGATATCATTACTGCCGTTGACGGTAATAATATGATAGGAATGCAATCAGATGAAGCCGTATCACTTATTCGTGGGCAATTAGACACTCCAGTTAAGATTACAGTTTTGCATCAAGGTGCTAAAGCGGTAACGGATATAACTATTATTCGTAAAGAGATAAAAATTCCAACATTAGACACAGAAACAAAAGATGGAGTATTTATTATTCGTCTGTATAACTTTTCATCAGAGTCACCAGAATTGTTCAAGAAGGCTCTTATCGAATTTGTAAACTCAAAACTAGTTCATCTTGTAATTGATTTGCGAGGTAACCCAGGAGGTTACTTGGAAGCTGCGGTTAATATGGCAAGTTTCTTCTTAAAAGATGGACAGATAGTTGTTAGTGAAAGACACGGCAAAGATGAAGAAATAGTTAATCATAGAAGTACAGGTATAGTTGGTCTTCCTTCTGGTATTAAGATGGTAGTAATAGTAGATGGTGGTTCCGCCTCAGCTTCAGAAATTTTAGCAGGAGCGCTCAAGGATCATGGTATTGCAAAAGTAGTCGGTATCAAGTCATTCGGTAAAGGTTCAGTACAAGAGTTAATTAATTTTGAGGACGGCTCGTCACTTAAAGTAACAGTGGCAAAATGGTATACACCAGGAGGAGTTAATATTTCAGAACATGGTATTGTCCCAGATATAGAAGTGGCAGTTGCAACAACTACACCTAAAGGTTATAAGGGGACATATGATGCACAGTTGCTTAAAGCAATAAGTGTTGTGAAAGGGGTGAAGTAGAAAGTTTATAGATTAAAAAGTAAAAAGCGCGGCCTTCGGCCGCGCTTTTATATTCAAATTTCAAGTATAAAAACAAAAAACCGGGGAACCAATGTTCCCCGGCCGGATCTCCCGCTACTGCGGTCCATTAGCGACCCTTCCCGTTTTTATATTATAATTTTTCAACATCACTTTCCAGAAGTTGGGCTTCTTCTGTGTTCTCGTCATGTAGCGCTTGGCATACATTTGTACGGAACCAAAAGTGAGTCTACGTCGTGACTGCCACCTAGGTAACCTCTTACCTTATTGCGTAATGTCGCATCGATGACTAACCATCAAGATTATTAAAAGTATACACCATTATTCTTAACCTGTCAAGTATTTCAAAAACTCCAATACTCTAGTATTATAGATAGATGAAAGTAATTCTCTTAAAAGACATTGCAAAATTAGGTAAACGTGGAGAGGTGAAAGAAGTTGCTGATGGCTATGCAATTAATGTGCTTATTAAGAAGGGTTTGGCTCTACAAGGTACCCCACAAGAACTATTGAAGTGGAAACAAAAGGAGGAGAGTACTAAACATAAGAAAGAATTGCAGACCAATATTTTTGTTCAACTGGTTGATAAACTTCGTCGTGAAAAAATAATTATTACTGGTAAGAAGGCTGATTCAAAAGGGCAATTATTCGCAGCAATTCATGAAAACGATGTTACGGATGCAATTTTTAAGGGGACCAGTCTTTCGGTTGACCCAAAACAAATAATTATACCTACACAGATTAAATCACTTGGAGTGCACACGATTGAGATAAAACAAGGCACACAAAAAGAAAAAATCACCATCGAGGTGAAGTAATATGAATAAACAATTTATAGGCATAGCTCACATTCTACATTTTACTAAACTACTCAATAAATTTCAGCAGGTAAATAGAACTCTTTATCTTCCTAATAGCGATAGACTAGAAAATGATGTTGAGCACAGTTATCAACTAGCCATGATTGCATGGTATATAGCAGAAAGTAATTTTTTGGATTTGGATAAAAGTTTGTTAATTACGTATGCGCTTGCCCATGATTTTGTTGAAGTTTATGCAGGTGACACTTTCTTATATTCAAAAAAACAAACAGACCACGAAACTAAACATGCACGAGAAGAAGAGGCTCGCATTCTTATTCAAAAAGAATTTCCATTATTTACGGAGTTACATAGTGCAATATTAAGTTATGAAAAGTTAGAAAACAAGGAGAGTCGTTTCATTTATGTGTTGGATAAAATTCATCCCGTGATACAGCTTTATTTAGATAATGGCAGAATGTGGAAAGAAAAAGATGTAACATTAGAGATGTTGCTTGAGAAGAAAAGAGATAAAATATATTTGTCGCCAGACCTGGCACCACTTTGGGATGAATTAGAAAAACTCCTAATTGAAAAGCAAGATATACTTTTTCACAACAATCAAAAACTACCAATATAAATAAAACACCCACCGGATTTTGGTGGGTTGTTAATAAGTAAAAAGCGTTACCATTTTCTGTAGAATAGGATATCTGGGTATTTATTGCTCATTGGGTCGACATCGTTTCTACAAGCTTTGGTTCTATCCATGATGCATTTTCTGTCCTGGTCTTGCTCACGGATCATTCGATTGTGCAATTCTATGCGTTGTTTTCTCCAATGAATTACGTCTTCGTTGATTTGATGATAAATACCGTTGTATTTTTCGATGAACCAGAACCGTAACCTGCCGTATCCTATTCTTTGATACAAATCCCACGGATGTGGGAGAATCAAAAGAATTAAAGATTGAACATAGTTCAACATAGACCCTCCATTAGATAGAATATAAAGTACAGCTTGTATATAATACTACATTAATAAATATAAAAAACAAAACCGACATCTTACAATGTCGGTTTATTTTTGTTATGCCTTTGGTTCTACGTTTGCAACCTTCTTTCTCTTGATAGATCCATCGAGATGCTTCATACGACGTTCACTGTATGATACTTTTCCTTCTGTAAGTGCGAACAATGTATGGTCACGTCCTAGTCCAACATTCTTTCCTGGCATGATTTTTGTGCCACGCTGACGAACGATAATAGCACCAGCTGATGCTGTTTCTCCTGCATAAAGCTTAGTACCTAGGTACTTTGGCTTACTATCTGTTAGGTTTTTTGCCGAACCTGCGGCTTTTCTTGTTGCCATATCGTATACTTATAAATGAATATTATGGGTAGCAGTATACAAGATTATCTGAAAAAAATCAATAGCAGACTTTCTTTGCTTAATTGCGTAAGTCTTTTTGTGACAACACTTTTTTTGTTGTTATTTATTACTTTTCTATATATAAAAACGAAAAAAGTAGGTTCATCAGTTGAATATATAGAAAATAAAGATGAAATAGTAGATATTAATAGAATAAACAACAATTCAGATTCTCACCCATTTGCCAGTATAAATGGCAAAACATATACATATAGTTGGTGCCAGGGGGCAAGTATGATTAGTGAGAAAAATAAAATATATTTTAATACAGAAATTGATGCACAAAATAGCGGCAGAGCACTTTCAAAGCTCTGCAAAAAATAAATCGTATAGCCGTTTGACTATACGATAGGTGCTACTCGATGGTAGGGATTTGACGACGTGTGACAGACACTTGGGTAGCCTTCTTGTGTAGAGTTGGTAAAAGCCCAGGAGGGGAGACTTTTCGCAACCAGGCAGGAAGAGTGTTTTTTCCGAGCGGAGCATCTGTTTACGTTTGCGTATTACCCAGACCATCGAGAGCTATAACAATATACACTATTTTTGATATCCTGTCGATAGTAAAAAAAAGAGCCCGACCGCAAAGGGGGTAGCGGTGGGCTCAAATCCTCATACTTTGCCGATGTGAACACCGGGAGTTTGTGTCAACCTGTCAGGGAGGTGAACAGTGGTCGAGCACTGAGGATGAGATACTTTTTTACTGTATCAGTATCTTCTTAATATGTCAAACTTTTTAAATTTCTCTGGTTAACTACAAGAATCCAAATTCTGGTTGGATTTAAATCAGTTTAGACTATGTTTCTAATTACAAAAAGCTATCCACAAAGAATATGTTGTAATTATAGGTATAATTTAAGAGTAAGAAGTATATATAATTTATAATATAAATATGGCAAAAAAAGAACAGCACGGAACACGTGAAAAAAAGAAACCAAAGAAGGTGGTAGCGAAGTAGTTACTGCTTACTGCTTACTGCTTACTGCTTACTGGTTGTTAGTTGGATACAAAATAAAAAGCCCGGTCCGGAAACGGACAGGGCTTTTGTTTGAGATTGTTGATTAAAACTCGAAGCGCTTTTGATACGCTCTGATGGACAAGTAAACTGCGAGAATCGTCAGTACCGGAATCGGCGCTGCAATTATTGCTGCAATCACATCAGTCGATATTCCTTCCGCTTTGTAAATGCGCATGAGGATTATTGATGAATATCCCCAAGTGCATATTGCAGTGACGCCGTAAGCAGATTGGAACCAGGTCATTGGCGTTGGATACTTCTTAATCCAACGCAGAAGTGTCAAACCGACGATGAAAGGGGAAGACATGGCAAGAAACTTGTATGCCAGTACAACCAACCCCATCGCAGGAATAATCTTCCACGAATAAAGCAGAACGGGAATAATCCCGAACACAAATGCAATGTTCGCCACCATGGTCAACCAAACAACAAAACCTTTAAGAGATATTTTCATGAGTCCTCCTTAGTTATAGGATTTGTGTTTATTGGAGATGCTCGCAATTCCGTAGATGGTACAAATGAACATCATGAGAATTAAAGTGATTAATGATCCTGCAACAAGATAAATTCGCGCCTCAAGATCATATACAGACACTAGATGTGTTTTAACAAATATCCACATGCCTAAATTGAGAGTTGTGTAGAATGCACGAAATCCCAGTGTGTAGAATTTGTTGTAGACATCAAGGGCCGACACTTTTGCTTTGTGTTTTGCTTCAATAATAGAGACAAGACCAGGTGGAAATCCTTGAGTGTTTTCTTTGACAGCCTCGAATTCTGGATTTGTTAGACAGAGAGTGACAGCAATTGGGTAAGTTATCATCCCAAAAGCTAGACAGAAACGAAGAATTTCATTTTCTCCTGAAATGAGCCCGAGAGCCCATGCAGGCAGTATTATGATTCCTATGATTACATTCACGAAACTGAGAAATTGACCAATGACAAAAACAAATCTGAAAGTTCCGTTTACTATGGATTTCATTAAAACCTCCTAAAATGTTGAGTATAAAGACAAAGAGCACCAATATTCACACTACACTATTTGTACAGTAATGTCAATAGTGACAAATTTGATGTATATTGTTTTCCTAGGCAAGGTCTAGTTGAATAATATTATTATTCAACTGCTATATTTTTTCTATCAACTACCCAATCTGCTATACTGTACTCATATGCTTTTTACATCTCGTATCAACGAAGCCATTAAAACTGCTTCTCATCTCCATCGTAATCAAATAAGAAAGGATAACAACAAAACTCCATATATTAGTCATCTGGTATCTGTTGCTATGATGCTTAGAGAAGTAACTGATGATGAGGATATTATTATTGCAGGACTAATGCATGATTCACTAGAGGATGTGCCAGGATACACTTATGATGATTTGGTATCAAGTTTTGGAAATCGTGTAGCAGATATTGTGAGTCATGTTACAGAACCACTTGATGCTAACAAAAGTGAAGATGAACAACTTCCGTGGCTTACTCGTAAAGAAAAATATTTAGAAAATTTACGCAGCGGTGGAGTAGAAAGTGCAATGGTATCAACTAGTGATAAAATTCATAATACAGAAAGTTTTATTAGTGATTTTTTATCAGAACAAGATGAATTTTTGGAAAGATTTAGCTCAAGTCTACGTAATAAGTTATGGTTCCACGAACAAGTATTAATTATTGTAGAAGAAAAGTTAGGAAAGGAAAATAAACTTGTATCACGGCTATCATTGTGTACAGAAGAATTTAGAGAATTAGTTGAGCAATATGAATAGTTAAAATAAAATAAAATTGCACAGCCGAGGGGTTGTGCAATTTGAATATTTACCTTGTGATTATTTAGCACCATAAGTCAGATCGATTGTATCCTTTCTGTCTTAGTGCTGTATATATCGGTCTTATATATTTTTCAAGAGCATCAAATTTCTCAAAAGTTTGTTCTCGTGTGTTGTTTGGTTTTTGGAAATCAAGAATCATTTCCATAATAACTTCTACATTACAGCCGACTTCAATTGTAGTCCTGTCTACTTCATTATAGAATTCTGCTGGTGTTTGGTCGAGTGCTTTGTCGCTTCTGCTGGAGAAGTACTCAGCAAGATTGCCTCCGTACATTTTGGCTTCACTTTTCATGTATTCGCGTTGAACTATGTGCCAATAGCTTGCTCTTACAGTTCTGTAAAGACCATCTGGCATTACCTGGCTTTCTCCAAAACGAAAATGACAGAAAAAGTTGTTTAAAAATCCCAAGTCCTCGTCATTTAAAGGAATATGCTGTCCCATTTTCTTACCTCACAATTTTAGTTAAAAGGTAAAATCTTTCAAAAATATACATTAACATTCGTATTATGTCAACATAGCGTATACTTAATTGTATAATTATGAAAAATAACATTATCTCATTCGAAGACCGATATAAGGCACTTAATGTTGCACAGAAAAAAGCAGTTGATACTATTGATGGTCCGGTGATGGTTATTGCTGGTTCTGGAAAAACCGTGCTTACTGTCTAATATTTAAAATCTAATCTCAAAATATCCAATTATGTTTGAAACATATTTCTCAATTATTATTTCATTATTTATTATCGAAATACTTCTGTCTGTAGATAATGCGCTAGTAAACGCGACTCTCGCAGAGTCTCTTCCAGAAGTAAAAAGAAAGCGAGCTTTACGTATTGGTATTTTACTAGGAGCACTTTTTCGTATAATTGCTTTACTTCTCGCTTCTATTATTATCGAAAATGTTTGGCTTAAAATTTTAGGAGGGTTGTATCTTGTATATTTGGCAATTGCTCACCTTGGAAGAGTTGTAAATGAAGAAGGAAATGATATTGTCCCAAAAACAACCTACAGAGGGGTGATTATGCAAATAGCTCTTGCTGATATTGTTTTTAGTCTTGATAATGTTATTTCTGCGGTGAGTTTCTCAGAAAATATTTATATCGTTATGCTTGGCGTTGGTATTGGAGTAGTGAGTATGCTTTTTATTACACCCATTCTTTCTCGACTCATTCATAAATATAAAGGCATGCCACAAGCGGCGTATGCTATTGTTGGTTTCGTTGGACTTGCGCTTCTTATCGAAACATTAACACATATACATATTTCTGAAGTAAGTAAATTTGTTGTGGTTTTTGCAATTGCGTTGTTTACAGTTTGGTATGAGCATAGTTTGCCTCTCAGAAGGATTTCTAATCCGATACTTAAGGTTATGCAGTACATTATTGCAATTCCAGTTGATGTCTATTACGCAGTGAAGAATGTTGTAGTGAGAGTTTTCTCTAAGTTGATATAAAAACGCGCGACCAAAATGGTCGCGCATGATTTTCAAAAGAAATTATCTGATTGGAATCGGGACAAGATTTCTCATTTCCTTTTCAACTTTTCTTTTTTCTTTTTCTCCTGGAGGGAGGGACAATGTACAGAGGAAATATTCAGTTAAGTAATACAACAGAAAAAAGACTGCATATATATCAATTAAGTAGTAGGAAGATACTTGATCAGAAATTGCTTTCCTACTCTCGAGCATTTCAGGATAAATTTGATAATATATGTATCCTAGTATTGTTGCTAAAAAAATAGCAAATGACAAAACTAGTAAAAATATTCGTTGATATTTTCTTGTTATTATTTCATCAGGTAGATTTTCTTTGTTTGAATAACTTTTTACAAATTTATTAATCAAATCTTTATGCTGAGAAACAATGAAGTACAGATTAAGGAAATCAATAACTAGACTACTCGGGGAGAGAACAGACATTATAAGTAGACTTGATATAAGTACAGCAAAAACCATTGTTGTTGTTTTCCAAGTTAGCAACAGCATGTCACCAATATTTTTTCTTGTGATTGGTGTGTATAGTTCGATTTGCCTAATAGTCCACTGTGAAGCAAGAATCAATTTGTTATCAATTGTGAAGAACATTTTTACCTCCCTAAATAGTTGGAAAATCTTTCAAAACTCTACATTAACATTCGTATTGTGTCAACATAGCGTATACTTAATTATATAGATATGAAAAATAATATTATCTCATTCGAAGACCGATATAAAGTACTTAATACTGCACAGAAAAAAGCAGTTGATACTATTGATGGTCCATTGATGGTGATTGCAGGTCCTGGGTCTGGAAAGACTGAACTACTTTCTCTTCGTGTTGGAAATATTTTGAAGAAGGGTCATGTATCCCCACATAATATCCTATGTCTTACTTTTACCGATAATGGTGCCGTTAATATGCGTGAGCGACTCTTTAGTTTAATCGGACAAGATGCGTATCGTGTTGGTATTTTTACTTTTCATGCATTCTGTAATCATATTATTTCTCGTCACCCAGAATATTTTTGGAAAGCAACTCACTTTACCCAAGCAAATGATATTACTCGTGCAGAAATATTACAAGATATTTTCTCATCCTTACCACATGGACATCCTTTGGCTAGTTTTCATCCTGAGAAAGGGTTTGTTTATCTTCGGGATGTTACTGACCGCATCAAGCACATTAAAAGTTATGGTTATACTGCAGATGAGTATATTTCAGTTATAAAAGAATTACCAAAGGAGTATTCATCTATCAATAAAATTCTATCTAAGTGGCCAGAAAGAATGTCTATCAAAAAATTAGATGAAGTAGAGTCCATTGCTGAGGGACTCAATTCACTTTTGGGGACTACTTCACTTTATTTGGCGAATACATTACGGAACGCGATTTCATCAGCAATGATTCTTGGTAAAACTGAACCAATCGGAGACTGGAAATCTAAGTTCACAGTCAAAGAAGATAAGGAAGTCATACTTAAAGATTCACACAATGAAGATAAAATAATTGCAGTAGGTGAATTGTACAAAAAATATAGTGATGAAATGTATAAAAGGGCGCTGTATGATTATGACGACATGATTATTGAAGTAGTTCATGCACTATCAGATAGTGCAATACTTCGTAATGAATTAGAAGAACAGTATCAATATATTCTTGTTGATGAATTTCAAGATACAAATGAAGCACAAATGTCACTTGTGAGAGCGATTACATCAAGTGATATTCATGAAGGTAGGCCGAATGTCTGTGTGGTAGGAGATGATGACCAGGCTATTTATAAATTCCAAGGAGCTGAAATTTCTCATATTATGAGATTCAGAGATTCTTTATATAAAGATGTAGAAACAATTGTTTTGGATAAAAATTATCGCTCGACTCAAAAAGTTCTTGACCTCGCAAGGTCTCTCATCACTCAGGGTAAAGGACGTCTTGAAAATAAATATGAAGATATTAGAAAAATTCTTTCTTCTGAAAATAAAAAATTAGAAAAAGGGGAAATTTTTATAATTCAAACAACATCCGATGTTGCTGAATATACACATGTAGCAAGGTCTATTCGCAAAGTTCTTGATAGTGGTGAAAGTGCAAATGAAATAGCTATATTAGCAAGAGGGCACAGAGAGTTGAAGGAAATTCTTCCATATCTTGATAGAGAGCAGATACCATATGAATATAATAAGAAGGCGAACGTTTTTGATGAACCACATGTCAAAATTTTGATACAAATGTGTGAGTATGTTTCTTCTGTTTTGAAACATGAGACAACAGCGGAGTATGTTCTTCCTCACTTGTTGTCGCACCCATGCTTTTCTATCGATAGACAAAAGTTGTTTTCTCTTGCGGTGGAAGCAAAAGAAAATAATAAAAGTTGGACTGAAGTATTAGTCACATCTGATGATGAGAAGATAAAAAAGATAGGATTGATTTTATCTGAAATTGTCATTCTGGGTGAACATATGCCACTTGAACATATGCTTGAAAAGTTCATGGAGGAAAGTGGATTTAAAGAATTTTATTTTTCTCGTGAATCTATTAAGAAAAGTCCAACAACTTACGTCTCCTTCCTAGCTAGTTTAAAAACTTTTATTGAAGCTCTTCGTGAATGGAAGGAAGGTGAGGTTTTGCTCGTGTCTGATGTTGCACCTTTTGTCCAAATGCACATAGACCACAACATTTCCCTCATTAGTGAGTCACCGTTTATGAAGAATGAGAATTCGGTTCAGATTACGACTGCTCACGCTTCGAAAGGTCTTGAATTTTCACATGTTTATATAGTATCCGCACATGATTCACTTTGGACAAAATCTCCACGTACTAATATCGCTCCACTACCAGCACCGCTTATACCACTTATGCAACCTGCAGGAGACACAGAAGATGATTTCATTAGATTGCTATATGTTGCAATCACTAGAGCAAAACACACACTTTCTATTTCAAGTCATGATGCTCAAGTGAGATATTTGCCAACAGAAAATATTGCTCATGAAGAAAGTGAAAATGACGTACCAATAGAGGCACATGAAAACGCATTAGCACTACACAAGAAGCCTTATAGAGAAGATGAATGGGTTTTATTAAAAAGACTTGTTAAAAATTATAAAATGCCAGTAACGCATTTGAATAATTTTGTTAATCTTTCAGAAGGTGGACCTCTATATTTTATTGAGCAAAATCTTCTACGTTTTCCTCAGCCAATGAATCCTTCTGGAGTTTATGGTACAGCAATTCATAAATCATTAGAAGAAATAATTATGCACCCAAAGTATCACGCCGGGAAAAAAGTTTCTTACGAATATTTATTGAGTATATTCGACAAAGAATTATCTAGAGGAAGGTTGCCAACAAATGAAATGATAAAGCAAGGAGAACGTGGTAAAAAAGTTCTTGATTGTTTATATAAGATGACAAAGGATATGTTTAATCCATTTGATCTAGTTGAAGTTGATATGAGAGATGAAGGAGTAATGATAGGGGATGCACATATTGTAGGTAAGATAGATCTATTAAGAGTTGTTGATAAAAAGTATGAGGTAGTGGACTTCAAAACTGGAAAAGCTTTTACTTCTTGGGATGAAGCAAAAACTGATAATGACAAAATAAAACTTCACAAATATCGTCAGCAATTAATTGTCTACAAACTTCTCCTTGAGAATTCAATTCACTATAAAGATTTACCTGTTAGTAAGTTGTCACTTTGGTTTGTTGAAGAGGAGAAATTCACAGAACTTGTTTTGGATATAGTAGATATTGAAATAGAAAGAACCAAAAAATTAATCGAAGCTGTTTATAAAAAGATTATTAATTTAGAAATCACTCCAGATATTTCAAAATACGGAGAAAGTTATAAGGGGTTGTTGGAGTTCGAAGAAGATTTGATTAATGGAAAAATTTAATTAATATAAATAAAATTTATTTATATGGAACAAATATAAAACAAAACCGCAAGCAGTGTGCTTGCGGTTAAGAGTCTTTCAAAGAAGACCTTGTTCTAGGAGTTGATTCATGAAAATCGTTTCCATTCTTCTGGCATTTGGATAATCTGAGTGTTTACCACCCGCAACTTCCGTGTACCAACCAGAAAAATCACTAATCGAAACATTTCGACCAAAGGGTAGAAGTTCTTTATCTCTCTCGTCCTCTAGTTCACAGCACTTTTTGTGATAGATTCTACGAGCTTCACTTTCTTTTGGTGATAGTTTAGCTTTATTATAGACCTCTCTTATTACGTCATCACTAGTTTCAGTTAATGATTCTACGAAAGCTCTCGCTGATTCGGCCAAAAGTTTAAGATAAAGAGCCTTATATACTTTTGAAACATTGGGAACTCTGTCATACTTGCGTACTAATCTCTCGGCGTCATCTGATGTTTCGCAGTTGGCAGTTTCTTCTGCCATTTTTTCAAGCGCTATTTTTTCAAGAGTGAATAATATTAGATCATGAGATTTTAGGGAAAATGACACTGAATCAAGTAATGCAATCACTTCTTCTGGGGTTTTGCACAGAAGTAATTTTTGTCTTGCTTCAGCATCTTCAAAAGCCGTCTTTAGATTTTCGCAGCGCTTGTTGAAATCGTGGTCGTATGTTTTAAGTCTCTTCACAAGACCACTAACATCTTTTACTGTCTTACATTCTTGTAACCATTTGTGTCTTAATTTTTCTTCAAAATTGCGAAGCAGTCCGTGGTATATGCCTTTTGCTTCACACCCCTCTGGGGCAGATTCATAAAGTGCTAAGGCGTCTTCATATGTTTTGCAGTTGGCAGCTTTGGTTACTGTTTCGCGGTCCGCAAATACCTTCCAGCATTCAAAATAGATAGCATCAGCTTCTCTCTTGTGTGGTCTCTGGGAGTTTCTATAAAGTGCTAGCGATTCTTCTTCGGACGTGCACTTTGAAGTTTCTTCTACAGCAATTAGTTTTGCAACTTCTTCCCATCTGTCTTCAATAATTTGTTGAATTTCACTTCCCCACGGAGTCAAGGCATGCAAATTGCATAATCTCAGTGGATCAGATATTTCTGCAATTCTACCTCTTACTTTCTCAACAACTTTACTTCTTATGATTGGAGGCGTCTTCGTTCCCATGGTGATTCTCCTTCTGGTTATTGAAAAGTACATATACCAAGAAGAATCCTATCATATATAATTATTGTCACAAAATTATAAAAGCCCCGACACCGAAGTGGGGGGCTTTTGGGAGTAAGTTTAGTTTCTGGTCAAATGTTGTGCTCGAGCCGAGCCAGCTCATATGAAAAGAATTCTAGACTAATTCCCAGTTCGTCCGGCGGACGAACTTATCTTGATACCCCTGTACGCATACCAACTTAATGGATTCTGCAAGGGGTTGGCGGGGTTTGTGGAAAGAACTTAGGTTTGGTCGCGGATGCGCACCATTTTGACCTCCTCTTTGATTGACTTGTTAATTATATCATATATAAGTATATCTGTCAAGTAGGTAAAAATTGCTTTAAAATGAGGGGAATTTAAAAAACAAAAATGCGGATGACGTAAGTCATCCGCATTCATTTTTTTGTCTAATTTACCTTTTAGGAATTTCATATGACCAGTCGTCACTTCCTGGACACATTTCTGTTCCTTTTCCGATTCTGTGAGATTCGAGAAAACATTTTTTGGGTTCATTCCCTGAATCAAAATTAACAACCTTAACATCACTTCTGTTACAGTGAGGGCAGGTTGTTTTTCCGATTACGTGACGTGTATGAAGAAGTCTTTCCTTCGGTGTTAATTCCTCGATTACTATTTCATTTGTCAGACTCATCTCTCACTCCTTATGTTTTTGTTTATGAATAGGCTATGTCAGTCATTTCTCCCGTACTTTTTAGTAGTAACCAAATGTATCTTGGATGGCTTGACCTTAGTTCACGAGAAAACCTACGAAACACATTTCTTTTTACTTTTTTACTTTTTGACATTAATCTCAAAAAGTTAAACAGTGTTGTTATTTTTTCTTCCTCCAAAATTAAAAGTGCTTTGAGTGATAGAGGGAACCAAGACTTTAAACTCAAATCCGTAGCTATCCTGTTTTCATTCATATAACGTAGTGCTCTTAAAGCACCATCTCTAGCTTTCTCAAATTGATTTTTTGTGCAAGGTTTGTGATTCAAATTATTAATCTCGGTATTGATTTTTGATAAAAACAATTTCAGAGAGTTGATAATAAACCCTCTTTTGTATGGAGCTGAATATTTTGTCATAACTACCCCTAATAATTTGTCTGTATATAATCTACTATTAATATATCACTATGTCTATACAGTGAATAATTGCTATACTAAAAATCACTATGGTAGATAAATATACAGCAGTTTGGGTGTCGCATTCGTCAATGGGGGATTTTCTAAAATGCCCTCGTCTTTATTATTTGCATAATATGTATAAGAGTCCAAAGACTGGACATAAAGTTTCTATTGTTAGCCCACATATGTCACTTGGTATTGCTGTGCATGAAGTATTGGAAGGTCTAGCTGAATACCCAGCTAATGAAAGAATGAGCCGTGATCTTCGTGCGAAGTTCGAAGAGTCATGGTTAAAAGTTACAGGAAAGAAAGGTGGTTTCACTAGTAATGAAGAAGAGGAAGAATTTAAGCAAAGAGGAAAGGAGATGATTAATAATGTTATCAAAGATCCGCGATTTTTGGTTAATAAATGTATTAAGCTTAAGCGTGATACGATGCCGTGCAATTTTTATTTGAGCGAGGATCACAATATTATTTTAAACGGTCTAGTTGATTGGTTGGAATATTTACCACTTACAGATTCACTTCATATTATTGATTTTAAAACTGGAAAACATGAAGAAAAAGAAAATTCTCTTCAGCTTCCAATATATCTTTTACTTTGTAATGCGCTTCAAAAAAGAAAAGTAACCAAAGCAAGTTATTGGTATCTTGAAAGTGATAAGATGGTTGAGGCTACTCTTCCAGATATAGAAACAGCAGAAAAGAATGTTTTAGAAGTTGCGATGAAGGTAAAAGAGGCTAGAAGAATTGCAAAGAATGAAGGGGAGGGTAAAGTTTTTGTTTGTCCTGAGGGCGCTTATAATCCTATAACTAAGGAAGGTGGATGCATGAATTGTAGGCCTTATGAATGGATAATAAACGGTGATGAGAGAATGGAATCAGTTGGTGTTGGGGGATTTAGTCAGGATATGTATATTGTGAGGAAATAGAGTTATGCTTAACTATATGAAAAATAATAATTTAATAATCGGTGTAGGTGTGGTTATCTTAGTAGTAGTGGCCTATTTTCTTGGTACTAAAAATAACACAACTCAAACTGAAGTGTCAGGATCCGTTGTTTCTAATACAACAGATTCTACATCAACTTCAACTGCAGTCATAAAAAATACAAATGTAAAACCTGTTGTAAAGACAACAACCACCACCACATCAAGTAATTATATTAAAATAGATCAAAGAGTTTTGTTAAGTGGTGTCTATGTTACGCCGAGTAAAGTTACATATGATAGTAGGTGTGCAAAGGATGTGCAATGTATACAGGCAGGAACTGTTGAATTAGGGGTTTTGCTTGAAAGCGGAAGTCTGTCTCAAAGCGTAATTATAACTCTTGGTAAGCCGTTTTATTTCGCTGAAAGACAAGTAACTTTAACAAGCGTTACTCCTAGTAAGTTATCAACTAAAGTTTTAAAAGACTCTGATTACAGATTTTCAATTACTGTTAAGTAATAAAAATTTAATTTAATACTTTAATTTAAAAGCTTTCTTCGCTCCTGGTGGAATGTCTTTTATTTCCTCGAATTTATATTTTGATTTTTTGTCACAATTATTTTTAACTGACTCTGTAACTAGTATTTCATAAGCACCGGCGGTGTCCTCTCCTAATTTACTTGCGGCATTTACTTCGGCACCATAGACATCATTGTCTCCAATTTTTAGAACCTTGCCATAGCCTAGTCCTACACATAACAAAACCTGTTCTTCTTTTGTTCTATTTTTGTTGTATTTTGCTAACACCTTCTCCATTTGTATTGATGCTTGTATTCCTTTTTCAATATTTCTAAATATAACCAAGTAACTGTCACCTTCAGCTTTAAGAAGTATGCCGTCATGATTTTCCAATATTGGTATTAGTAGTCGTTGAGATTCATGTATGGTTTGTAGAAAATGTATAATACCAAATTTTTCAACATGTCTAGAAAATCCTGATAGGTCAGTGAACATTACACACCAGTCTTCTCCAAATAGGTCCCAGATTCTTTTGTCTATCAACTCTCTGTTAGCACCTTTTTTGAGACGTTCATTAATGAGGTTTTCTAGTCGGTCTTCTGATGCTGAAGTGAGTATAAGTTTTTTGTATGACATGGATTACATATAATTATATTATTAAGTGTATTCCTTTTTTAGAAAATGTAAAAAGAAAATGGGATGGTTCGCGAGGCGAACCATCCCATTATGATTTTTGAAACTAAAGAACTTTGTTTGCGTGATCCGCAAGGCGTGAACGTTCACCTTTTAGCAATGTTATATGACCACTATGTCTCCAATCTTTAAAACGATCAACGAGGTGTGCTAGGCCTGAAGACCCTTCAGTGATGTAAGGGGTATCAATTTGCGCGAGGTTACCCAGACAAACAATTTTTGTTCCTGGTCCGGCACGAGTAATAAGTGCCTTCATTAACTTCGGTGTAAGATTCTGAGCCTCGTCAATAATTAGAAACTTATTGAGAAAAGTTCTTCCGCGCATAAAGCCCATAGACTTTATTTTTATACGACTGCGCACTAGGTCCATTGTTGCTGCCTTACCCCAGTCACCGCCGTATTTAACCCCGTCACCTTTTTCTGTGCATTGGTTACCACTATTAAGTACATCAAGATTATCTTCAAGCGCACCCATCCACGGAGTCATTTTTTCTTCCTCTGTTCCAGGAAGAAAACCAATTTCTTCTCCAAGTGGAACTGTTACGCGGGTAATAATTATTTCTGAATAACGTTTTGTTTCAAGAGTTTTAGTGAGTGCAGCAGCAAGTGCTAGTAATGTTTTTCCAGTACCTGCTTGGCCAAGAAGGGTAACAATGTCAACGTCTTCGTCGAGTAAAAGATTGAGTGCAAAGTTTTGTTCACGGTTACGAGCAACTATTCCCCACACTGCACTTTTTTGATGAGTGTAGTCATTTGCTGTTCGTAGTGTGACAAAGCGAGGCTCCTTCTTTATAACTTGCGCTTCGAATTTTTCCCCACCAACTGAATAAACAAATTCATTAGGTTGTAGGGATTGAATTAAATGACCAGATACTTCGTATATAGAATTTTTCCCTTCTTTTTTTACTTCAGGACTTTTGGGTTGATTGTTCCAGAAATCATCAGGAAGTTCTTGCATGCCTTGATACAGCATATCAGCATCTTCTATTACCAGGTCATTGCGATAATCCTCGACCTCTATTCTTAGCATTCGTGCCTTGATACGCATAATGGTATCTTTGGAAACAAGAACAACTTTGTACCTGCCTTTGTACTTCGTGACTAAATGGCTTACAACAGCAAGAATTCTGTCGTCACCATTCTTAGCAGTGTCTTCCGCAGGTACATCTTCAGTTTGTAGAAACAAAGAGCCTGTAGCAATGCCACCAGAAGCTTCAAATAATGGTATGCCATCGTAGATATTAATTGTCGAATCAGTGGAAAGAATTTCCTCTAACGTTCGAGATATTTGACGAGAATTTCTATTTTTTTCTTCATGACCTTTTTTGTTGTCATCAAGCTCCCGAACTGTTTGCATTGGGAAATAAACATGATGTTCTTGGAATCTGTATACACAAGTTGGGTCATGCATAGGTACGTTGGTATCAAGTACATACATGCACAACTCAGTAGGCACATTAAGAACTTTTTGCTTTCTTTGTGTTTTTTGCACGAAGGGTATTTGGGGCTTTTTACTGCTACCAAAATTTTTGGCAGCAATATCAGTTTGTTTGCTAAGCTGTGCCCTCCTACCACTCCTTGCACCACCCACAGAACTGATTGGTTTACCTTTTGGACTTGCCATGATTCTTACTCCCTTGTGGTTAATTGAAAAAGAACAAATTACCTAGCGTATACTATGCCTTTTTAAGGATTATGCAAGTTTTGTTGTGAGTACATTAGAAGTAATTAAAAAGTGCGATATAATTAATATATGTTATTGGAATAATATAATTATATGGAAGGAAAACCACAAACAAATTCAACAGAAACAAAAATGGAAAACAATGAGCCTTTAGGATTAAAGGAGTCAGTTACGGAATTTTTAAAATCAAAAGGGGTGGATACGGAAGTTTTTAAACCTGTTGTTAATATAACTGACAAAGGTTATTTGTCAGTTGAGATTTATAAGGATGGAAAGAGTGTATTTAATGGATATTCAGCATCTGAACCATTTAGTGTTGGAAAAGAAAAAATAATTGAAGGGGCAAAAGAAGCGGTTGGTTATTGGGTTGATAGTCAAGCTCCTGTAATGGAAGATATGAATGCAATCAGGGAAGATATTCATAAGCAGTTAGAATTAGTAAAAGCGAATATGGATAACCAAGACCAAAAGGCGGCATAAATAAAAATTGTACAAGTTGAAAAAGACCATAATACTAAATAGTAAGAAAATTGAGTACACATTAAAAGTTTCAGAAAGAGCAAAAGGAATAAGATTAGCTGTGTACTATGACGGTAGTTTTGTGGTTACTATTCCTAAGAGAGTAAAGGAGAATGTTGCTGAAGAGTTTATTCTTCAAAAATCAGAATGGATATTAAGTAAACTGGAACATTTCAAAAATTGTCCAAAAAAAGAGGTAATTAAACACACAACAAAAGAAATAAAGGAATATAAAATAATAGCGGGGGAGTATGTTCGTACTCGTTTGGAATATTGGAATAAATTTTATAATTTTAGCTATAATAAAATCACCATCAAAAATGTAAAATCAAGATGGGGGAGTTGCTCAAGGAAAGGGAATTTGAACTTCAATTATAAAATTGCACTTCTCCCACAAGAGCTAGCTGATTATATTGTTGTACACGAGCTCTGTCATTTAGGTGAAATGAATCACTCATCAAAATTTTGGAACCTTGTCGCACAAACAATTCCTGAACATAAGGAGCTACGTAGACAGCTTAAGGGCTCATTATAGTTCGTCATGCTATTATTAAAGTATGAATACTAATTATGTTAACTATAAAGATTTAATTAAGCCTGATTGGGCACCGCCTTCCTGGTTGTTCGGACCTGTTTGGAGTTTTCTGTATATTATTATTGCAGTCTCATTTGGTTATGTAGCTTACAAATATTTTAAAGGAGAGGTATCCTTCATGGTTCTTCTTCCGTTTATTTTGAATCTATTTTTTAATTTTATATTTACACCAATTCAGTTTGGATTGAAAAATTTACCATTAGCAGCACTAGATATACTTTTGGTCCTTATTACATTAACTTGGTCATTGGTAGTAATATTTCCAATTATTGTTTGGGTTGCTTATGCGAATATTCCATATTTGATATGGGTTTCTTTTGCTACAGTTTTGCAATTAACTATTACATTTCTAAATAAATAATAAATATGAAATCTGAGAAAGTAGTTGTGAATGACATTATGCAGAACAACTATGTATATGAAAGAACTGAGATAATTGGCAAGAATTTTGATTCTTTATTTCGTCCAGAGTTGACTCCAAAGGAAATGTTGGAGCTCGGTGTGTTTGGTGGTAAATATATGACTGACTGTAAAGATGAATTTCCAAAAAGTTGGTTTAAGAATGCAAAGTTAAATAGTGAGAAATATGATAAGTCACTGAATTATTTTGGTGTAAAAGCAAGTCAGTCTCTTGCCGATTGGAGAAAGAGTGGGTGGTTACACAAGGATGATCCACGTGGATGGTTTCAGTGGTACTGTAGGTACTATATGGGAAGAAGACATGTTGATGATGGAAGACAAATAAAAAGATGGTTTAATATGAAGCGACATATTATTTGGCTACAAGGTGCTTGCAGAAGAGGAGATGAATCGTGTAGACCGAGACAACGCCAAGCTTTGCTTCATTGGGCGTATGATAGTAGGAAATTATAAATTACAAAAAACATAAATCTGTTAAGTAAGAATTTATATTTTTTTGAAAAAAATTTTTACTATAAATAATATTTGTACAAAATATTATTTACTGTAATAAGAATTAATTTTTTCTTCAAGAGAATTAAAATCAGCATCAGCAACTCCAAAATGTCTACAAATTTGGGAACGTATATCACCTTGTTCAAATTCCTTTCGGAAATTTTCTTGTTGTCTAGGGTCTTGAGTATCATAGTTAGATTTCTTTCTAAGTTCCCTTGTGACCAAATCTATTAGTCCGACAGCGGGACGCTTAAGAACATCTTCTTTTTGATTTTCCATAACCGCGATTATGGCTTCATTGATGTACTCATTTCTTTTTTCTATAAGTTCATATTTGTTCGGGTGTTGTGGAGAACCATCAACTAGATTGGTGTCATTATAATTATGAAAAGAAGAGTATTGTTCCATATTTTGTGTTTATTTATTATTAAATAAGTATATCACTTATTTATTACAGAATTATATCTAATTTACAAATTATTTAAATTACAATAAATATGCTATAATGTCTAGATTATGACAGAAAAGGTATATTTATACGGACGAAATCCTCTAAAGGAGGCAATTCTTGCGAGTAAACGTAACGGTTCTTCAGTTATCGAGAAACTTTTTTTGACCAAGCAAGCAGAAGATGAACCGAAAGTGATGAGTCTAATTCAAAGTAATAATCTAACTTATGATGTTGTTACATATCAAGAAATAGAAAGTATGGTTGGTCGTGGTGTTGTGCATCAGGGTGTTTGTGCATTACTTGATGAAAGTACTCTTTATACATCACTCGAAGAAGTGATTGCAAAGTCTAAAGCAAATGAAAGGAACTCACTTTTTGTATTATTAGATAAACTTCAAGACCCGCATAATGTTGGGGCGATTATTCGTTCTGCTGTTGCTTTCGGGGCTGATGCAATATTGCTTCCTGAAAATGATCAGGTTCTTATAAATGGCACAGTTATCAAAACATCTTCAGGGATGACATTCGCACTTCCGATTGTAAAAATTGGTAATGTGAACACTACTCTTACAAAATTAAAAGATAACGGATTTTGGACGTATGGATTAACTGGAGAAGGAGATACAAAATTACACAAAGCAAAATTTGATACTAATACTGTAATTGTTGTTGGTGGTGAGGGTGAAGGTATAAAAACAAAGACTCTTGAGTTGTGTGATTTTAAATTGTCTATTGAAACGAATTCATTATGTGAATCGTTGAATGCGTCAAATGCTAGTGCTGTTGTGTTATACGAATGGCGTAAGCAAAATTAATAAAATACATGCCTTTAAAACAAAATGAAAATAAGGGGTGGCCAAGGAGCGAAGAGCGACGATGGGTTCCGCAGCTAGCAAGCGAAGGAACAACGAGATAAAATAATTTATGCCTAACAAAATAAACGAAAACAAAATATGGGACGTAGTCGTTATAGGTGGCGGTCCTGCGGGTATGATGGCAGCTGGCCGCGCTGGTGCGAAAGGAAAGAAAGTTTTACTTCTTGAAAAGAATACTGTTTTAGGTAAAAAACTTCTCATTACAGGAGGGGGTCGTTGTAATATTACAAACAACAAAGCAACTACACGTGACATGCTTGCAAAATATAAAGGTAATGATCAATTCTTATTTTCTGCGTTTTCACAATTTGACGTACCAACAACACTTTCATTTTTCAAAGATAAAGGTTGTCCAACTAAAGTAGAAAATGAAGGAAGAATGTTTCCAGTGTCAGACAAAGCTCAATCAGTTTACGATGTTCTGTATGAATATATGAGAGAGGGTAAAGTTGAAATTAGAAAAAGTAGTATAGTTGGCGGTCTAAAAGTTGCGAAAGGTGGTGAAGGAGTAATTATTAGTACAAAAAGTGGAAATGATATTCATGCAAGGTCTTGTATATTAGCAACAGGTGGAACATCGCGTCCAGAAACTGGCTCAACAGGTGAGGGTTTCGCCTGGCTCAAAAAGCTAGGTCACACTATTATCGAGAATGATGCAGCCCTTGTTCCTGTTGCGTTAACGGATACATGGATAAAAAAGTTAAGTGGGAATACTTTGGATGATATTAAATTAACTACATTTCAAAATAATCAAAAACAAGAAAGCTATAAAGGTAAATTATTGTTCACACATTTTGGCATTAGTGGTCCAACTGTGCTTAATATGAGTAAAGATATAGGTGAGTTGCTCAAATATGGAGAGGTGGATATAGTTATCGATTTATTTCCATCTATTGATAATGGAACACTTAAGTCACGATTACAATCTGTTCTCGTAGAAGATAGTAATAAAAAATTAAAGAATGTTCTCTCAAGAATTATACCGTCATTTTTGGTTTCCACAATTCTCTCTCTTTCAGAGATTGACGGACAGACATTTAATCATAGTGTGAGTAGTGAGGACAGGGTGAAGTTAGTGAAGCAGATGAAAGAAATTAAACTTCACGTGAAAGGTTTACTCGGAAAAGAAAAAGCAATCGTAAGCTCAGGGGGGGTTACTCTTACTGAAGTTGATATGAAGACAATGGAGTCAAAAATTGTAAAAGGACTTTATATTGTTGGAGATGTTTTAAATATTGATAGACCTTCAGGTGGCTACAGTCTTCAACTTTGCTGGACTACAGGGTGGGTAGCTGGTCAAGCCGTGTAGAGCGGCGAAGAGTTCCAGATTCAGTATAATCAAGTCTTGGACTAAAGCTAGCAAACGAAGGAGTAGATTATGTGACCACTAGGGTATATACAACAGTAAATATACAAAAGAAAAAGCGCGACCCTTCGGGTCGCGCTTCGCATTAATGTTTTTGTGAAGGTTGTTCGTGTGGAAGAGTTAATGAAAATACTTTACCCCATCCTTGATGATGCAGCATTCCTTCATTCATTGTACTTATCAGTATTCCGAGCCAGGTGTCATCTTTCGCAGTAATTTCTACGCGATAATTATCAAGATGTGTCTCCATTTCATCTGGAGATATTTTTACTTCTGCTCCTCGAGCTGATTCAAGTTCGTAAAAGAGAGCAAAAAAATCAGGCAAATGTTTTCTGTTTAGGGTTGCTGAGTAAGTTCCCATGCTCATATATCCTTAAAAGTTATCTGCATTCTAGAAATCTTCCACGATGAATATGGCCAGTTATTCCATCTTCAAGTTCAATGCAAAGATTGGAACCAGAAATATCTTTTACTTTGTATCTACCTCCAATTTCTACTTGATATTCCCGTGCTGTGTACCCCGTTGGTAGTTCAATCAAAGTGACAAATTCTCCAACTAAGCTGCGGATATTATTAAACATCGTCATTCCTTTTTGAAAAGAACTATTCGAAATCTACCATTTTAGGAATATTTGTCAAAGAAGATATGAATTTTAAAATGTGTTAGAATACTTCCATGTTTGAGCGATTTTATCGACAATTTTCTAATGATATTGGTATCGATTTGGGTACTGCAAATACTCTCGTATATCTTCGAGGGAGAGGTATTGTAATTAATGAACCATCCGTGGTTGCTATTAATACCAAAACTGACCGAGTGGTTGCTGTTGGTTTGGAAGCAAAGAATATGATGGGTCGCACACCTTCACATATTCGTATTGTTCGCCCGCTTGTTGATGGGGTTATTTCTGATTATGAAGTTACAGAGGAAATGCTTTCGTATTTGATTAATAAAGCTAACGACACAGTTAAGAAACTTCTACGCCCTCGTGTTGTTATCGGTATACCAGTTGGTATTACTAATGTTGAAATGCGTGCAGTGTATGATGCAGCGAAATCAGCAGGTGCTCGTGAAGTGTACATTGTTGAAGAACCAATGGCTGCTGCAATCGGTGTTCATATGCCAGTGCATGAACCAGTTGGTAGTATGATGATAGACATAGGGGGTGGAACAACTGATATCGCTGTGATTGCACTTTCGGGAGTTGTGCGGGCAAAAAGTATAAAAATCGCCGGAGATGTTTTAACTGAAAATATTATTGCTTATATGAGAGATGAGTTCAAAATGTTAGTTGGTGAAAAAACAGCTGAGCATATAAAAGTAAGTATTGGTTCAGCTTTACCAGATGAGAATGGTGAAGAGTTAAGTGTAAAGGGTCGTGATTTAGTAACTGGTCTTCCTCGTGAAGCGATTATTACTGACGTAGATATTCGTGAAGCAATGTACAGTTCCATTTCGCAATTGGTTGATGCTATACGTGAAGTTTTGGAAACAACGCCACCAGAAGTACTCGCAGATATTATGCATAAGGGAATGACATTGTCCGGTGGCGGAGCTCTGATTAAAAATCTTCCACAATTATTGGAGATGCAATTAAAAGTCCCAGTAACTGTTGCAGACGATCCGCTTACTGCGGTTGCTCGTGGTTGTGGAATTATTTTAGAAGACGTTACTCTTTATAAGGATGTATTAATACAAGACACTAATGACATATCTTTCAGGTAAGGCAAATAAAAGAAAAAAGAATACTCGTTACTTTATATATATCAGTATTATATTTTTGCTAGTTATTTTTTGGTCTGCCTTTAAAAATATTTTTTATCCAGTCCTTGAACCATTTGTTATGAGGTACGCGATTACGAAAACAGCTTTCAGTGATATTCCAGAATTTATCCATACTTACACAACCTCAATGTCTGAACTTGTTCAAAGAAACAAAAATCTTGAAATTGATATTGAATACCTCGAAAATAAAATTGCTGAAAAAGATGCGAAACTAAAAGAGTTTAATTTTATAGTAGAAGAAAATGGTTTAATACCGACGGAGTCAACGATTGTTATGTATCCACTAATGCAAGATGTTACAAAAATTTACTCAACAATAATTCTCTCAAAAGGTTTTAAAGATGGAATAGAAAAAGATATGTATGTTTATGTTAGGGGGCTACAGCCAGTCTGTGTTATAAAAGAAGTCTACACTTCAACGTCGTTATGTGAACTTATATCAAAGTCAGACACAGTAACTGAAGTTGTTGTGAAAGGGAAAGCAAGTTCTACAATTGCATTTACAGTAACTGGTCGTGGTGGCGGAACTTTTCTTGGAGATGTGGCGCGTGATACACAAGTTGAAATCGGGGATGAAGTTTATTTAAAAAGTGATCAATCAATGAAGCTAGGTAAGGTAGTTAATGTTATGAATAATAATCAAGATACATCATGGCGTGTTTTTGTAAGTGGAGTGTACAATCCTGTTACGTCTTCAATTTTTTATACTCACAAAAAATAAATGAAAATTAAAGTCTTTATTATTGGATTAAGTGTTACGTTGGCAGTATTTTTGGATGTGGTTCTGTCTAATTCAGAATATCCGATACTTACTTTATTTGTATGTGGTATAGTATTTTTATATGAGTATATTTCGCCGTATATCTACAGGTCGTACTAGAAAAATTAGTTCTCATGAAATAGATCCAGAAGATGTTTTTTTGGATTCCCAAAATTTGTCCTCATTGAATATTGATCAGATGCAAGGCCATTTTGAACGGCCACTTGGTAAGCATGTTTTCTATATTTTTTTAGTAGGAATTTTTATTCTTCTTGGTTCATATACTTACAGACTTTTTAGTATGCAAATTATTAATGGAGAGGTATACATTAAAAAAGCAGATAATAACCATTTAAAAAAATTACCACTCTTTGCACTTCGCGGAACTATTACTGATAGAAATGGAGAATTGCTTGCATGGAATACACTAGGTAACTATATTTATAAAGATACAAACAGTACATCTTCAGAAAAAGTTTCTGTAGATGATATCCCAATGCGTGTATACACCGAAGAAGAAGGTTTCTCACATTTGCTTGGTTATGTGAGTTATCCAAAGCGCGATACTAGTGGTGTTTTTTGGCAAGATGAATATATAGGCAAAGATGGGGTGGAGAAACAGTATCAGACTTATTTGCAAGGAACAAAAGGAGAAAGAATTATAGCTATAGATGCCCTTCATCAAATAGAGGCGCAGAATGTAGTTGTATACCCAGCTCACGGTGCTAATTTACAACTTAGTATTGATAAAGAAATACAATCAAGGTTATATAAAGGCATAGAAGGTCTTGCTAAAAAAGCATCCTTTGTTTCTGGTGCTGGAGTGATTATGGATATTCATACAGGAGAAATTTTAGCGATAACCAGTTATCCTGAGTATGACAACAATATGATGACTAACGCTAAGACAAAAGAAGAGAATAAAAAGGTTGGAGAAGATTTGCTTGATAAAAGACAAAAGTTTTTGAATAGAGCTGTTAGTGGATTGTTTACGCCGGGCTCCACTGTAAAACCTTTTATTGCAATCGCAGCCCTTATGGAAGATGTTATTACACCTGAACAGAATATTTATAGTTCTGGTAAATTAGTTATTAAAAATAAATACGGTGGACCAGATACTGTTTTTAAAGATTGGAAGGCTCATGGATATACTGATATGAGAAAAGCTCTAGAACAATCGTCTGATGAATATTTTTATCAAGTTGGAGGAGGTTATAAAGATCAGAAAGGCCTTGGGATTGATAGAATAAATAAATATGCTCGAATGTTTGGTTTTGGAACAACAACAGGAATAGATTTGCCTGCAGAGGCAAGCGGCAATATTCCATCACCAGAATGGAAAAAGAAAATATTCGGAGAGGATTGGCTGGTGGGTAATACTTACCATACTTCTATTGGTCAATACGGTTTTCAATTATCAGCTCTTGAACTTGTGCGAGGAGTTGCTGCAATTGCAAATGGAGGTTACCTCGTAACACCGCATGTACTTAAAGGACTGCCAACATCTAGTACGTCTATTGATTTGCCAGAAAGGGATTTGAAAGTTATAAGAGAAGGAATGCATCTTGTTGTTCATGGTGATGGTGGGACAGGTAAACCACTTAACATAACAGGAGTTGATGTTGCGGCAAAATCTGGAACGGCGGAGTTGGGTGTTAGTAAGCAGTTAGTTAACTCTCTTATTACAGGATACTTTCCATACGAAGAACCAAAGTACGCTTTTGTTGTTGTAATGGAAAAAGCAGATAGACATAATACTTTCGGTGCGGCTCACTCAATGAAGGAATTACTTGCCTGGATGAGAGACAATACCGACTATACAAAAACCTCTAAAGAGATTGAAAGTAAGAAAGATTTTATAAAAGATTTTTAAAATAAAGTATATTGTTACTATTGTCAATATTACAAAAAAGACGTTTTCATGCTACTATTTGAGAAACAAATTTATGGAATATTTAACATTAGAAAAGAAAAATGAATTAGAAAATGAGCTTTTACAGCTCAAAAGTGTTCGTCGTAAGGAAATTGCAGATTCTCTTGAATATGCAAAGTCTCTTGGTGATTTGTCAGAAAATGCTGAATATCATCAAGCTCGTGAAGACCAAGCTAATTGTGAGGATCGTATTTCTCATATTGAGCAAATTCTTAAGAATGCAGTTATTATGGAAACAGGTGTTAGTGGTGTTGTAAGTGTTGGTTCAACGGTTACAGTGTTAAAAAAAGGAAGTAAGGAAGAAAAGACTTTTGCTCTTGTTGGTAGTGAAGAAGCAGATTCTGTTTCTGGTAAAATTTCAAATGAGTCTCCGCTAGGGCAAGCATTACTTGGAAAGAAAAAAGGCGACAAAGTAATTGTTCACGCACCAAAAGGAGAAGTAGAATATTCAATTGTATCAACTGTTTAGTTCGTAGTTACTGGTTACTAGTTGGTGGTAAATACAAAAGCGACAACAAAGTTGTCGCTTTTTGTGTTTAGTTTTATTGAATAAGTTTTCCCAAGGATAATGTTACACTGTATGTGTAGTATATAATTATTGTTTTATATTCTACTTAAATATATAACAAGTGTGTATTCTCAAATTTACATAATTCAGCGTCTCCTAAATATAGCTCTGCCTTTTTTTGCTCTAATATTGCTTGTTGCAATCATTTTTTTTATTTATAAACTTTTTACGACAACAGATGAAGTTCGGGCTATAAATATGAGACGGATGACATTTAGTATAGTATCCATATTTCTTGTCGTTATTCTTTGGGTTGTAGTTACTTTTTTAGGTTCTTCTACATATTTATTTAATAATTTTACCCACCTCTTTAAGGCATCTATATCTAATGATTTGCATGCAAATCCAAATTTAGGGGGTGGGCCACTTGTTGTTTCCTTGACTGCGCCGGATGAGGTTATGAGAAAAATGGAAAATTGTACATATAGTATTGGTTGGTTCGGGTCAAGTGGTAATGGTCTTTCCGTTGATTGGGGAGATGGAAAATCTGAGCCTAATCCAAATTCAAATGAAGGTAATAATGGTAAAAGTTGTACAGAGGTAGTAAAGAAACATATATATACTGCACCTGGAAAGTATACGATTAAAGTCACTAGTTGGCATCCTGGTCCAACTGATGGCGCTGTTATAGATTGGATAGGAAAAACAAATGTGGAAGTAACTGTAAAAGATAATATTACATCCTCCATTGAGATTTTATCTCCTTCAGATGGAGAAACTTATTTTTATCAAAGTGATCCAGTGATTACTTGGAAGGTTATTGCTGGGAAGAAACTTTCACTTGTTAGTGAATTATTAGATAAAAATGATAATGTAATTGTTTCTGAAAAAAAAGATAACATTGCATTTAGTGGCGAAGGTAGTACTAGGTTTATATTAAGAGGTAGAACATACGATAATTTTTTAAAAAATGGTGATATCGAGACTACGACAAGAGTTCGTCTTTTTGATAATAATACTATTGTTGCAGAAAACAGAAGTAAAGTTTTTACTTTATCAGCAAGGCATGTCGACTCAATAAATGAAAAACTTATAATATCTTCTGTTTCCAGCACTAGTCCATTTAGCGTAAAGGCATCATTTTCTTATTTTAATGCAATATGTGTCTCAAGCGTACTTGATTGGGGGGATGGGTCACCTTTAGTAGAAAATATTAAACAAGTTCAAAAATCATGCCCACTAGATGATGAAACTAAAACATTTGAACATGTGTATCAAAAAATAGGTAAATACAAGATTATTTTAAAAACAAACGAATTTGATTTTGATGATGTTAAATTAGTCGTCCCTTATTATTCTAAGACAATTGAAGTTTCAGATGGGGGCATAATAATTCCAAAGGATAAAACAGTTCCAGAAGTAGAAGTAGTGATTCCTGTTGTGGTGCCAAGTATTAGTATTAAATATGTATATCCAGATTACCTTAAGTTGAGTTATGAGAATTTATCAGAGTCAACAGCTGAGCTAATTAGTGAAAAAACAGGAAAAGTCGTGCATAGTATTGGTGTTATTAAGGATATGAGTGGTTCACAACGAGTATATTTAAAGTCTATATCTGCTTTAGGAAAAAATTTAGAAAATGGGTATTATTATGTGCGTACCGTATCTAATTCAACATTAAAGCAAGAGGTTGTTCGTAGTGATCGCTTTTATTTTCAGCCTAATATTAATAATCCAGCAACCTTCATGTACCCTCTAAAGGATATAATTATAAAAAAAGGAGAACCATTAAAAGTTGATTATAAAATTAATCAAAATGAACTGGACGGTGATCCACTTTCTATCA
This sequence comes from uncultured Candidatus Saccharibacteria bacterium, assembly GCA_964457775.1. Classification (GTDB taxonomy): domain Bacteria; phylum Patescibacteriota; class Minisyncoccia; order Phycocordibacterales; family UBA5272; genus UBA11704. The sequence goes on from CAYWEW010000003.1 coordinate 48,431, forward strand.
CAATTAGTATTGTTGGTGATAATTCTGTGATTGGGGGAGGGTACGGTGAAAAAGCAGTAATTGGGGAACATTCTCATGAATGGATTATTGATGAGGTTGGTATATATCGTCCTTACATAAATGTACGGTTTAGAGAAATTTCATATACATTTCCTGGAGCGCTTATTACTGTGGTTGGTAATTAATTGTGTAGTTTTTATATAGTAACATAGACTGTATATTCAAGAAAAGGTGAAGTTGAAGATACAATTGTATCAACTGTTTAGTTCGTAGTTACTGGTTACTAGTTGGTGGTAAATACAAAAGCGACAACAAAGTTGTCGCTTTTGTATTTTATATTTTAGTCGACTTAGTAATTGGTATCTGGTATTATTAATTGATATTAGTATGTATTAACTACTAACCAGTAACTATAAACTACCCATATGGCCTCCATCGAAGAACTTCGCACAGAAAGAATTAAAAAATTAGAGAAATTAAAAGCTCTTGGAATTTCTTCATATCCGAGTTCATCTTCTCGTACTCATGAATTAAAATATGTGGCGGATAATTTTACTTCACTTGAAAGTCATCAAGATTCAATTATTGTAAATGGCCGTGTTATGTCATCACGTGGACAAGGAGCTATTTGTTTCGTTGATTTGTATGACGGAACAAATAGAATGCAAGTTGTTATTAAGTTACCAGAATCAACTGAAGAAGTGATGAATTTTTATCGTGACTACGTAGATATAGGAGACTTTGTAGAAGTAACTGGAAAAGTTTTTATTACAAAATCAGGTCAGCAAAGTATTCTTGTTAATAAAGTTTCCATGCTATCAAAAGCATTACTTCCACTTCCAGATAAATTCCACGGACTTCAGGATGAAGAACTTCGTATGCGTGAAAGATATCTAGATATACTTACGAATCCTGAACTTAGGGAGTTATTAGAAAAGAAGACAAAATTTTGGGAGGTGACACGCTCATTCTTAAAAGAAAAGGGGTTCTTAGAAGTTGAAACACCAACTCTTGAAGTAACTACAGGAGGTGCAGAGGCTAGACCATTTGCTACACATCATTATGATTTTGATTTGCCAGTATTTATGCGTATATCAGTTGGAGAACTTTGGCAGAAGAGATTAATGGCCTCTGGTATCCCGAAGACTTTTGAAATAGGCCGTGTATATCGTAATGAAGGTTCATCGCCAGATCATCTCCAGGAATTCACTAACTGTGAATTTTATATGTCATATGCAAATTATGAAGATGGAATGAAGTTAACTCAAGAACTATATCGCAAATTAGCAGAAGATGTATTCGGTACGACAACATTTACAACACGTGGACACACATTTAATCTTGCTGATGAATGGACTAAAATTGACTATAGTGAAGAAATAAAACGTCAGACATCTATTGATATAAATACTGCAACCGATGATGAAATAAAAAACAAATTACAAGATTTGAAAGTGAAGTATGACGGTGTTAATCGTGAGCGATTAATTGATACACTTTGGAAGTATTGTCGTAAGAATATTACTGGTCCATCTTTTGTAATTAATCATCCAATAATTATTGCTCCACTTGCAAAGAAGAATACTGATGGTAAAACTGTACAAATGTTCCAACCAGTTATCGCAGGAAGTGAAATTGGACGTGGCTACTCAGAACTTAATGACCCACTTGATCAAAGAGAGAGATTCGAAGTACAGCAGAAGTTATTAGCTGGAGGGGACGAAGAGGCGATGATGGCAGATTGGGAATTTGTGGATATGTTAGAACATGGTATGCCCCCTACATGTGGATTTGGTTTTGGCGAAAGATTGTTCGCATTTTTGGCAGATAAACCAGTTCGTGAAGTACAGACATTCCCACTTACAAGACCAAAAATAATTTAGTTTTATTGTTTACTTTTATATTAAACAATAGTAGTATTTATTCTCGAACATTCAAATAATCATGTTTGGATGAATTGTGGAGGATATATGGGACTATATTCAGTTGTGATTATTTCACATGACGAGCTCGACCATATTGAATCTGATTCAAATTTCGGCAAAAACCTTTCAAGAGCAATTAAAGGTCGGCGTATTTCGGATAAGCGGACCACAATAGTTCCTGCTGGTGGGTGTGGTAAATCTGCAGAAGTAGTTGGAAAGTGTTTTCAAGGAAGTGATGCTCAAATAGTCGTTATAGAGGGTGGAACTGGATGGATTGCAAACGGAGATGAAAAGCCAAGTTGGTCATCTCTTACATGGAAGATGGTAAAAGAAGTTTTTTCAGGAATTATTCCCAAAAGAAACAAAAAAAATTAATGAAAAAGTTCAAAAGTATGCGCGACCACGAAGTGGTCGCGCATTTTTATATTCTTCCTGTTATCCACAGGTATTTTCTAGGAAAAAATATACAAAGTGGAGTATAATGGGTCTTAGTGGGGCTAAGTGGGAGCTTTTCTTCACTATTTATTTACTGAATATGTTAATCGGCCAATACACACACGACCTAGATCCAAAAAAACGACTAACGCTACCATCAAAGTGGCGTTCGGATCTTGGAAAGAAAGTAGTGGTCACAAGTGGATTAGATAATTCGTTATTTGTTTTCAATGTTAAGGAGTGGGAAGTTTTTGCAAAAAATTTGTCACAACAAGGATTCGGTAATATCGACACTCGTAGTTTCAGTCGCTTCATGTTAGGAAATGCGTTTGAAACCGATGTTGATGCTGCTGGAAGAATTGTTATCCCTGATACACTCAAAGACTTTGCGCATCTTTCATCAAAAGTAGTCCTAGCCGGTATGTACTCACGTATAGAAATCTGGGATGAAAATGCTTGGAAGTCAAACATCGCAAAAGTTAATGGTGAAGCAGATGCCTTAGCAGGAAAATTAAGTGAACTAGGTCTCCTATAAAATGAAAATAATATGGAAACAATTTTGTCCCACATATCATTTTTATCTCGTCCAAAAATAAAGATTAAATTATCCACTATGCATATTCCTGTTCTTTTAAACGAATCAATTGAAGGCTTAAATATAAAAGAGGGTGGCATATATGTTGACTGCACAACTAATCGAGGTGGGCATAGTATAAAAATAGCCAAAGCTCTCAAGAAGAGCGGTACATTAATTTGTATTGACCTCGATAAAGTAGCCCTTAAAGAAGCTGAACAAGAAATTCGTAAAAGTAAGAATGTACCAACATTACATTTTATTCATTCAAATTTTCGCCATCTCCCATCAATATTGAAAGAGTTGGGGATTAGCCACGTAGACGGTATTTTAGCTGACTTGGGTCTATCATCTCAAGAGCTAGATGATTCAAAACGAGGTTTCTCATTTCGTTTCGATGAACCGCTTTTGATGACATATGATGCCAACCCTACAGAGGATGTAACAACAGCCTTTGATATCGTTAACTACTGGAGTGAATCAACAATTGCAGATATATTATATGGTTTTGCTGATGAAACGTATCGGGGACGTATTGCAAGTGCAATAGTTAAACGTCGAGAAGAAAAGCAAATCAAAACTACATTTGAGCTTGTCGACGTTATAGCTAGTGCAGTTCCTACACTCTATCGTCATCGCAAGACACACTTTGCTACCAAAACATTTCAAGCGTTACGTATGGCAGCAAACGATGAATTAGGAAGTATCAATGATCTTATAGAATCACTCCCTAACATCCTTGCTTCAAATGGACGCGCATGTATCATTACTTTTCACAGCACAGAAGACAGAATAGTGAAACAAGGTCTTCGTGCAAAAAGTGACACATTAAAGGCAATTACAAAAAAGGCAATCATCCCGACCGAAGAAGAAATAAATAAAAACCCACGTGCTCGCAGTGCTCAACTTAGAATCGTTGAAAGAATATAAATATTATGTCCCCAAAGTATCAATCAATAACACTATATGAAAGAACAGTACATGCCATGTTTGGTACACTTTCTGTACTTGCATTAATGTATTGTGTTGTTCTGCTCTCACTTGTTTTTTCTGTGATTGAACGTAAACAAAATACTATAGCTGGACGTGATCTTACATCACAATTAAGTGCTCTTGAAGCAAATTATGCGAATCAGCTTGCATCTATTAATGAATCAACACTTGTTAATCATCAATTTACACGTATTGATGGCACAACTTTTGCAGTACGCAAAGATGCAATAGCAAGTTATACTGTGCTCTATGCACGCTAGTAACTCTTTGGAATTATCAGACGAACAAAAAATGCGCTCAACAGATAGGGCGCAGTTCGTATTTATTTTGTGGTTAATTTTCGCATTTATCATTATTGCTCGCGCATTTTATATACAAGTAATACAGCATAATTATTATACCGATCTTGGTAACAAACAGTATATTTCTTCTGTTCCAATTAATTTTGACAGAGGAACAATATTATTTTCACATTACAAAGGGACGCCAGTTCCTGCAGCACAACTTAGAACATCTTACCGTGTAGCGCTAGATCCAACACAAATAAAAGATGCAGACTTGTTGTATGCGTCTATGTCAAAGTATATTCCATCACTTGATAAGACAATTTTCATCGAAAAGGCGACAAAGCAAAATGATCCATATGAAGAGATAGCAAAGGGTGTAACAGAAGACAAGGTAGTATTGCTGAAATTGTTGAAATTAAGAGGAGTGTCTTATTTAAAAGATAATGAACGTTCATATCCTCAAGATAATATTGGCGCAAAAGTAGTTGGTTTCGTTGGAAGTGATGGCAAATATACAAAAGGTCAATATGGACTTGAACGTTATTATGAAGATGTGTTAGGTAGAAATAGTAGTGAAAAAACCGTGAACTTTTTTGCTGAGTTATTTACTGATATTGAAAAAACAATTGTTTCCAATCGAGATAAAGAAGAGGGTGATATTATTTTAACAATTGACGCAGAAGCCCAAAGAGTTCTTCATAGTACACTCGTAGAAACAAAGGCAGAATGGAAGTCCGACGTTATTGGTGGAATTATTATGGACCCAAATACGGGAGCAATTATTGCTATGGAAGCATTACCTTCTTATAATCCAAATAATTTTAACGACGTAAAAGATTCATCTTTGTATATTAATCAAAATATTTCTGGTGTATATGAAATGGGAAGTATTATAAAACCAATTACCATGGCTGCAGCAATTGATTCTGGGGCAGTTAATGAAGCAAGTACAACATATAATGACACAGGCTTTCGCGATTTGAATGGATATAAAGTTAGTAACTTTGATGGTAAACCAAGAGGAAGAAATACATCTATGCAAATGATTTTAGATAAATCATTAAACGTCGGTATTGTTTTTCTTGTTGAAAGACTCGGAGAAAAACGTTTCCAGGATTATTTTAAAAAGTTTGGTCTTGGACAAGAAACAGGTATTGATGTACCAGGGGAAGCGAGTGGTTTGACCAAAAACTTAGACAGTAAAGTTTTTGTTGATAGTGCGACCGCTGGATTCGGGCAAGGGATAGCCATAACACCAATACAAACCATAAGAGCATTAGCTGCACTTGGAAATGGTGGTAAGTTAGTTTCGCCACATATAGTTGATAGTATAGTTTACAAAAACGGTGATGTGAAAAAAATAACCGATGAAGGTTTTGAACAAGTTATTTCTAAAGAAACAAGTGAAAGAATCTCCCGTATGTTGGTACACGTTGTGGATACATCTCTCAAAGATGGTAATTACAAAATGGATAGATATACAATTGCTGCCAAAACTGGAACAGCTCAGATGGTTAAGCCTGGCGCCGGATATTATGAAGACAGATACCTTCACTCTTTCTTTGGATATTTCCCAGCATATGAACCAAAATATATTATTTTCCTTTTCCATACTTATCCAAAAGGGGCGAAGTATGCGTCCGCAACTTTAACGGATCCGTTTTTCAAGATAGTTAAGTTTCTTATATCCTATTACGAAGTCCCACCCGACCGTTAGAAGAAAATTACTTCATCTACTTTGTCGCGAGGAGTTTTTTCTCGGTCAATGTACTATATGTACATTTCTCTCGAAAAAACTCCTCGCTTCGCGTATATAAAGCAATTTTCTTCTAATGGTAAAGTGATGTGATCTAATTACAAGAAATATTATGCCTGTACTTTTTTATAAAATATGGTATAATTAGTAGTAATATTAATTACTCCTTATATAAACATGAAAAAAGCAGATCCAAAAAAAGAATATTCCAATTTTAAAGGAGCAGGGAAAAGAAACAATTTTGAAAGAGCTCCAAGGTCTGAAAAGGCAACACTACGTAAGCCGTATGTAAACAAAAAATCAATTGCTTCATACGTAGATAAAGCTCCATACATAGCACGTACTGAAAAACCTGTTTATAAAGGAAAAGAATCTCGTTTATCAGGAACACGAACAAGAAATGAAACCAGAGTTTTTTCGGGCTACACACCGCGTACCTCACACGGAGAAAATTCTTCTCGTGTATCATATGCATCAAAAGATACTGAAACAAAAAAACAAGTAGTTGTTCCAGATACCTCTTGGGGTGGTGTTGCAGATTGGTATAATAAACACTTGGAAAAAGGTGATGACACTTATCATACGAAAGTAATATTCCCGAATATACTAAGGATGCTTGGTGATGTATCAGGAAAGAAAGTTCTTGATATGGCTTGTGGTCAAGGAATATTCGCAGAGCAATTGCGTGATAAAGGTGCATTTGTTACTGGGGTTGATATAGCCAAAGAACTTATAAAAATTGCTGAAGAAAAAAGTCAAAATATAAAAGAAAAAGGAACACACAAAGTTTCTTATCATGTTGCGTCAGCTGAAGATTTGTTTATGTTGAAAGATAAAAGTTTTGACGTTGTTGTTTGTATACTCGCTCTTCAGAATATCGAAAATTTACAAAAGACAATTGCCGAAGCTAAGAGAGTTCTTGTAAATGATGGAAAATTTATTTTTGTACTTAATCATCCAAGTTTTAGAAATGCCAAACAAACTTATTGGGGATATAATGAAAAGGACGGTATTCAATATAGACGTGTAGACGAATATATGTCTGAATCACATGTAAGAATTGATATGACACCAGGAAGTGTAAAAGATAAAAAGTTCACTGTCTCATTTCATAGACCACTTCAAGTTTATATAAAAGCACTCTCAAAATCAGGTCTCGTTGTTGCTCGTCTTGAAGAATGGGTAAGTCATCGCGAAAGTGAACGAGGTCCTCGTAAATCTGCAGAAGATAAGGCGCGCAAGGAAATACCTTTGTTTATGTGTATTGAAAGTACAGTTATTAAATAAAGACAATATGCGAAAGATTATGATATAATTTCTAAATATGAAAAAATTACATCGTCATCTTGAAACTGTGGAAGGTAAATTTATTATGAGTGTCGTTGCTGTTGTTGTTATATTGTTTGGATATTATTTCTACGCAACTCCATCACAAGATAATTCTAAAATTGAAGAAATTACTATTTCCGAGACAGATCATATTCGTGGAAAGCAAGATGCAAAATTAACTATTGTTGAGTTCGGTGACTATCAGTGCCCGGCTTGTGGAGTATATGAACCACTTATTAGACAAGTTACGGAAGATAATAAAGATATATTAAAAGTTGTTTTTAAACATTTTCCTTTAACTCAAATTCATCAGAATGCCTTACTTGGTGCAAAAGCAGCTGAAGCCGCTGGATTACAAGGCAAGTTCTGGGAGATGCATGAAATGCTTTTTGATAAACAAGAGGAATGGTCAAAGGGGATGAATGCCCGTGATTTTATTTTGACATACGCCACAACAATTGGTCTTAACACTAAGAAATTTTCGGATGATTTGAATAGTAAAGCGATCGAAGACAAGATTCTTGCAGAATTAAAAGAAGGAACAAGACTTGGTGTTCAAGGTACCCCAACATTCTTTCTAAATGGAAAGAAAATTGATAACCCAACCTCACTTGAGGCTTTTAATAAGCTTATTCTAGAAACTGCAGCGAATCTACCTAAGTAGTATTTGTGTTTCCTAACCACTAACCATCCAAACATGATAAAAGAATTTTTCCTAAAACAAGCTGTTAAGCACGGAACAAAGAATCTTCCAAAGGATCAACAGGAGATGCTTCAGAAAGCTGTAGAAAAAGACCCAAAACTTTTCGAAAAGATTGCAAAAGAAATTGATGTTTTGAAGAAAAGTGGAAAACCAGAGATGTATGCAGCACTTGATGTGATGAAGAAGTATCAGAAAGAGTTGCAAGCTCTTTTTATGGAGAAATAAAAAAAGCCACGCATCGCGTGGCTTTTTAAAATCATCTAGAGTTCCTTTCTGAAATGTAGGTAATTCTCAAGGGGGTGTTCCCGAGCAAACTTTGCATCCAGGTTGTGGCGGATTCTCACTGAAGCGACACCATGGCAAATCACATACACCACCCCGACCCATAGCCATTTGATTCCAAAAAAAAGGAACAGCCCGAGTGTAGTAAAAATTCCAAAGACAATTAGAATCAGAGCTTGGTAGCGAAAAAAGAAACTGTTTTTGGGAATGAATTCCCGATAAAGATTGTGAGCCCGCATGTTCTCACTAAACCTTAAAGCGGAATCCTGAGTTTCATAGTTCTTTGTAGTTTCTACACTCATTACTTTACTCCTCTAATATTTATTAGGAACATTATTCGACAAGTTGTCGATTTATCTTAAATTATCATATTTAGAGTAAAAGTCAAATAGCTTATACATTATATGGTTAAATCAAACAAAATTACAAGAAATGAATCTTATCCACAGTTGTTCTATTGTACTAGAACATTTGTTCTAGTATGATCATAATATGAAAGACGAACAAGAACTATCACAATTTTTCGCAGAGAATAAACGTATGCCAACGTACGAAGAGATGAAAAGTATCTTCGGAGTTGCTTCTAAGAATACCGTTGCATACAGAGTGAATAAATTATTAGAAAGTGGTTTCCTTACTAAATCAGGTAATAAACTATTGCTTACTGAAAGTGGCTATGTAATGCGACTAGGAACAGTACAAGCTGGATTCCCGACAGCCGCTGAAGAAGATATATCGTCTGAATTATTATCACTTGATGATTTTTTGGTTGAAAAAAAGAGCTCAACTTATATGTTAGAAGTAATGGGTGAATCGATGAAAGACGCAGGAATACTAGAAGGAGATCTTGTTTTAGTGGAAAGGGGAAGAACGCCACGGCGTGGAGATATAGTTCTTGCTCTTGTCGATAACGAATATACACTTAAATATTTGGATTCCGAAAATGGTAGACCAATACTTGTTCCTGCAAATAGAGCTTTTAAAAAAATATATCCGCAAAATTTAAAAATAGAAGCAGTGCTTAAAGCGGTAATTAGAAAATATAGATAATAACAAATATATGAAAATTTTAAACATATCAATCGAAATAGTTCATAATCCTAAAAATATTGAATCAACATATCTCAGTCGCAGAAGTGACTTTGTTAGAATTTTAAATACAGTATCAGAATTTTAAAATGCATTTTATATTTATTTCAAACTTCCTAGCGAGTAACTAATAACTTTTATTCATGACTATCTCCACCAAACAAGCCATCATAAGTATCACAACATCTGGGAAAAATTTTTCTCAAATAAATTATAGTCGTCGTATGTATGCAATAATTAGACGTTATACACCAAATGTTGTTGAAGGCAACACAAATGAATGTTTTGCTGACCTTACAGGACTTAGAACCTTTCTTAAGATGAGTTATAAAGAAATGGCACATAATATTGTTACAGATATAAAAAAAGAGATTGGAATTTTTTGTGCTATCCACGTTGTAACACAAGATACTTTTTTGATGGCAAAAAACAGAGCAAAGAAATCAAGAAACATTTCTACATATAAAGAAATGAATAAGCTTTTTGCTGGAACATTATTCACTACACGCAGAAGTCAAAAGAATTTAGGATCAAAAAAAGTAAGGTTAACCATTCCTTTTTTAGGCAAAGTTGTGTAAATTTTATTTTATACTAGGTAAATTCAATTGACTATAAATTTGTTAATACTCTACACATCAGTAGATCGACGCACTATATCAGATTTATAATTTTCTGCAGCTGCTTTTATTGCATAATCATTCGAAGCTTCTATTACGATGTCGAGTTTTGCAAGTAGGGCTATAGCTTCTTCACTGGATTGTATACCTTCTGGACTACCAAGTACCTCATCGACTTCAGAGAGAAGTCTCCCTGCATGTTCTTCTTTTGTTTCTTTATTGTCTATTCTTGCTTCGTGGTTAAGATTTTCTATAAATGACTGAAATGCACCATTTTGTTTGTTTTCCATAAGACTTCAAGTATATCAGATTAAGAATATGTAATGCTTTGATAAATTAATATGTAATCTTAATAAAGTGAACTAAAATATATTAATATTTTAGTGTTATAATGTAATTATTAATAGTAAATGCCTTAACTGATGAATTTTTCACAAGAGCCACCAAAAATTGCAATACCTGTAGAAGGAAAACCAGAAAGCGAAGAACATTTTTATGAGAGAGTTCTTTCTCCTCGAGACCCATCTTTGTCTGATATTTTTTTAAAGGTTATTGATAAACCTTCAATAAACAACGAAGATAAAATGGAATTATTATCTTTTCATCAGAAAATTAAAGATTTAGAAAAATTGGCGATGACTGACATGTTAACTGGTTTGCCAAACCGAGTAGAGTTTCATAAGGCCTTGGATTGGTTGTTTGCTATAAATAGCAGACGTGATAATGAAAAAGTAAAGTTTAGTCTCGTGGCATTTGACCTTGATGGTTTTAAAGCAGTGAATGATAGTTTTGGCCACGAAGCTGGTGATAAGTGTTTGCAATTGGTAGCATCTGAGGTTGGGACTGTTGTCAGAAGTTCAGATGTTTTTGCGCGAGAAGGAGGGGATGAGTTCCTTATACTATTACCAGATGTTGGTGATGAAGGAGCTCAAATTTTAGCTGAAAAAGTTTTTATGGCAATAACTAATAGTGTTACAGAAAAACTTAAAGTTATGTATCCTGGAAATGGAGGGATATCTGCTAGTATTGGCGTAGTTACTTACAAAACAGACAGTGAAAATAATTATGGTAACTTTGATAAAAATGATTTGGTAAAATATGCTGATTATGTAAGATATATGGTAAAAGCAGCTGGTAAAAAAGGAATACTAACATATGAAGAGGCTAGAAAACTTGATGAAGAATCAGGTAATGAATACTGGAAAGCTTACATAGAAGGTAAACACATAGATTAAATTAGTTTATTACAATAATTATTTTTGTGTTAGAATACGATGCATTAATAATTCTAAAACTATTAACTAGTAACTATTAACTATGAGTTTATCTATCGGAATTGTTGGACTTCCAAACGTCGGCAAGTCAACATTATTTAATGCAATAACAAATAAATCAGTTCCAGCTGATAATTATCCTTTTTGTACTATTGATCCATCAGTAGGAGTTGTTCCTGTGCCTGATGAGAGACTCGCAGTGTTATCAAAAATTTCTGGTTCTAGAAAATTAATTCCTGCCATTGTAGAATTCGTAGATATTGCAGGACTTGTAAAGGGGGCATCAGCTGGTGAAGGGCTTGGTAATGCATTTCTTTCACATATTCGGGAGACGGATGCAATTGCAGAAGTTGTGCGTATCTATGAGAATAGTGATTTGATACACGTAGAAGGAACTGTTGACCCACTTCGTGATATTGAGATTATCAATATGGAATTAATTCTTGCTGATATGCAAACAGTTGAGAAGCGTAGTCAAACCATTGGGCGCGATGTGAAGCGTGGTGATAAAGATGCGATTAAGCTCGCTGGACTACTTGAAGTATTAAAGAAAAATTTGGAGGAAGAAAAACTAGCGAATACTATTTCTTTTGATACTGAAGAGACCAAACTCGTACGTGACTTGCATCTGATTACTATGAAGCCATTTCTTTATGTTTTGAATAAGCAATCTGGTGGAAAAAATCTAGACGAAATGAACGATGAGAGGTTCACTAAGTTAATAAATTATTTCAAAGAAAATAATTTTAAATATGTAATAGTTGATGCCAAGATAGAAGATGAACTCAAAGAATTCGAAGGTGAGGAAAAAGAAATGATGCGTAACGAAATGAATGCACATGACAGTGGTGTAGATGGCCTAATCAAAGCTGGATATGACTTGCTCGGACTCGAGACATATCTTACAACTGGTGAAATGGAAACACGCGCATGGACAATTAAGAAAGGAAGCACGGCACCACGTGCGGCAGCTGCGATACACTCAGATTTTGAAACAAAGTTTATTCGTGCGGAAGTTGTTGCATATGATGACTTAGTCAAAGCCGGAAATTATGGAGATGCAAAGGCTCGGGGAGTATTAAGAACAGAAGGTAAGGAATATATAGTGAAAGATGGGGATGTCATTGAATTTAAGATTTAAACTAAAAATCAGCACCGAGGTGCTGATTTTTTCACTGAACTGGGACTGTTCCAAAATCTGAAAACTGTTTCCCGTATTTTTCCTTTAGCTCAGATCTTCCTACAAGTAACCTGTTATCGTTTCTAAGTATCGCTTCAACCAAAGGGTGGTTTTCTTCTAGAAGAAGGAAATACTTTGTCTCAATCCGGCTTTCTTCATTCTTATTATGAACTTCAAGAATGATTGAATCAGCAGATTCTTCGACAACAAGGACATGCGCAAATCCATTCGAACAACGTGGTAATCTTGCAAAGAGCGTTCTGCCATTCATGTCTCATCTCCAAAGTAAGAAGTAGATGGAATAACTATATAAAAATACTATACTAAATTTTAAATAATTGCAAAAAAGAGATAATGTAAAAACTCTTTTTTCTTTTCAGTTTTTTAAGGTATAATCATAAAATGTCTATAACAGTAAATGAAATCCGTTCAAAGTTTTTGAAATATATGGAAGAGAGAGGACATGTTGTTGTACCCTCATCTTCTCTTGTTCCAGAAAATGACCCCACTACACTTTTCACTGGTAGTGGTATGCAACCAATGGTTCCTTATCTTTTAGGACAACCACATCCACTAGGAAAGAGAATTGCAGATAGTCAAAAATCTTTTCGTTCTCAAGACATAGACGAGGTAGGAGATAATCGTCACACTACATTTTTTGAAATGCTTGGTAATTGGTCTTTTGGTGATTATTTTAAAGAAGATGAAATTAAATGGATGTTTGATTTTTTGATAAATGAACTTAACCTTAATCCGAACAAACTGTATATAACTTGTTTTAAAGGAAATGATTCTTTGGGTATTCCTCGCGATACATTTTCAGCAGAGCTTTGGCAAAAGCTTTTTGAGGAAAAAAATGTTGAGGCCAATATAAGCGATACACCAGAAGAAGGTATGAAGCAGAGTGAGAGAATATTTTATTACACAGAGAAAAAGAATTGGTGGTCAAGAATGGGAGTACCTGCGAATATGGGAGAAGGTGAACCAGGTGGACCAGACTCAGAAATGTTTTATGATTTTGATATAAGAGAAGAAAAGGGAATTCATGCTAATTCTAAGTTCGCTAATGAACCATGTCATCCGAATTGTGATTGTGGTAGATTTTTGGAAATTGGAAACAATGTGTTCATGCAGTACAAGAAGGCTGCGGGTGGATTCGAAGAATTACCACAAATGAATGTTGATCATGGTTCTGGTCTTGAGAGATATGCTTGTGCGCTTCGTGATGATTCGGATATTTTTAATATAGATGTATTCAATAATCCAAAGGATTATATTCAATTATTATCTGGCAAAAAATATGGTGAGAGTGATGAAATAACGTATGCGTATCGAGTTATACTCGATCATCTTCGTGCCGCAACATTTTTGATCGGGGATGATATATTACCTGGGAATAAAGACCAAATGTACTTCGTACGCAGACTTATTCGTCGCTCAGTAAGATTCGCTCGTAACTTAGGAATCAATAATAATTTTACAAAAGAAGTAGCTCTTTCATTTATTGAAGTTTATAGAGATGAGTATAAAAATCTTGATGAAAAGAAAGAAATAATTTTGAATGAATTGGAGAAGGAGGAAGTTAAGTTTAGAAAAACTCTTGAACACGGAATTAAACAATTTGAAAAAATCGCAAAAGGAGATATAAGTGGAGTAGATGCCTTTGACCTACTTCAAACATACGGTTTCCCAATTGAATTAACAGAAGAATTAGCAAAAGAAAAAGGAATTAATATTGATATTAATGAATTTGAAAAGTTGAAAGCAGAGCATTCAGAATCGTCTCGTACAGCAAGTGCAGGAAAGTTCAAGGGCGGTCTTGGGGGTGATGGAGAAATGGAAATAAAGTATCACACTGCAACCCACATGCTTCATCAGGCACTTCGTACTGTACTTGGTGATACGGTAGTACAAAAGGGTTCTAATATAACACCTGAGCGTTTACGTTTCGATTTTGCTTATGGAGAAAAGATGACCGATGAACAAAAGAAACAAGTTGAAGATTTGATTAATTCAAAAACAAAAGAAAATCTTCCTGTTATTCGTGAAGATATTTCAATAGATGAAGCAAAGTCTCGTGGAGCAATGGGATTGTTCACTGATAAATATGGTGACAAAGTAAGTATTTATAGAATAGGTGAAGGAAAGAATAAAGGAGATGATAATTTATTTTCAATTGAAATGTGTGGTGGTCCACATATATCAAACACAAGTGAGTTAGGTGTATTCAAAATAACAAAAGAGGAAGCAGTGTCTGCAGGTGTTCGTCGTATTAAGGCTACCTTATCATAAAATTATTTATAATGTGTATAACTAATTAGACAATAGTGAAGCTCGGGTGTAAAATTAATTTATGGAGAATATTAACTCAGTTTTTTTGACGAAAATAAAAAATCATAATAGTAATTAAAAAAAGTTATGAAGAACCTACCTCAACAACTAAAGGGCATAGCAATAGGAACCATTTTCTTTATTGGTCTATTATATGTAAGTGCATGGACTGGAGCTCCAACAGGAACACCACCAGCAAACAACGTAGATGCCCCTGTAAATGTTAGTATTAACTCGCAATATAAAGATGGAGCATTAGGTGTTGGAGGTTTGATTCGTGGTTATGCAGACGCAATATTTGATGGAGGTGTAAAAATAGGAACAACAACAGACGTTTGTAGTTCAGCATTAGGTGGAACATTGCGCTATAACAGCAGTGCTAGATGTGTAGAATTTTGTGATGAGTCATCATGGAAATGTACAAATCAGACAGCTACACCACCAACATGTACTTCGTTTACTTATTCCAGCTGGTCCCCGTCAGTTTGTGTTAATGGTACACAAACAAGAACTGTAACAACTTCATTACCATCTGGCTGTGTTGGAGGAACGTCATCAACAAGTCAAAGCTGTACCGTCCCAGATTTTTCTTATACTGCAACTATTTCTGACACACCAAATTATAATTTAAGAGATGTTGTTTTGGCTGCTGGATGGGATGGATCTAAAAAAGTGGTTGCAACTATTACTATAAACGGTGACGTATATTCAACTTCAAATGCTATTCCTGCCTTCGATACTGGAGATCTACCTGCAGGTTCAAGTGTTACAATTATAAATAATGGTAATATTATCGGTAAGGGTGGTAATGGTGGAGTAGGGTATGGATCAAGTTTATGGGCAGGCTTTGGATACGCCTATACAGTTGGTACCCCAGGTGAAGATGGTGGTCCAGCACTAAAAGTAAGAGCTATTACAGTTATTAGGAATTATGGTGTTATAGCAGGAGGAGGAGGAGGTGGTGGTGGTGGTGGATACGCATATAATAATTATTATTATCAGAACTATGGTAGTGCTGGTGGCGGTGGAGGTGGTGGTGGACAGGGATACAACGCAGGTAGTGCTGGTGGTGGTGGTATTTTAAGTGGATACAGTTCAGCGAGTGGTAATTCTGGTAGCTCTGGAACATTTAGTTCTGCTGGATTGGGTGCTACAGCTGTAAATTCTTCTAATTCACAAGGAGACGGTGCAGCTGTATATGGAAGTGCTGGAGGAAATGGTGGAACACTTGGCAATCCAGGACAAGTAGGAGGTAGTGGATCTGCTCAGTATGCTAGTGGTGGATATCCTGGAGGACTGGCAGGGAATTCAGTTATAGGTAATTCATATGTATCTTGGGAAGTTGTTGGAACTAGATTGGGTCCTGTTAATTAAATTTATGAATTTTTTTTACTTTAAACTATATATTATATGTTAGGTTATCCAATAAAAACAATCCTCGTATCTATTCTTATTTTTATGTTAGGAGTTGTTTCTAGTGTTTTTTTAACTATTTTATATTTCAAGATTAGTGGAAAAAATCCGGAAATGAATTATGCAAATACTAATACAAATAGTGTAAATGTAGACACAAATAAACCTATTGTTAAAAATGAAGAAACAAAGCAGAATTTTGAGATGAATTATATAGTTGGAGAAATAATTTCTTTAAGTGGAAATAAATTAAACATTAAAATTAATCCAGTATTAAATCCTATTTTTAAAGATAAAGGGGAAAGTGTTGTGGAGGTAACAGTAACAGATATGACCAAATTTGTGTCTATGGTACAAAAAGACGCGACAATTTTTAAAAAGGAGTTACTAGATTTTCAAAAAATACCCATTGCAAATAGAGATTTTTCTATGTCACCTCAACCCTTCTTAGAAAAGGAAACATCTCGCGACTTGTTTACTATAGGTAAAATGGTTGTAGTAAAATCAAAGGAAAAAATATCTAGTTCTACCACATCAATAAAAGCAGAATCAGTTGGTATAGCACCAGAGATACCTAAAGCTACATCACGATAAAAATATTTATTAGTAGGAGTTTTATATTCATAAAACGAGGCATATTTTAATCTTAATTAGTTTGTTGAATAGTAGTGATGTTGGTATTTCAAGTAATTAAGAAGAATAAAGGAAACTTTAAACTAAGTATTTTAATGATATAATGAAGGCGGTGCAGTAGTTGTGCGCCAAGTGTTCTTTTTAATGCAATTCAAGATAAGGATCCAATCATGAAAAATTGTGATAAGTGTCTCAAGTCACCCATTGTAACCGGAGCTGATATCAAGAGTTACAGACACGGTCTCCACATGAATGTGAATACTTTTGCTGGAGTTTTTTAAACCAGTCGGCAGAATGTCTCACGGCTTGAGCGATTGAATCGCCCACTTACAGAGGAGGAAAAAAGAAGTTTGCGCTTCGTTAGAAAAGACTGGAAATTTGATCCAAAGAAGTGTCGCGAGACTTTGATGGTTGATTCCAGAAACCAATAAGCCCATTGATGTACCAAACAGTAACAACAACACTGGAAGTATGTCAGTGGGTTGTTTTTTGTGTATTAGTAACTACCAACTATTTACTATTAGATATATACTGAATTAATAATATGAATGATTCAAAACCACACCTCGCTATTTCTGTTGGAGATACAGCCACACTAATTAACTATATGGTGGATGGTGAAGTAGTCGTGTCACACACGCATCCAATCGGTTACAAACATATTGAGGCTGATGGTATGAGTATTATTGCCGGATCAAAATTTATAGATGGAATTTTATATGCGCTAGAATTTATTTCACTACACGATAGAATTCCTACCGAATTTAAATTAGTTTCACCTAGATATTCAAGATGGATAGGCGAAGTAATAGAAAATAATTCTTATACACAGTTTTATACTGACGGAGCACCAATAAGTGTTACACTAGAAGGTATAACAGACGCTCCTCTTTCATATGCACGACATTCGCAAACCATACATTCGTTCAAGCTCTAATCGTGACCTCAATTCCCGTGTTGAGCAATTTGAAAGACACTCGTATGAAAGTGAAGATTATGATGAACGTGAAAATGGTCCAGTACAAATTCCAGTTAGACGTGTTAGAAGAAATGTAAATGATATGGATATGTATCCACGTAGAAGGATGGGTGATGTAAGGTATGAGGACGATGAGCCGTATGAAGAAGAAAGACACAATCGAAGAGCTAGTGATAATCAAACAAGGAGAATACATCGTGATGGCACTTTAGGTACTTGGATTTTTATAGCGGTAGTTGTTGTTTTTGCAGTTGTTGCAGGATTATTTACATATATATTCGATAGTGCCACTGTAACAATTGTCCCAAAGTACAAAGATGTTAACGATTACAATAAAACAATTTTATTTTCACAAAAGGAGACAGATTCTAGTAGTGTACCTTTCGTTGTAATTACCGCATCATCTACAAAAAGTAAAATATTGGCACTTTCTGAATCAAAAAAAGTAGAATCAAAAGCCTCAGGTAAAGTCATTATTTATAATAATTATGACTCTACTCCACAGAAACTTATTAAGAATACTAGATTAGAATCTGCGGCTGGTAAAATTTATCGCATTAATCAATCAGTTACTGTTCCAGGTAAAAAGGGAGATATCCCAGGTAGTGTAGAAGCAACTGTATATGCTGATAGTAATGGAACATCATATAACACCCAAGCAACTGATTTTAGTATTCCTGGATTCAAGGGGACACCTCAAGATAAAGCCTTTTATGCAAAAGGCAAGGGTGCAATCTCTGGTGGCTCGTCAGGTAATGTCTCCTCAGCTTCACTTTCTGATATTAATGCTGCAAAAGATGAACTGGCGTTGGAACTTGCTCAAGAAGTAAAGGCTGCATTAATGAAAATAAACAAAGAAGGATATATTGGTCTTTATGGAGCCTCAGAAATTACTTATATTGATAATGAGATTGAAGTATTGAATGGAACAACAGGTACATATGAAGTAACTGCTACAGGACATCTTATACTTGCTGATGCTTCTAAGTTAGCTCAGATTATCGGAAAAGAAGTTAGGGGTTACGCTAATGAACCAGTAAGACTAGGTTATACAGAAACACTTACATATACAAGAAAAGACACGGACCGTATTTCTACCAGTACAGCACTGTCAATTTTAGTAGAAGGTAAACCTCGCATTATTTGGGTTAGTGATACAGATAGTATTAAGGAAATGGTTCGCAGTAAGAAGCGAGATGAATTCAAATCTTTAATGAAAAATATAAGTACTATACAAACTGCTGCAATTAGTTTTTCACCATTATGGCTTTCTACTTTTCCATCTGATGTAGGAAAAATTGCTATTGTTGAGTCGTTACCAAAAAGATAACTAGATAAATAGCTTGGAATTTTAAGTTATTTTTGATACACTGAGTTACTAATATATGGATGAAACTGATATCGAAACTATTGAAGGACGTGTAATAGAAGCTCTTCCGAGCACTTTATTTCGTGTAGAAACAACAGATGGTAAAGTCTTAATCTCATATCTTGGTGGTAGAATGCGTGTTCATAAAATTAAAGTGCTTGTAGGCGACAAGGTGACTGTACAGGTAGATCCTTATGGAGGGAAAGGACGCATCATAAAACGAATGTAATCCTCCGTTAGTTGTAGTTATGTTATTCGTTAGGAAACAAGAATATTTTTGTATGTATTAAACGAAAAACTAATAACGTCCTAACGAAGAACTGTTAAAGTGCCATCACGTTTGCATTATTTATTAAATTATAGTATAATAACCCGCATATTTCTCATGAAAGTACGATCATCAGTAAAAACAATTTGTTCAAAATGTCAAATGCTAAAACGTGGTGGCGTACTTCGTGTTATTTGTGTTAATCCTAAGCACAAACAAGCACAAGGATAATACCGTATTTGATTAAACAGTAACTAGTAAAAACAACTAACAACCACCATTATGCGTATCTCAGGTATCACCCTCCCAGAAAATAAGCGTCTCGAAATTGCTCTAACAGCAGTTTATGGTGTTGGACGTCCACGTGCCAAGATGATTATCGAAAAATGTGGTCTAGATTTAGGAATGAGAACAACTGCTTTGACTACAGAGCAAGAAAATCTTATCCGTCGTGAAATTGAACTTTTTAAAACAGAAGGAGACCTAAAGCGTGAGACTCAACAAAATATTAAGCGTCTAAAGGATATTAAGGCTTACCGAGGTATTCGTCACATAAAGCACTTACCTGCTCGTGGACAGCGTACAAAGACAAATAGTAGAACAGTTCGTGGAAACGTTCGTCGTACTATGGGAAGTGGACGCCGTAAGACTGAGAAGACCTAAAAATTAATTTATAAATATATGGGAAAGAAAAGAATAGTAAAAAAGAATAGTTCTGGAGTTGATAGTGCTCTTAAGGCACGATCACTTGCAAAGGTAATCAAGAAGAAGATTGTTGAAGGAACACTCTTTGTTGAGTCTACCTATAACAACACTAGACTCTCACTTGCTGATCGTTCTGGTAATGTGTTGGCTTGGTCTTCATCAGGGTCTCTTGGATTTAAGGGTGCTAAAAAAGGAACTCCTTTCGCAGCTTCAAAAATTGGAGAACTTATCGGTGAAAAGGCACAGCAAATTGGTCTTAAAGAAGTTGCTGTTATTGTAAAAGGTGTTGGGTCTGGTCGCGAGTCGGCAATTCGTGGGTTTTCAACCTTCGGTGTAGAAATCATTTCTATTATTGATAAAACTCCAGTTCCACATAATGGACCAAAGCCACGTAAGCCTCGTCACGTTTAATAATAATTATAAAAATATATGAGTAGAATTACATGTAAAAGTTGTCGTCGTCTCGGAGAGTCACTATGTGGCCGTGAGAAGTGTGCTTACAAAAAGCGCCCATATGCTCCAGGAAAACTAGATAGTGAACGTAAGCATCGTTCAAACGTATCTGAATACGGAGAACAGCTTCGTGCAAAGCAAAAAATGAGAGTAACTTACGGACTCATGGAAAAGCAATTTTCTATGTATGTAAAACGTGCTACTGCAACTCATGAATCTGGAGATGGCTCAGTTACACCAGCACTTAAGCTTGCTCGTGAACTAGAATCAAGACTTGATAATATTGTATTTAGAATTGGTTTTGCTAATACAAGAGCTCTAGCTCGTCAACTTGTATCACATGGTCATATTCTAGTTAATGGACGTCGTGTAAACATTGCTTCTCACCAAATAAAAATTGGAGATGTTGTATCTATCCGTGAGGGTAGTAAGACAGCGAAGGTTTTTGAAGGGTTAGGAGAGAGATTGACAGCATCTGCACCGAATCATGTTTTCGTAGTTAATCCTACAACTTTTTCAGCAGAAATTAAAAGTGTTGTTCGTGAGGTTGGTCCAATGTTCGATACACAAAAGGTGCTTGAGTATTACTCTAGATAGTAAATTACTAGTTTACGGCCAAGCCGCGAACTTGCTAGTTCGAAAGTTGAAAGTATGTAAAGTGGTCACTAATTTGGATTTAATTTTTACTTTACAGACTTAAAACTTTTGACTTAAGTTTATCCACTACCACATACTTGCATATTTTGCAATTTCGGGTTAGAATAGGATAACTTTACTTAATAAGAGGGTCTTGTTCGTGTTTCTGTTTCTTGTAGGAGTATAAACTAATAATTAAGAACACAATTTTGCATATGTCTTCACATTCTATCATTTTGCCTTCAAAGCCAAGAATCGTTAAAGAAGACGCCACTTCTGGCGTGTATGAAATAGACGGATTATATCCAGGATATGGACATACTTTAGGAAATTCACTTCGTCGTATCATTCTTTCATCTGTACCTGGTGCATCTATCACATCATTATCTATTGATGGTGTAAAGCATGAATTTTCAGCAATTGATGGAATCAAAGAAGACGTTATTGCTATTATTCTTAATCTTAAGAAGACTCGTTTTAAATTACATGGGGATGATGCACAAAAAGCAACTCTAAATATTAAGGGTGCAAAAATTACCACAGCTGATAATATTTCTCTTCCTTCACAACTTGAAATCATGAACAAGGATCAATATATTTGTGAATCAACTGCAAAGGATGTTGATCTAGCTATTGAACTTACAATTGAAAAAGGTCTAGGTTATGTACCTCGTGAAGTTCTTTTGAAGGATAAGGCAGATATCGGAACAATCGTTCTTGATGCATCATTTACTCCTATTCGTCGCGCTAGTTACGAAGTAGAAAACATGCGTGTTGGTGACAGAACTGACCATAACCGTCTTCGTGTTTCTATCGAAACAGATGGAACAGTTACTCCACATGAGGTTCTTGAATCATCAATACACACAATGATTACACAACTTCAATCTATTGTTGGTTTCCGTGCTGAAGTTATTGATATGCCAAAGGAGTCAAAACAAGAGCCTATTGTTGATTCTTCTGACTCACTTGATCTTACAGATGCAACAAAAGTTAAGATTGAAGATTTGGGATTATCTACTCGTACCGAAAATGCTCTTGTTACTGCATCTGTTCGTACGGCAGGAGGACTTGCTCGTAAATCAGAAGCTGACCTTTTAGCAACTGATGGTCTTGGGGAAAAAGGAATTAATGAAATTAAAAAAGCACTATTTGATTTAGGTCTTACGCTTAAGGCATAGCAAAAAGGTCAGAATCATGATATAGTAGAGCACTAATAGACAACGTATGAAACATCACAAATCATTCAGAAAATTCGGACGAGAAAAAAACGAGCGCAAAGCATTTGTGCGTGGACTTCTTGTTAATCTTATTCGTCATGGTCGCATTGAGACTACACTTGCTCGCGCAAAAGAGATACGTCCTTTTGTTGAGAAGTTAGTTACTCTTGCAAAGGAGGACACTGTTGCACGTCGTCGTCTCATTATGTCTCGTATTATGAATCAAGATATTGAAACATCAAAGTTATTTGCTGAATATGCTGTGAAGTATAAGGCTGTATCTGGTGGATATACTCGTATTCTAAAACTACCTACACGTATTTCAGACGGTGCTGAAAAAGCTATTATCGAATTTGTATAATTTTACTACTATGAACCACATTATTGACGCAACAGACAGACCATTAGGAAGAGTAGCTACAGAAGTAGCAGCACTACTTAATGCAAAAAATAGTATTCATTTCGTAAAAAATCGTGTGGCAGAAGTTTCTGTTAAAGTAACCAATGCTTCAAAAATTAAAGTAACAGGAAGTAAAATGAAGGACAGTGTTCATAAATCATTCTCTGGTTACCCAAGCGGTCTAAAAGAAATGCCTCTTTCATATGTTGTTGCAAAGAAGGGTTTTTCAGAGCTTCTCACACATGCTGTACGTGGAATGTTACCAAAGAATAAGTTACAAGATATTCGTATGAAGAATCTCGTGATTGAGGAATAATAATTTTAAATATATATGGCTACAGAAACAAAACAGAGATACATAGAAGCAGTAGGACGTCGTAAGACAGCGATTGCTCGTGTTCGTATTACACCTGCAACAAAGACTTCTTTCGTTGTTAACGATAAGGATGTTAAGGAATATTTCGTAACAGAAGAACTTCAAATGATTGCTCAAGAAGCGATTAGTAAATCAGAAGTTGGTGAAAAGTTCTCAGTATCTATTCACGTATTAGGTGGTGGTATTCATGCACAAGCAGAAGCTGTACGTCATGGACTATCTCGTACGCTCGTTCTTCGTGATGAAAACATCAAGAACACTCTTAAGAAACTTGGATTTCTAAAGCGTGACTCACGTCAAGTTGAAAGAAAGAAATTCGGTCTTAAGAAAGCACGTAAAGCTCCAACTTGGTCAAAGCGTTAATAATAATAAACTGCACATATGTGCAGTTTATTTTTTCAAGTAAGTCAAATGTGGATAAGTTACATAATGGGTATCAGTTTTGTGTTACAGTGTCCTATATGAACAGTGGATCAACAATAAATACAAGAACTCAAGATTCTTTCACTAAGGCATCTTTGATAATGATATTATCTATAATACTTGGTACTGTAACTTATGCATGGGTAGGTCCAACAAGTATGGCTCCTAACGGAAATGTACCTCCACCGATTAATGTTGGTTCAGTTCTGCAAGAAAAGTTGGGAGGACTTAAAATATTTGGTGACTTAACTGTTGGAACGACAACTAGTCCAAATGCAACTTTAACTGTCCATGGGAAAATATATTCTGAATCTACATTAAGTTCTGATACTGCACATACAGTTGTCACTAAGGATTTTATCCCAAGGTGTTCTTCAGGTAAGTTCTTAACAAGTGATGGGAATCAGCTGTTGTGCAAAACAGCCACAGTTCCTCCTTCCTGCGGAACAGAGTCAAATGTTGGTCCAAACACAGTTGTTACGTTTACATCTTCATGTGTGTTCGTTGTTCCTGACGGAGTTAATTCTGTTAATTTGAAAGTGGTTGGAGGTGGAGGTGGAGGTGGAGGAGGGTCTGATTTTGGTGGTGCTAGTAGTGGGGGACAGAGTGGAACACAGTCATCGTTCTCAACAGTTGTAGCTTTACCTGGTGGTGGTGGAGGTGGAGCAGGGATGCTTCAATATAATTACGTGTGTTATGGAGGCGCAGCAGGTGCTGGATACCCTTCTGGAACAGAAGGGGTAACTTGTGGATATGGATCGGTTACTGGCGCTTCCAATGGTTCTGGATACGGTTCAGGTGGGGATGGTAAAACCTCTGCTATTGATGGTGGTGGAGGAGGAGGTAGTGGTGGTGCTGGACAAGTTGTTACACAGACATTAAGTGTCACTTCAGGTCAAAACATATCTGTTGTAGTTGGGGGTGGAGGATCACGAGGATCTAGTACATATGGTAATGTTGGTACTTCTGGTACAAACGGTGTTGTTACTGCTACTTATACTACACCATAATCCAAAATATAATGGAAAAGTTCTTCTAAAATTTATGAGTCCGAATTTAAAAAATATTATTATATATATTCTCATCTTAATTATAGGAGTTTTTATTGGTGGTTACTCAGTGAATTTATATTTCAAGACCAAAATTCAGAAAATATTTATGAGTAATGTTACTTCTAGCGAATCAGTAAATAATGATGTATTTGATAACAATGCTCAAGCATCTAACTCAAAAATTTTAAAAACAAAGTATTTTGTTGGAGATGTTGTTTCTTTTTCTGGTGATACAATTATTATAGACTCTGAAAATATATTGTATCCGTTGTCCGTTTCTAAAGAAAAGCACCAAGTAACCGTCAAAATAGATAATAATACAAAATTTATTAGTACCACCTTAAAAGATAAGGCAATTTTTGAAAAGGAAATGCGTGATTATAAAAATATTCCAATTGACAAAAGAGCGCAGATTACATCACCAAAATCTTTAATTGAAAAAGAAATACCTCGTAATTCAATTAGTGTTGGTAAAAAAATAGTCATTAAATCAAAAGAAGAGTTAGTTTCTACTACTAAATATTTTGTAGCTGAATCGATTAGTTTAACTTATGAATTGTCTAAAGCCACAAATTAAATACCGGGGACTCTTTTAAGGAAACCTCTTAAAGCTCCAACCTGGTCAAAGCGTTAAAAACAAAAACCTGTCATTTGACAGGTTTTTTGTTTTTAGAATTACATATTTGTATGCTAAAATTAATTCATATGAATAATCTAGAAAAAAATACACCACAAAATAATGAACCAGAGAATCCAGGGAGAAGAGGTTTTCTTGGGAAGATGTTCGGAGCTGCTGCACTTGGAACAGTTGCTGCTATGGCTGGAAATAAATATATTAAACAAGAGCTCGAGAATAATAATGAAATTAATAATCTATACTTATCTTTTAAAGATAAAGAAAATGATATTCACAAAGTAAACGAAGCTACTGCTTTATTAATAGAAGAAATGAATAAAAGCAGTATTGACCAGGTAAAAATTTCAGGAATGGGTCATCCAAATGATCGTATAGATATTTTGAGGGACTTTTTAACCAAACACCTTAATTCCAAAATTGGAAATAAATATTCATTTAAGAATAGAATATTTTCATCTGGTGTTTATAAAAGAGAGGACTTAATTGATATTTTGAGCGCCACAACAAAGTAGTTTTGTAATTTTAAATTAGCCGTGTTAGTGTAGTTTTAGAGGTTTCAATTAGTTGTCTAATTTGTGGAGGAAAAAATGAATACACGTGAAATAATTGTAAATCTTGATGAAGACTCAGTAAAGAGAATCGGAATACTTTTTGGAGATGATGTTACGACAATGGAGGGTGCTGAAGATTTTTTTAAACTAGCGATGGTAACCCTTTTATCAATGGGTGAAGAGATGAAAAAGGGGAGAATAATTGTTTCTATGAACCCAAACGCGGTTGGTGGTTTTACAGGATTGAAATTTGATTTCCCAAAGCCAAAACCAATATGCAGAGTCAAATAGATTTTAAATCAAACAGCACTTAGGTGCTGTTTTTGTTTTTTTACTTAATTATGCTAGTGTTCTTGTAGAAATACTGCACATTCATATTTAAAGGAGAAACAAAGTGCTTGGATATCTTCTTGAAAAAAGACCACAAGAAATTTATAGACTTGAGTTAAATGAAAATGGTTTTGTTTTTAAAATTCGAAATGCATTTTTTGAGTACTTACTCAATTGTATTAAAAAAGAGGAAGACAAAATTCATTTAATAAAACTTGCAAATGATGTAGTTGAAGGCGTAGTCATTTTCTACATAAATTTGCCATTTATCAGATATCCAAATTTTTCACACAAATCAACAGATTGGAAGAGTTTGTGCAAATGTGCAGAAGATATGAGTTTTCTATTTCGTCTGCTTAATTATCCACCAACAGACTTGGATTTGGTAGGTAATCACTCATACTGTTTAAGTGAAAAGACACAGCTCATGACTATTTCTACTAGTCATTATAGTAATGACGGTTTTCACTCTTCTCCGATTGAAGTTGGGTTTAGTAGAAAGGCTTGTGAACTTCTTGTTACTTCATTTAAACAGGATACACACTTTAAAGAATGTGAGGAGTCTGCGCATAGTGTGTACTTTGGTTTATCCTCCAAAACAAAAAGTGAATTTGAGAGAAGTAAAAAGACTTTCCTAAAATATTCCGGAGGATTCATGGGGATAACTGCCATGGTAAGAGGCGGAGGCACTCCACACTTCGTTGTTCCAGGAAACTGTGCTTGTTTGGGTGCAAATCCAGATAGGTTCAAGTTTGATAGGGATACGCATTCTCACAACATGGATTCTTCATTACAACAGATGAGTATGCTCGCATCTTTGGTTACGTTCTGGAATAAGGTTCTAATTCCATTACAGGACGGAAGCTAATCATTTGATTTTGAATCACCACACTTGCTGTGGTGATTTTTCTTGACTTTTTTTTCAATATAATTTATATATTATATGTGCGAGAAAAATGCTATACTGATAATAACGGAATTACGGAAACGACAGATAATTCAGGAATACAGAAATGTGTATATTAGTAAGATTTTGTAATGATATTGAGTACGTATGAATAATAATGATGAAGAAATAATTAAAGATGATGTAACACAAGAGGAACAAACAGAAATTAAAAAAGAACAAATAACTAGTGACGACACAGACGATATTTCTTTTGAAGAAGTAGATGAAGATGGTGAGCAAAATGTAAAAGTTACTATTAAAAAACTTCGTGAAAAGATTAAGAAATTAGAAAGTGAAAAGCAGGAATACTTAGATTTAAGTCAACGCACAAGAGCTGACTATGTTAACTTCAAAAAAGAAGTTGAAAGCAATCTAGTTTCGAACAGGAAGTTTGCTACAAAGAGATTTATTGAAGAGTTGCTTCCAGTACTTGATTCATATGATATGGCACAAGGAAACGCAGAAGCCTGGGAGAAGGTAGATAAGAATTGGAGAGTTGGAATTGAATATATTTTTAATCAATTCAAAACCGTGCTTGAAAATGAAGGAGTAACACAGTTCGGAAAAATTGGAGATAGTTTTAATCCGGAATTACATGAAACAATGCTGTCAGTGGAAGTTAATAATGAAAATGAAGATGAAAAAATTGTGAAGGTGTTACAAAATGGATATAAGATGCACGATAGTATATTACGTCCAGCTCGTGTACATGTTGGTCAGTTTAAAAAAGAGAATTAATTTAGAAATTTAAAATAATATAAAACTTATGGCAAAAATAATTGGAATTGATTTAGGAACAACAAACTCAGCAGTTGCAATAATCGAAGCAGGGCAACCAAAAATCATAGAAAATACTGAAGGTAATCGTACAACTCCTTCAGTTGTTTCAGTAAATAAAAACGGTGAGCGCGCAGTTGGCCAAATAGCAAAACGTCAAGCAGTAACTAATCCAGAAAATACAATTTATGGAGTAAAGCGCTTCATGGGTCATTCATTCACAGACAAAGAAGTGCAAAATGATATTCCTCGCGTTGCTTACAAATTAAAAGCAAGTAGTAATGGGGGTGTATCTATTTCATTAGGTGGTAAAGATACTCGTCCAGAAGAAATCTCCGCGATGATTTTACAAAAAATTAAGACAGATGTAGAGGCAAAAACAGGTGAGACAATTACTCAAGCTGTTATTACTGTTCCTGCATATTTCAATGATGTACAACGTCAAGCAACTATTGATGCGGGTAAAATCGCAGGACTTGAAGTTATGCGTATCATTCCTGAACCAACAGCAGCAGCTCTCGCTTATGGATTCAACAGTACCAAGAATGAAAAGATTGCAGTGTATGACTTCGGAGGAGGAACATTTGATATTTCTATTCTAGAAGTAGGTGATGGTGTTGTAGAAGTAAAATCAGTTGACGGTGACTCACACTTAGGAGGACGTGACATTGACCAGAAGTTCGTAGAATATATTGCTTCTGAATTTAAGAAAGATCAAGGTATTGATGTTTCAAAAGATGCGCTTGCATTACAGCGTCTTGATGAAGCAGCAGAAAAGGCAAAGCATGAACTTTCTACACAATTAGAAACAGAAATTAATCTTCCATTTATCACTTCTGGGGTTGATGGTCCAAAGCACTTAGTTGTGAAAGTTACTCGTGCGAAGTTAGAAGAAATTGCAAAAGAATTTGTTGACCGCTCAATTGAAATTACAAAGCGAGCACTTGAGGCATCTCCATTTAAGAAAGAAGAAATTCATGAAATTATTATGGTTGGAGGACAAACTCGTATGCCTATGATTGTGGAAGCCGTGAAGGCATTATTTGGTAAGGAGCCAAATCGTTCAATTAACCCAGACGAAGTGGTGGCGCTCGGTGCTGCTGTTCAAGCTGGAGTATTACAAGGAGATGTGAAAGACGTTCTTCTTCTTGACGTTATTCCACTTTCACTTGGTATTGAAACTATGGGAGGTGTTGCAACCAAGCTTGTTGAAAGGAATATGACTATTCCAACAGCAAAGTCACAAATTTTCTCAACAGCATCAGACAATCAAACCTCCGTTGAAATTCACATTACTCAAGGTGAAAGACCACTTGCTGCTGATAATAAGTCACTAGGTAGATTTATTCTTGACGGTATTCCACCAGCACCACGAGGTATGCCACAAGTTGAAGTTACATTCGACGTAGATGCTAACGGTATCTTAAACGTTGCTGCGAAAGATAAAACATCTGGTAAGGTTCAATCCATTCGTATTGAAGCATCATCTGGTCTATCTGATGAAGATATAAAGAAAATGCAAAACGATGCTGAAGCACATGCTGATGAAGATAAAAAGAAAATGGAACTTGTTGAAGTAAAGAATATGGCAGACACAATGGTTCATACCGCAGAAAAAGCAATCAAAGATGCGGGGGATAAAATTTCTGAAGAAATAAAGAAGGAAGTTACAGATGCTATCGCGGAAGTGAAAACGGCTCGTAATGGAGATAATAAGGAAGTGCTTACAAAAGCAACTGAGAATCTTTCAGAAAAAATGATGAAAATTGGTGAGGCTATGAAATCAGCCAATGATCAAGCAACTCAATCAAACGCTACAGAAACAACTGAAGCTCCAAAAGAAGAAGGAAATGATGCGTCAGAAACAAAAAAAGATGACACAGGTGCAAATGCATAGTTTGTGTTAGAATATTCTTATCATGGCAACAAAAGACTATTACAATCTACTTGGTGTAGATAAGAGTGCTTCGAAAGACGATATTAAAAAAGCGTTTTATAAACTTGCTGCAAAATATCACCCTGATAAAAAAGGAGGGGATGAGGCGAAATTCAAAGAAATAAACGAAGCGTATCAGACACTTTCTGATGAGAAAAAAAGAAAGGAGTATGATACTTACGGACAAACATTCAATGGACAAGGCCCGATGGGTGGTCAAGGAGGATTCGGTGGTTTCGGAGGATTCAATCAATCAGATTTTCAAGACATGCAATTTGATTTTGGGGACCTTGGAGATATATTTGGAGACATGTTCGGAGGGGGCGGAGGTTCTCGCCAAAAACGTGGACGAGATATTTCACTTGAAATTGATGTACCATTTACAGAGGCAATTTTTGGAACAGAGAGAAATGTTTTGCTTTCAAAAGTAAGTACTTGTAAAACATGTACTGGAAGCGGTGCAAAAGTTGGAACTAAAAAGAAAATTTGTACCACATGTAATGGTCAAGGAAAAGTTCACGATGTGAAGAAGACATTCATGGGTAATTTCCAGACAGTTCGTACATGTGATAGTTGTCGTGGAGTAGGGCAGATTCCAGAAGAGAAGTGTCATGATTGTAAAGGTCATGGTGTGTCGAATGTTCGTGAAGAAGTTAATATCGCTATTCCAGCTGGAATGGGTAATGGTGAAATGATACGTATGTCACAAATGGGTGAAGCAGTGTCAGGTGGAGTATCAGGGGACTTATATGTAAAGATAAATGTTACACCTCACAAGATTTGGAAGCGCGAAGGAAACGACTTAGTTATCACTCATGAGATTAAATTGACAGATGCGCTTTTGGGTGTAAAACATACAATTGACGGATTAGATGGAAAA
Organism: uncultured Candidatus Saccharibacteria bacterium; assembly: GCA_964457775.1. Classification (GTDB taxonomy): domain Bacteria; phylum Patescibacteriota; class Minisyncoccia; order Phycocordibacterales; family UBA5272; genus UBA11704. The sequence goes on from CAYWEW010000003.1 coordinate 79,193, forward strand.
GTCGAAATAGATGTCCCAGCAGGAGCTCAGACAGGCGAAATTTTGCGTGTAAAAGGCCGTGGAGTGCCCCATATTCACGATAAAGGGCGTCGTGGGGATATATTAGTAAAACTAAATATTCACATGCCTAAGAAGCTTTCTAGGAAGGCTATGGAGCTTGTCGAAGGTCTACAAAACGAAGGGTTGTAGGTGGGAATAAATGAAGTAGCATTAATACAAAAAGGATATGCGTGAAGCATATCTTTTTTTGTATTATTTTTCATCTATTGTTGACCTTGTATAAATAAAGGTCTAGAATATTAAAGTTGCGTTCTTTTCTAAAAAGGGGGGTGTCATGATTGATAAAGGGGTTCAAAAGGCGAGTGTATTTATTCAGCAAATGAATGCCTTATTTGGTAGAACCAGAATTGGTGGCATAGTTAACGAATATGTAGATTTTTTTGACTTACTGCTTTCAAAAAGTAGTCATGATGTTAACAAACTTCTTCGACAATATTTGGTCAGAACATTGGCATCAAGTAGGTACATTAGAAGTATTAATTCTGGTGAACTATATGTTGTTTTTTATGATGGGGGAAGTTATTGTTTGCGTGGGGACGAACTTCTTAATCCTGATATAAAAATACCATCATATAGCGAAATATTCTCAGAGCATATATGGTATCAAAAAACGGGATATAGACCAAAAATTGCAGAGGGTTACAAAACAGTTGATGACCTCATAGAGGCGAGAATTACATCTGCTTTGAAGATGATTAATTTTCTAAGAGATACTCTGGAAAGTGGGGTATCACCATGGGACTATGTTCATCTCTCTACTGATGGGCAAAAAATAAAGGAGGAATTAATTTGTCTTGTGGGGGGAATGATTAATCAAACAGAGGCAGATATTAAAATAATTGAAGAAAATGAAGGTCCAGCTTTTTTGCTTGATGATTACAGAAAAGACTTAAGAAGAAACAAAATAATCAGTAGATGTTTAACTAAAACGGTTATTCCAAAAAATTGAACCCAACGACATGGTTCACAAATTAAAGCCCTAGAATATCTTCGGGCTTTTCTTTTTTCTGCTAGTTGATACACTTATAGAAAATAAAATTAAAATTTATGCTTGTACAATACGCAGTTATTGCATACGTGCTCATAATGTTACCAATTGGAATTTACGCTAGTCGAAAAGTTAAAAATACAGGAGACTATGTTTTGGCCGGTCGGTCACTTCCGTTTTATATGGCTCTCGCTACAGTGTTCGCGACATGGTTCGGTAGTGAGTCTATTTTGGGTGCTAGTACAAAGTTCGCAGAAGGTGGATTCAGTAATGTAATTGAAGATCCATTTGGTGCAGCACTTTGTTTAATTATTGCTGGACTTTTTTTCAATAGAAAGTTGTATGAATTAAATTTTTTGACAATCGGGGATTATTTTAAAAGTCGTTATAACACAATTATTGCAGTATTCCTGTCAGTAGCAATTATTGTTAGTTACTTCGGTTGGGTGGCTGCACAGTTTCTTGCATTAGGGCTAGTTCTTTCATTAGTTATTCCAGCCCTTTCCTTAAAATGGGCGATTTTACTTGCAGCTGCAATTGTAACTCTATATACATTCTTTGGAGGAATGCGCTCTGTTGCGTTATTGGATACTATACAGTCGGTAGTTATTATTATTGGTCTTGGGGCTATTTTTGCGTATGCACTTTCAAAAATAGGGGGAATTGATATGCTTATTAGTCAAACACCTAAAGAGTATTGGAAGGTTACACCGAGTTTGTCCGGCTCATTAACTGAGTGGATAATATTCGTAACAGCTCTTATGACTATTGGTCTAGGTTCTATACCTCAACAAGATGTTTATCAACGTGCCATGAGTGCTAAGTCTGCAACAGTGTCCGTCTGGGCATCGGTTGTAGGCGGTCTTCTCTACTTTAGTATTGTACTTATTCCACTTTTTATTGCTGGCATTGCTCGTATTTTGTATCCTGATGTTCTTGCAAATGACCCACAAAATCTAGTATTAACACTTGTGCAAGATCACACCCCGGTAGTGATACAAATTTTGTTTTTTGGAGCACTTGTTTCTGCTATTATATCAACCGCATCTGGTGCTTTACTTGCGCCAGGAACACTGCTAGCTGAAAATGTTATCAAGCCATTTTTTACGGATATTTCTGATAAATTGAGATTGCATATTATTCGTACCGCTGTTGTTCTCGTATCTTTTGGTGGAATATTTTTAGCACTTAAAGATGATGCCCGTATTTATGATTTGGTTTCTAGTGCGTATTCCGTCACACTTGTTGCAGGGTTTATACCGCTTGTAGTAGGTCTATATAGTAAGAAAGCTAATTCATTTGGAGCTCTCCTTTCTATTGTTCTTGGAGTATGTACATGGCAGTATTGGAATCTTTATGTAACAACATCAGAAATACCTGGTACATTCGTTGGATTTATTGCTTCTATTGTTGGAATGATTTTGGGAACAGTTATTGGAACATTTATTTTGGAAGAGGAAAAGATTATGCCTAAAAAAGAAGGAGAAATTTCTTAATAATCGTAAAATTAAATATTGATATAAGTATTGTTTTGTGTTAGTTTTATTTAGGTTGTTACTTACATAGATAAGGAGAAACAAATGGAAATACGCACATATGAAAATGTTCAAAAACTTCCAGGCGATTATACTTCTGAACTTTCTGAGGTTTTTATAACCAGTGAAAGTTTGATGGCAGAGGAACAGGATTCCGAATTACGCGATTTCTTGCTTGCTCTTTTGGAAATTAATTTGCGTCTAACTGCTCACGTTTTTCTTGATAGAAGACAAAGTTCACTTGGAGGAAGTAAGATTCGCATTGTGATTACTACTACTCCTACACTGAAAGGTATAATTTGGGGTATAGGTTATGATCCCTCACCTGAAGGTGGTCAATATGTTGAGTCAATACATGTGGATGTTGATATTTCAAAAGTAGGTGATGATTTTAAGGAAGAATATAAACTTCAGAAAAAAGATTTTGAAGGATGGAAAAAATTCTTCCTTAATATTTTTGAGATGATGCGTGAAGAGAGTAAATCTCGCATAAAAAGATCAGAAGAACTTCTGATATGCTTAACACCAATTCAAACTGAAACCACCCAGTAACACTGGGTGGTTTTCTTATTTTATACTTATTTGTTACACTGTATAACATGTCAAAGAAAATCTTAGTTTCTGGAATCAAACCAACAGGGAGACTTCATTTTGGGAATTACTTTGGTGCAATGAAGCAGAATATTGACCTATCAAATTCTGGAGAATATGAGAGTTATGTTTTTATTGCTGATTATCACGCTCTCACAACTGTCCGAAATGGTGATGAGTTGCGACAGCAGACTATAGAAGCCGTTGCTTCATACATTGCTTGTGGACTGGATGTTTCAAAAGTTGTTTTGTTCAAGCAGTCATCTGTTCCTCAAGTTACTGAACTAACTTGGATTTTTAATAACCTCGTAACTATACCGTACATGATGAGAGCTCATGCATTCAAGGATAGAGAGGCAAAAAACGAAGAAGTTAATTTAGGTCTTTTTGATTATCCAGTACTTATGGCTTCTGACATTTTAATTTACGGTGCTGATATTGTTCCAGTAGGGGCTGATCAAAAGCAACATGTAGAATATGCTCGTGATATCGCTGGATATTATAATCGTGCGTATAATGTTGAAGAATTTAAATTACCGAAAGATTTGATAATTGAAAATGTTGCCTCACTCCCTGGTGTAGATGGCCAAAAGATGAGTAAGGGGTATAACAATCACATTGAACTATTTTGTTCTGATGAAGATTTAAAAAAACGAGTGATGAGTATTGTCACTGATAGTGCGAGTCCAGAAGACAAGAAGAATCCAGATGAAAATAATATTTATAAAATTCATAAACTTTTCTTGAATGAAGAAGAGGATAAAAATTTGCGTGAAAAGTTTGAAAATGGTGGATATGGATACAAGCAAGCAAAGGATGATTTGCTTGTTACTATTATGAAGTGGAGAGAGGGAAAGAAAGAGAAGTACGATGAACTACTATCGGACACATCTTTTATACTTAATCTCTTAAAAGAAAATGGTGAATCTGCGAGAATTAAAGCAGAAGAAAAAATGATTATAGTTCGTAAGCAGATTGGATTGGAATAATAATATGAACATGGAAAAGATACCAGAACAAATACCGATGGATTTTGGAGATACATCAAGTAATCAACAAGCGAGTGCCACGGCTCTCTCTTGGAAAAATAATCCCAATATAAAACCAGATGCATCACAGTTTCCTGATAGTGAAAATATAATTAATATTGAATTTAGAAACGGTGAATGGATGGTAATTTATAGACCAGATGATGCTGGTGAAATGTATAAGCGATAACCGCTGTCTATCCCAGGCCTTGCTTAGATAGATAAATTTATATTTTGATTTTTCACTAAAATTTGTTAGAATTTTTGCATCCAGTCACTGATGTTTAGTGTCTCTCCGTTAAGGATTCAGTCGTGGAAGGGCTGTTTAGATACCGGTTAAGGAATACATGCTCTGATGACAACAACTTCCATGAATTAGGAAAAGTGTTGTCTCGTGGTAAAATCCACAAAAGTCGCTCCACCGAGAAGTGTTGTACGGGTTCAAAGAGTTATATCAGTTTCGCGATTCGGAAAGATTCACAACCTCGCGCCGAATACATCCCCGCAAACAAAACATCAGTTTGCGGGGATTTTTATTTCTTGCATGCTTATACATATGTGATAGTATAAATATAAGCATTGATGAAGCTGACAACTTCGGAGCAAAGGTTAAATTTAATAAATAAGAGTGGCTACAATAAGTAGCAAGGTATGGTGGCACCACGGTTCTCCGCAATCGTCCGTACACAAATATACACTAGTTGTATATTTTGTTTACGGACTATTTTATTTTTATGACAAGAACTTATATCAAAGACATTTCTCAAAATATTGGAAGTGAAGTAACAGTTAAAGGTTGGGTTGATGTTAGACGTGACCAAGGGAAAATGGTTTTCCTAGATTTACGTGATGTTACAGGCAAAGTACAAGCTGTAGTACTTCCTAACCATGTAGAGGCACTAGAAGTCGCACAAAAGGTCCGTCCAGAATGGGTGCTCGCAGTTACAGCACAGGTTAATAAGCGCCCAGAGAAGAATATAAAGGTAGGTGTTGTAGGGGGTGATGTGGAACTTGAAGTTTTGGCAATTGAAGTTTTGAATGAAGCTACTACACCCGCTTTTGATATTTCTACGGACGGATATGAAGTTGGTGAGGAGGTACGTCTTGAATATAAGTATCTTGATCAACGTCGTGCTCGCATTTTACATAATATAAAAATGCGCCACAAGGTAGTGAAATACATTCGTGACTATTTCGATGCGAATAATTTCTTTGAAGTAGAAACACCATTACTCACTAATCCAACACCAGAAGGCTCACGTAGTTATTTGGTCCCATCAAGAGTACATACTGGTAGTTTCTATGCTCTTCCACAATCTCCACAACAGTATAAGCAGTTGTTAATGGCGGGAGGATTTGAAAGATATTTCCAAATAGCCAAGTGTATGCGAGATGAAGATACTCGTGGTGATAGACAACCAGAGTTCACTCAATTAGATATTGAAATGAGTTTCGTTACTCAAGAAGAAGTGATGAAAACAAATGAAGAATTGTTAATTAAATTAGTCACTGACTTATTCCCAGATAAAATAATTCAAACTATACCATTCCCAGTATTAACCTATAAGGAAGTAATGGAAAAGTATGGAACAGATAAGCCGGACCTAAGAGAAAACAAAGAAGACAAGAATCTTTTGGCTTTTTGTTGGGTAATTGATTTTCCAGCATTTGAAAAAACAGGAGAAGATAACGTGGACGGAACAGGTGAGTGGACTTTTACCCACAACCCATTTACAGGAGTAAAGAAAGAATTCACCGCTGATTTAATTGAAAAGAAAAATATTGGAAGTATTATTTCTACTCAATATGACGTTGCTATGAATGGATATGAATTAGGTGGTGGAGGTATACGTCTTCATAAAGCAGAGGAGCTTAGAAAAGTTTTTGAAATTATGGGGTATAGTGATGAAAGAATTGAAAGTAATTTCGGTCATATGTTAAAAGCTCTCGCATCAGGTACGCCACCACATGGAGGAATTGCATGGGGATTAGACAGGCTACTAATGATACTTCTTAATGAACAAAATATTCGTGAAGTAATGGCATTTCCAAAGACAGGTGAAGGGCGAGATATACTCATGCAAGCACCAAGTCCTGCACCAGATAAGACACTTAGAGAATTAAAAATCTCAATTACAAAATAAGTATAATTAGGTCTGTTTCGTGCTAATATTAGTATATGAAAAAGTTTTTAATTATTACTTTTATTTTTCTATCCTTTACTGAAGGTATTTTTGCAGTCACAAAAACTACATTTGAAAAAGCAGTCTGGATTCCATATTGGAGAAAAACAGAAGGAGCAAGCACCACACTTGCCAACCTCGATAAACTTACTCAAATTAGTCCTTTTGCTTATGAACTTCAAACCGATGGTTCAATTAAGAATGTTTTAAAAATAGAGGAGGAACCATGGACAACTTTAATTACCGAAGCAAAAAAGAAAAAAGTTAAAGTGTACCCAAGTATACTTTCGTATCCTCATAATGAAAAAGAGAAGTATTTACAATATCTTTTATTTTCTCAGAAAAAGAAAAGACAAGCTCATGTAAAGGAAATAGTTGCTCTTGTTAAGAAAAATAAATTTGATGGTATAGATATTGACTATGAAGCGAAGCTTGCTGAGTCGAGACCATACTTCTCTGCTTTTTTAACGGAACTATCTACTGCACTTCATAAAGAAAAGAAACAATTAATTTGTACTGTCGAGGCTCGTACACCACCAGATAGCAGATATGCAACTACTTCAAAAGAAATACTTGCAAGGGTTGAATATTCTAATGACTATAAAGTAATTGGTAAGGTTTGTGACCAAGTGCGTATTATGGCTTATGACCAAGCAGGAGATGATGCACGTCTGACTATTCACAACACGAATCTTGGGAATGTTTATAAGCCTGTTGCTGATATTGAGTGGATAAAAAAAGTCGTAACACATGCTATGTGGGATATTCCTGCAAAGAAAATTATCTTAGGTGTTCCAACATATGGATATAAATATGAAATTATTCCTTCAGTAGGGACTTCATCACAAAAGTATTCCAGAATTGGTTCTATGAATTGGAATTATGCTGATGAACTTGCAAGGAGCTTGAATATTTCACCAGTTCGCAATAATTCTGGAGAAATTAGTTTTACTTACTCTACTAGCACAGGAGTAAGTGGTGAACAATTAGGAGGAATGAAACAATACTTGGTTTGGTATTCTGACGCTATATCTATCGCTGACAAAATACGTATTGCAAAATTATACAAAATTGGAGGAGTTGTTGTTTTTAAGATTGACGGTGGTAATGATCCGAAAATTTGGGAAGTGTTGAAATAGTAATAAATTACCCCACCTACTTTGTCGAACATAAGTTTTTATCGATCAATGTACTAAATGTACATTTTCCTCTAAAAATTTTCATTCCCCTAGTATCTGTAATAATTTTGTCTATTCAAATATTTTAAAAAATCACTAATAATTATCAACTAGTAACCAGTAACTATTAACTATATACTAGTTGTATGGAATTCACAGTAAAATTAGACCGATATGAGGGTCCATATACAAAACTTCTTGAATTGATTGAACAGAGGAAACTTTCGATTACTGAAATATCACTAGTCTCTGTTGCTGATGATTATATTTCATATATAAAAACTCTTGAACAGAAAAACTTGGTGGATATTTCACAATTTATTGTTGTTGCCTCTACTCTAATTTTGATGAAGGTAAAATCTTTGCTCCCGGGAATTGTATATACCGAAGAAGAAGAAAAACAGGTGCATGATTTGGAAAGAAAGTTGGAGCTTTATGCTATCTTAACAGATGCATGTCAAAAAGTAGCTTCATTCTATAACAAAGGACCTCTTCATTCTCGTGAATATGTTAAATACAAAGGTCAACCAGTTTTTGTGCCAGATAGTCGTGTTACAAAAGAAATGCTTCAATCTATCGCATCGCTTACGCTTATGTCTTTTGTTACACCAAAGCAACTAGTGAAAGTTGCTGTAGAACAAGCGTTGCGTATAGAAAATGTAATTGAGAGTCTTCTGGAGAGAGTGCGAACTATACCTCAGGTAACATTACAAAGTTTAGCTAATGGTGCAGGGACAATAGAAGAGCGCAAGAAAATACTTATTGTTAATTTTATTGCAATTTTGGAACTACTGCGCACTGGTTCAATTAATGTTGAACAACATGCAGACGGGGGAGAAATTAGCATAGTCTCAAGTCTTAAAGTCAAAAGTCCTTAAAGTGAACACATTCGAATTTACTTTTAACTTTATGGACTTTATAGACTTTTAACTTTGTTATTCGCCTTACAATATTTTAATAAATTAAAAATGACTACTTATCAAAATTATTCGTGATACACTTATACATATTATGCTTCAAAAAATAGTTACAGTACTTTTCTTATCAGGAGAACCATTACCTATTGCAACAGTTGCTAGTATTATTGGTGTAACTAATCTTGAAATAGAAAATAGTCTTGATGAGCTAAATAAATCATTGAACAGTATCGGCCTGTCATTACTTAGCGCAACTGATGGTATTTCTATTGTTACACATTCCACACAAGCTCCACTTGTAGAGAAATTTTGGAAAGAAGAATTAAAAGGAGACTTGACTCCAGCAACACTGCAAGTATTAACACTAGTAGCTTATCTTGGCGTAAGTTCAAGAGAACAGATTTCCTATATAAGGGGTGTGCAATCTTCGCAGTCAATTAGAACTCTAACAACTAGAGGATTAATTTCAAGAATTGGTGAAGCTTGTACCTTAACGTCAGATGCGCTTAAGCAGCTTGGTGTTACAAAGGTTGAAGATCTACCGGACTATCAAAGGATACATACTGAATTAATTGAAAAACTTGAAGGATACAATCCATAGTAGTTTTGTTATGATCAAGCACTCACGTCATCATAATATAGATAATGCAATTGTGTATGGGTTAGCTGTTATTTCTGTTCTAATCCTCTCCAATATTGAAAAACCTATTTTTTATTTACAGAATAAGTTTATTCCTAAAATAATTACTCATCAAAAAATAGAAACAGCTAATAGTTCAATTTTTAATAAAAGTGCATTTAATAATATAAAAATAAAAGGAAAAGCATACGTTGTTTATGACATTGTTGCCAAAGAGGTAATATCAGAAAAAAATGGAAACGTCGTTCTTCCAATAGCTAGTATTACAAAAGTCATGACTTCTGTTAGTGCGAGAATGCATAATGATGGAAATAAAAATATAAAGATATTGTCATCGAGTATTGATGGGGCATATGATCTTGGATTAAAAAAGGACCAAGTGTGGACCCTAAATGAATTATTAAAATATACTCTAATATTTTCATCAAATGATGGTGCACAAGCTATTGCTGATGTATTAGGTGGAAGGAATTTTTTTGTATCACAGATGAACAGTGATGCATTATCACTCGGACTCCCACTACACTTCACACACCCGGCTGGATTAGACGTTGATGGAAAAATTGGAGGCGAGGGTTCAGCTTTATCTGTTGCAAAGTTAGTAATGATTGCACATAAACTTTTTCCAGAAATATTTGACGTCACTACAAAAACTAGAGCAAGCATGAATTCAAGTAGTGGTAGAATATCAGGCATACCAAATACTAATCAACACGTCTATAGTTTTAGAGGTATACAACTTTCAAAAACAGGATTCACAGATGATGCAGGTGGGAATTTAGTGATTATAGTAGATATTTCTATTGGACACCCTGTAGCTATTGTTGTTTTAGGCTCAACTAGGGAAGAAAGATTTTCTGACGTTGACATATTGTATAAGGCGTTGCAAAAAAGTATTACTAAATAATTTAAACTACTATACTTTTTCTTAAATAATGTATACAACTCAAGCATTAATTTAATATCTAATATGATATACTTAATTCATGCTAGCATTAGACCCGTTTAAAGTACTTCTTCCGGCAGTTATATCTTTTGCTATTGGAATTATTATTGCCCCCGTAATTGGGCGTTTTTTAATAGAGAATAAACTTTGGAAAAAGAAAAATGTCACAAAAACAATTGACGGCAAAGAGGCTACAATTACTGCGTCACTACATAATGATGAGAAGTTACCCGTACCGCGTTTAGGTGGTTCAGTTGTATGGGTTTCAGTTTTTGTAACAGCACTACTAATTTGGTTTATTTCAAAAGTTTTCCCCATACCATTTACTGAGAAATTAGTTTTTATTTCTCGTAATCAAACATGGTTGCCATTAATGGCAATGTTCGTCGGTGCCGTGGTCGGAGCAATTGATGACCTGTTGGTTGTTGAAGCATTTGGTAGTAAATTAAATTCATATATAGGGGGAGGCCTCTCATTTCCAGTTAGATTAATCGCTGTTTCACTTCTTGGGCTTTTTGCTGGGTGGTGGTTTTATGCAAAACTAGGTGTTGACGCTGTGTACATTCCTTTTTATGGACATATTCATCTTGGTGGATTACTGTTTATTCTTTTCTTTGTCGTCGTGACTCTTGCAACTTTTTCTACTGGGGTTATTGATGGAGTAGATGGTTTATCTGGTGGTGTAATGTCAGCAGTTTTTACAGCATATGGCATGATTGCCTATGTCCACGGACAAGTAGATATTGCAGCATTTTGTTTCGTCGTACTTGGAGGAATTATGGCATTTTTGTGGTTTAATATTCCTCCCGCACTTTTTTATTTAACGGAAACAGGAATGTTGGCACTTTCCTTGTCATTATCTGTTATTGCTTTTTTAACTGATGCAGTTATGTATCTACCCATCATTGCTTTTCCACTCATGATGACAACAGTGTCTGTTATTCTGCAGCTTGCGTGGAAGAAGATTTTTAAGAAAAAATTATTCATTGTTGCACCATTACATCATCATTTCCAAGCTAAAGGTTGGACGTCAGCAAAAGTAACAATGAGATATTGGATTGTTTCTTATATGTGCGCATTGCTTGGTGTAGTAATTGTATTGGTTAGTTAATTATTATGTTTAAGAATGTAGACAAAACACTATTAATAACAGTTATATTAATTCTCGTAACTGGTCTTGTAACCTTCGGTTCAGCGGCACTCGGTGTACTTGCAGTTAATGAAGTAAAATTTTATTCAATAATAAAAACACAACTAATATACGCTCTTGTTGGTGGAAGTTTAGCATTATGTCTTGGAGCCCTTATACCTTTTGAGTTTTATAAAAAGTATGCATTCGTATTGTTCGGGTCAGCTCTTTTTGTAACATCACTAGTTTTTGTTCCTTTTTTATCTAGATATCACGGTGGAGCACACAGATGGCTTGATTTGGGCCCAGTTTCTGTTCAGCCAAGTGAATTTCTAAAATTTACTTTTGTGGTTATTGTTGCGTATTGGTGCACAAAATACAGAAACTTATTTAAAAACTGGCAATATGGATTATTACCATACGCACTTTCAGTTGTAGTTGTTTCAGTTATTTTGTTATTGCAACCTGACTTCGGCACATATTTTATTATTATGACAGCATCATTCGCTACATATTTTATTGGAGGTGCACGTAAACGACATATTCAGATACTTGTAATAACAGGAATAATTGGTTTTGCTCTACTCTTAATGGTAAGACCATATATGATGGAAAGAGTAAAAACATTCATTAACAACACACATGACCCTCGGGGATCTTCATGGCAGCTTAATCAATCCTTAATTGCATTAGGTGGTGGTGGATTAACAGGGAGAGGGCTCGGACAAAGTGTGCAAAAGTTTAATTATCTTCCAGAACCAATTGGAGATTCTATTTTTGCAGTTTTTGGTGAGGAGGTTGGATTTTTTGGTGCACTTTATATCATTATTCTATATGGTATAGTAGGTAATAGGGGGTATTATATTTTTAGAGAAACAAAAGATCAATTTGGTCGTTTACTAGCAATTGGTATAGTTTCAATTATTCTTGCTCAAGCAACACTAAATATTGGTTCTATATTAGGTCTGTTGCCTTTAACAGGTGTGCCACTACCATTAATTTCACACGGAGGGACAGCATTAATGGTTACATTGTTTGAGTTCGGTGTTTTGTTAAATATTTCTAAATCAATTCAAAAATATTCATGAAAATAGTAATTACAGGAGCAGGGGGTGGACATTTTTATCCGCTAATCGCGGTGATTGAAAGTGCAAGAAAGCAGACTTTTGTTCAAAAAATAGTAGAGCCAGAAGTTTTCTTTTTTTCTGATAAACCATATGATGAAAAAGCATTATTTGAAGAGCAGATAAAATTCGTGCATGTACCTGCAGGAAAATTGCGAGTCTACCCTTCATTTGAAACAATAACGGATATTTTTAAAACATTTTATGGATGTATTATTGCTGTTTTAAAATTATACTCAATATACCCAGATGTAGTTTTTGCAAAAGGGGGATATGCTAGTTTCCCTACACTTTTCGCTGCCAAGATTCTCTCTATACCTGTCGTAGTTCATGAAAGTGATACTATTCCTGGACGAACAACTCAATTTGGTGGTAAGTTTGCATCTCGTGTTGCTATTTCTTATCCTGAAGCGTCCCCATTTTTCCCAAAGGAAACAATAGCATTAACTGGTCAACCAATAAGAAGCGCACTAATACCACCAGAAAATTTTAAAAGAGAGTATGGTAATAAAGAACGTCCAGCTATTATGATTTTGTGTGGCTCACAAGGAAGTCAGAGAATTAATGAAGCAATCCTCGAGATACTTCCTCAACTACTTGATAGATATGATATTGTGCATCAAACAGGAATTGCTAATTTGGAAGAAGTTAAAAAGTTAACAACAGAAATGTTAAAAGAGCACAAATTTAAAAATCACTATTTTGTTGATGGTTTTATTGATTTGTCACTATTTTATCCAAAAGTAGATATGGTAATAACACGTGGTAGTTCTGCAATGTTCGAAATTGCATTATGGCAACTACCGATGTTAGTTATTCCTATCCCACAAAGTATAAGTCGAGACCAATGTAGTAATGCATACGCAATGGCTAGTCGTGGAATAGCCTCTGTTCTTGAAGAAAATAATCTTGGTCAAGCGATAATTTTTACAGAAATTTCTCGTATTTTGGATAATAAGGAAAACTATATGAAGATGTCAGAATCTAGTATGAAACTTAATAATAGTAGAGAATCTGCAAATGTTATAGCTAGAGAACTGATAAGAATTTGCTTGTCACATAGTTAACGGTTAATAGCTTATGGTCTATAGCATATAGCTATAATACAATACAAAAAGAAAACCCGCCGAAACGAGTTTTCGTGTCGACGAGTAGATATTCAACCTGGACCAATTTCATTTTCTTTACTGTTATGAAGTATGAACATTCGTGCGCCGTACAAAATTCCTGTGCAGGCAAGAATGCTTAGTCCAGAAAGCACAACAGCCATAGACAACATATCAAAACTCATCCGTGGCGTTATCCATTCGCGATTGAAGCCGAAAATAAGCGAAATTGGAAGTGATGCAAATCCAATGAAAATCATGAAAGCTGCGACAGCAATCAAAAACATTTCAAAGCGATTAAACATAAGAGTTTCTCCTTAAAATTTAATGAGCAGGCAACTCTTCTATTATCACATATTTATAGCACAATGTCAATAGTGATAAAAGTCTTGAACATATAGAATATTAATTAGAATGTAGTATGTTGCCATTTTGGACATATCTAAATATTATTAATTTTAAACATAATATATGATATTTATATTTAAATATACTTATCAATAATTTTCTAATTGCTAATGGCAACAAGCTGTTCACGATGATATACTATGTAAATATGGTTACATCAAAAATAGTTACACGTTTTGCTCCTAGCCCAACAGGTCTTCTTCATATGGGTAATTATCGTACCGCTGTTTTTGCATACTTATATGCTCGTAAAAATGGAGGTAAATTTATTCTTCGTATAGAAGATACTGACCGCGAACGTAGCAAAAAGGAATATGAGGATAATATAATAGAAAGTCTAGAATGGTTGGGTCTTAATTATGACGAAAAGTATCGCCAAAGTGAACACGTAGAATCTCACACAAGACATCTGCAAAAATTGATTGATGACGGTCATGCATATATATCCAAAGAAGAGGCAAAAGATGGAAGTGGGGTGATGAGAGAATTGGTAAGATTTAAGAATAAAGGGGAAGTGGTAGTTTTTGAAGATGCAATACGTGGACGAATAGAAACTGATACAACAGACTTAGGTGATTTTGTTATTGCAAAGTCAATTACAGAACCACTTTTTCATATTGCTGTTGTTGTTGATGACCACGAAGAAGGGGTGACACATATACTTCGAGGAGAAGACCATATTCCGAACACTCCACGTCAAATTCTAATCAGAGAAGCGTTAGGATTTCCTCAGCCAGTGTATGCGCATCTACCATTAGTATTATCAGAAGATAGAACTAAGCTCTCAAAGAGAAAAGGAGCTCTTCCTGTAACCGCGTATCGTGACATGGGATATTTGCCTTCAGCAATTATAAACTTCATGACTTTCATTGGATTTAATCCAGGAGGAGAAAAGGAGATTTTTACACTTGATGAATTAGTTGAAGTTTTTGATTTGGTAAAAATACACAAAGGAGGAGCAATTTTCAATAAAGAAAAACTTTCATGGATGAATAAAGAACATATAAGATTACAGTCAGTTGAGACGCAATATAATACTGTGAAAATTTATATGGAGAAATATCCAGAAGATATTTTGAAGAGACTATTACCAGCAGTTATAGATAGAATTTCTACTTACGGTGAATTAAATGAAATTAAGAATTTGGAGTTCGGGTTTTTTATAAATACACCTGTTTATAATGTTGAGAAAATTACTTGGAAAGATGCTGGAAAAATTGAAGCTTCACAACACTTAAAATCAGTAAAGGAATTATTAACTAAAGCAGATTTCACATCACCTGAGACTATCAAGCAATCAATTATAGGTTATGCAGAAGAAAAAGGTAAAGGTAATGTTCTTTGGCCACTTCGTATGACTTTATCTGGTCAAGAAAAGTCAGTAGATCCATTTACAATTTGTTATGTATTAGGAATTGATGAAGTTATTAAACGTATAGATTCAGTATGTCAATTGCTTGATGCATAAATTAATATTATGATACGCAGCTCTTTTTTAAATTCAATATTTCTCACAATGTTAATGTTTGCACTAAGTACGCCATTTGTTTCACTTGCCCAAACAGCAGAAGATAACCAAACAGCTGAACAGCTTCAGTCCGATTTGAATTCATTGTCTGATAAAATTAAAGCATTAGATGCTGAAATAAAAAATTATAATTCTAAGGTTGCAAAAACTCAAGGTGAAGCTAAGACACTTAAGCAGGCTTTGGCTCGCCTTGAAGAAAGACGTGTTGGGCTTATAAAAGATATTGATTATACAAAACTTCGTATTGCTCGTGCACAAGAAAATATCAATTATACAAAAAATAAAATATCAGCCACAGAAAATGTTCTAGATAGGAATAAAAAAGCCCTAGCTCTTTCACTTAGGTCATTTGTTCAGTCTGAGCAATTCGTTCCACCATTTATCGGTGCATTAGCACCAGGGGCACATTTATCTGATGCATTAGAGATTATGAAACGTGAAGGAGAATCTTCAAAGGCCATTAATCAAAAAGTTCAAAATCTTATCGATACAAAAACTGCGCTTTCATTACAAAAAGCAAGCTATGAATCTCGTAAACATATTTTGGAAAATTTGAATGAAACTTTAACTGATCAAAAGGATTTAGTTGTGCAAACTTCTAAAGATAAAAATTCACTTCTCATTCAAACAAAAAACAAAGAAAGTGAATATAAAAAACTTTTAGCAGAAAAGAGAAAGAAAAAAGATGAAGTTGAATCTGAAATGCTTGACGTAGAATCAAAGTTACGTGTTATTGTTGACGCCTCAAAACTTCCTAGTACGGGGAGAGGGGTTCTTCAATATCCTGTTGAAAATGTAGTTATTACTCAAAATTTTGGCAATACTTCGTTCTCAACAAAAAACCCTCAAGTCTATAATGGTTCAGGTCACAATGGAGTTGATTTTGCTGTTAGAGTCGGCACCCCAATTTATTCTGCTGGTGCAGGGGTTGTTCTTGGGACCGGTAACACTGACACAGCTTGTAATGGTGTATCATACGGAAAATGGGTATTGATTAGACATGCAAATGGTCTTACTACACTTTATGCGCATCTTTCAGTAATTCAAGTAGCAACAGGTGAGAAAGTAACTTCAAGACAAAAAATCGGCCTTTCTGGTAATACTGGATATAGCACTGGTCCACATCTTCACTTTACTGTGTATGCGTCCGATGCTGTCCATATTTCGGGGCCAAATGAATATAAGAGTAAAGTTTGTGGAACGAATATGATTATGCCACTTGCCCCACGGGCTGGGTATCTTAACCCACTTAGTTATTTATAGTACACTTATTAATAAACTATATGATTACATTTACTACTCCTGCGTTCATACTTATATTAGTCGTGTCGTTTCTAATTGGTGTAATAGTTGCAATAACTACTATATATTTTAATAATAATTAATATGATGACTTTTACACTTCCTGCATTTATTCTAATCGTATTTACTTCTTTTATAATTGGAATTATATTTGGTACTTGGGTTTTTCTAAATAAAGTAAATTAATATATTTACTTAATGTCTTAATTAAAAGGTGATGCAAAGTTCAACTACTTTCAATAGTAGTAAAAGTAATATTCTATAAATAATGCGAAATAAACTACTATAAATTTAAACTTAAGAACAAATTGTTATATTCACCAAATATGAATTTAGGCAGTTGGTATATTATATTTTTCCTAATAGATTAGAGAAAGACATTGTTAGTAGATAATTTATAACTATTTCATTTTACAGATAGTTTGCCCATATCAGAATGGATTTGTAACAGTTCGAAAAAATCCTTTAAATTCAACGGTTGTCCACACATTCAATATGTATTAATGGGTATATAATTAATAAATAATGAAAACATTACAAAAAGGAATCATATTTTTTGTAGCTATGTTTCTGTATTTTTTTAACTCCTTTTCTCCAGTTTCGGCATCTACTTGGTCACAAATTGTGACGTCAAATTCCAATGTATATTCAAACTCAGTAGACAATTCTCTTTACACAGTTTTATATGGTAGTTTTATTTCTGTTAAGAAATTTGATGGATCATCTTGGAATTTTGTCGGAGCACAGTCCTTTGCTGATTGTCTTTGTGATAGCCAACAATTTGATTTAGCTTTTCATCCTGTTACGGGTGAGCCCTACATTGCTTACAGGGATACAGATGCTTCATCAGCACATGTCACAGTTAAAAAATTTGACGGATCTTCCTGGGTGAATGTCGGCTCCTCTAAATTTTCTCGTGGTGTTATAAATAGTGTGAAAATTTCTTTTAATCCGATAACAAATGAACCATATGTTATTTTCAATAATTTTGATACTAATACAAATTATTTGGTTGAATACGACGCTATTGTTATGAAATTTAATGGAACCTCTTGGGTGACAATTGGTGATGAAAATGATTTTAGTGATGATGTGAGATTTCCAGGAATTAGTTTTGATTTAGTTACGGGTGATCCATATGTTGTCTACAGTGATATGGATATTGCTAGAAAGGTAGTCGTTAAAAAATTCAATGGTACTTCCTGGAGTGCTGTCGGCTCTCTTGGCATAAGCGAAGCCGCAGCTGATTATACTAAAATACTTTTCAATCCAGAAACCAATGAGCCATACGTTGCTTATATAGATGTAGAAAATTCTAATAAACCTACCGTTATGAAATTCAATGGAACATCATGGGAGCCTATTGGAAAGCCAGGTTTTGCAAATTATTCTGGGTATAACACATATACAATTGATTTTGATATAAAATTTAGACCCGGGTCTAATGAACTGTATTTGACTCACGATGGAGGGGGGTACCCGAATACCAAAAAGTCACTAATGAAATACAATGGACTTTCATGGAAAGATACTGAGGACGCTGATTTCTTGACTTCTGCTAATTTTAATAGCCTTGCCTTTTCTTCCTCCACTGGCAAGATGTATTTAGGGCTTAGCTATCACCCTTCTGTTGGTTCTGGTATTGTTGAGTTTCCTTTAGTTGCTGAGACACCTGTACCATCTGTTGCGAGTGGCACATATACAGGTGTTCAATCAGTTTCACTTACATCAAAAACACAAGGGGCAACTATTTATTATACTACAGATGGAACAACACCTACACAAAGCTCTAATTTATATTCTAGCCCAATTAATGCATCATCAAGTCTTACTTTAAAAGCAATTGCGATAAAATCAGGTTTACCAGATAGTGATATTTTGGTTGAATCTTATTCTATATTAGATAATAAAGCTGTCAAACCAGAGGCGTACCATCCTACAGGAACATTCAGAAATACTCAACTTATAACACTCACAACAAATACATCTGGGGCGACTATTTATTACACTACAGATGGAGCAACTCCAACACAAAGTTCCAGCGTATATTCCGGCCCTGTGAACATATCAACAAGTATTACTTTAAAAGCAATAGCAGTCAAATCAGGTTTATCAGACAGTGATGTGATGACAGAAGTTTATACAATTTCTAAGTGGGCAAATGTTGGTGAGGAATTTTTTAGTACAGGCGCAGTAAACTATGTTGATATTGCATTTAATCCATCCACAAATGAGCCATATGTTTCCTATAGTGATTATTCTACATCAGTTTACGGCCCCACAGTAAAAAAGTTCAGTGGCTCTTCTTGGGAGACTGTCGGCACTGAGGGTTTTTCAGCCACTCGAATGGATAATTCTAAAATAGAATTTAATCCCGCCACAAACGAACCCTATCTTCTAGGTGGCTATGGAACAATGAGTTTGTTCAAATTCAACGGATCTTCTTGGGTTACAGTTGGTTCTACAATATCTCAAACATCTTACTATTCATTAGCTTTTAATCCATCAACAAATGAACCATACGCTGCTTACGCTGATTATTCAAGTGGAAGAAACGGCAAAGTAACAGTTAAAAAATTTGACGGATCTTCTTGGGTTAGTGTTGGTTCCGAAGGTTTTAGTTCTAGTATAGCCTATGACAAAATAACTCTTAAATTTAACGAAGTTGATGGTTTCCCGTATGTTGCTTATTCTAATGGTAACTACACAACAGTTTCAAAATTTGATGGCACGTCCTGGGTTAATGTATGGTCATCTGCATTAAATGAGTACGGAAGAATTTATTTTGATATAAATCAAACAACTGGACACATGTATGTTTTTTTGGATAGTAGTTATCTTTTTGAATTTGATGGCACGTCTTGGGTTGAACAACTTCAATCTGATTATCTGTCGGCTATAAATAATTTATTTATTAATCAAGTAACAGGTGACGTTTATGTTTTGTATCAAGACTATATGTTAACAGGTAGATCAAGTATTAAGAAGTATAATGGCACATCATGGTCTGATGTAGACACTGCATCTTTTAGTACGAATGGTGTTCGTGATTTTGCACCTGCTTTTCATCCGGTAACAAATGATTTATATGTTGTTTATGGAGATTATAATTCACCAAACAGAGTAAGTGTAAAATATTTACCAACGACCGTAGTTTCTGTACCGACACCTTCTGTTTTATCTGGTACTTTTTATAATAACCAATCAGTAGAACTTTCTTCTGAGACAGCAACTTCTACAATTTATTACACTACGGACGGATCATCGCCAACTTCATCATCAACATTATATTCAAGTGCTATAACTATCTCATCAGATATAACACTGAAAGCAATTGCCATAAAAGATGGAACAGAAAGTAGTGTTATGGTAGAAACCTATTTGTTCAAAGTAGCAACTACCACAGCATCAGTCACTGGTGGAACATTTAATTCCGACCAAGAAGTAACCCTTTCTTCTGTGACATCTACCAGTACTATATATTACACAACAGATGGTTCCACTCCGACGTCAACATCAACACAGTATTCTGGACCAATTACTGTAGCTTCTTCTACAACCCTTAAAGCAATTGGTATTAAGAGCTTGTATGCCGACAGTGAAATAATGACAGAGGTGTACACATTGCAAGTTGCCACTCCAACACCTTCAGTTGCAGGGGGTACCTACGCAGGCTCACAATCGATAACACTATCTTCAGGAGCAACTAGTACAACATTTTATTACACAACAGATGGTTCTACTCCGACAGCGACATCAACACTATATTCTAGTGGAATTACAATATCTTCCACAACAACATTGAAAGTAATAGCTGTTAAATCAGGGTATTCTGATAGTGAAATTATGAGTGAAAGTTATTTTATTACACTCCCTCAAGTAGAAATACCAACAGTATCAGTTTCTGGTGGAACATTTAATTCCGATCAAGAAGTCACACTCTCCTCTGTAACTTCCACTACTACTATATATTACACAACAGATGGTTCTACCCCAACATCAACATCAACTCTCTATACTGGGGCTATTATAATCGCCACATCAACAACATTAAAAGCTATTGGTATAAAATCTGAATATTCTAATAGTTTAATAATGTCAGAATTATATACATTTATAACCGCTACTCCTACGCCATCAGTTTCTGGAGGTACGTTTGGAACAACTCAGTCGGTCTCTCTTACGTCTTCGACAACTGGAGTCACTATCTATTACACAACAGATGGATCTACACCAAACTCGAGCTCAACAGTGTATGGAAGTACATTAAACATTGCTTCTTCAACGGTACTTAAGGTAATCGCTACCAAGTCAGGATATTCGGACAGTGATGTAATTACTGAAATTTATACATTCCAAGCAGCTACTCCGACAGCTTCACCAACAGGACTAACATCATCGTCTAGTCAGTCAATTACACTCTCATCTGCAACAGCTGAGTCACTAATTTATTATACTATTGATGGATCAACACCAACCATTAGCTCAACACTTTACTCTTCAGTAATTACAGCCACTTCTACTCAAACTATCAAAGCAATTGCAGTAAAACCTGGTTACACCAATAGTAGTGTTATGACAGAGAGTTATACAGTTCACCCTCAAGCAGAGATACCAACAGCTAGCCCAGTAGGGGGTTCATCCTCTTCAACAATTTCAGTTACTCTTGCGTCAAACACAGCTACCTCATCAATTTACTATACAACAAATGGAACAATTCCAACAACAGGTTCGACCCTCTATACTGGACCTATCAGTGTCTCTTCCTCACAAACATTAAAAGCAATAGCAACTAAGTCAGGGTATACAAATAGTGATGTTATGAGTGAAGATTATACAATTGCTTCACAAGTGATTGTGCCTACTGCTTCAGTTTCTGGAGGTGTGTTCTATAACAATCAATCAGTAACGCTATCTTCTGTAACAGCAACTTCTACAATCTATTACACAGTTGATGGATCTACACCAACAACAAGTTCGATTCTATACACTGGAGAAATAATCATTTCAGCTTCTACTACTCTTAAAGCAATAGCCGTAAAGAACCTTTTCACTGATAGTGGAGTGATGACTGAGTCATATATTTTGCAAACTGCAACACCTACACCATCAACAGTTGGTGGAACATATGCAGATGATCAATCGATTGTTCTTACATCAGGAACAACAGGTGCAACAGTATATTACACGCTAGACGGTACAACACCATCAGCTACATCAACCATTTATTCTGTAGCAATTCAAATATCATCTACGACAACGATAAAAGCAGTCGCTGTTAAATCAGGATACGCTGATAGTGATATATCAAGTGATGCGTATGTAATATCAAGTAATGTTGCAACCATCACTTCAAATAACTACACTGTCTCTACTTCAGGCACATCAAGTAGGGTTATAAGTGATATGCCTTACGGCACATCAAAAGCAGTATTCTTGTCGGGTTTAACAAAAGGTCAGTATGGACAAGTGTGGAATAGTACTGGAGTACAAGATCCAGCGATATCAGGTAATACGCTTGTTGTAACCTCACAAGACGCAACAAATCAAATAACTTACACTCTTAGTGTCGATAGTTTAACCTCAAATCAGACAGTTCCTGACGGTAGTGGTATTGTAACAATCAGCACCACAACACCAGAAGTAGTTGTTACTGATGCATCACAACAAGTTTCTGTAACAGTTTCTACTTCAACATTGAATCCGACTATTAACATTGGTGCCTTTATAGTAAATGGTACAGGAACAATTCCTTCAATTATTATCACATCGCTTAATGCTGATAACACAGTTCTTTCTATCTCTACATCAACATTGATAACAAGCGCTAGTACAACATGGGATGGTGTTATTAATGCTCCAGCAACCACAACAATTACATTACCAACAGAGTCTGGTCAAACAAAGACATTAAGTACTGCAATTGAAGTTGGTCTCCCAGGGGAGAGGTTGGTATTCAACAAAGCTGTGAGAATATTGTTACCGAACCAAGCAAACAAGCGCGCAGGATATGTATCGACAAGTACCTTTACTGAGATTACAACAACGTGTTCTTCAGATAGTCAGTCATCTGGCGATTCACTTTCTGATGAAGGTGAATGTAAGGTGGATAATGGTTCTGATCTTGTTATTTGGACAAAACACTTTACAACTTTCGCCACTTATTCACAAGTAACAACACCCGTCTCAAGCGGAAGTGTTAGTTCTATTTCTGGAGGAGGTGGTTACTTTGTGTATAATTCCCCAACTCCTTCATATTCCGGAGGTGGCTCATCAAGTACTTCAAACGTAACTAGTCCTACAATACTTGCATCGGGGAATACAAATTCAAATATGAATACAAATACATCGTCATCAAACAATATAACTACAAATCAAATTGCAACAACAGAAATCCTCTCATTTGGTAGCGAAGGAAAAGATGTAGAAAAATTGCAAGAATTCTTATTTAATAATGGGTACTTATCAGCAGAACCAAATGGACGCTTTGGACCTGCCACAGAAAAGGCAGTCAAGCGTTTTCAAGCAAAATATGCTGATGAACTTCTTACACCACAAGGATTCAAAAATCCTACAGGTATGGTTGGAGATGCTACACGAAATAAAATTAATGATATGATTGCACTAAAAGGGAAGGATGTAAGTTCCTCGCCTATAGCACCGTCAAGCAACAACACTTCATCGAGGAAAATCACAACAACAGAAATCCTTACATTCGGTAGTGAAGGAAATGATGTGGAAGTATTGCAAGTGTTCTTGTTCAACAATGATTTCTTGTCTGCACAACCAAATGGCCATTTCGGTCCTGCTACAGAAAAGGCAGTCAAGCGTTTCCAGGCAAAATATGCTGATGAACTTCTTACACCACAAGGATTCAAAAATCCTACAGGTATGGTTGGAGACGCCACTAGAACTAAAATAAATGAATTAATAAAAATTCAGTAATTCGTTTTTTAAAGAACAAATATTTCTGTTAACATTGCCATAATGCTTAAAAGTAGTTTTCATGGTAAAATATTTTTTACTATGTCATTCACTGAAAAGGACTTGGATAATTTGTCAGCACTTGCAAGAATAAGTGTATCTATGGAAGAAAAACCAAAAATGCTACAGGACATGCAGTCAATTTTGGGCTATGTTTCTGAAATAATTGAGGTTAGTGGTGATGTTGTACGAGGAGAGGAGTTTATTTTTAATGTTGTTAGAGAAGATATTGTTACTAGAGAAACTGGTTCAAATACTGAAGCTTTAATTGCTGAAGCTCCAGCAAAAAAAGATAATTATGTGAAAGTCGAGCAAGTGTTGAAGTAAAAAGTCCATAAAGTCTATAAACTTGAAAGTCAAAATACAAATATGCAAAAGACACTTATACAATTACATGAAGAATTAAAAAATGGAAACATTACAGTTGAAGCACTTGTTTTGGAGTATAGAAAAAAAATAGAAGAGAAAGAGAAAGACGTTCATGCCCTTTTGGGTATGTATTCTGATTCGTTTATTGAATCACAAATATCAATTGCTAAAAAAATGTTTGAAGACGGAGCCGATACAATTTTGACAGGTATTCCTATAGTTCTTAAAGATAATCTTTTGGTTAAAGGTGAATTAGCAACGGGGGCATCTAAAATTCTAGAAAACTATCATGCTACATATGATGCAACTGTTGTTAGAAAACTTAAAGAAGCGGGGGCTATTTTGATTGGTCGTGCAAATATGGATGAATTCGCTATGGGTGGAAGTACAGAAAATTCTGCATACGGAGTAACAAAAAACCCACATGATATTACTCGTGTTGCTGGAGGTTCATCAGGTGGGTCTGCTGCAGTAGTTGCATACGGAGGAGCTCCTATTTCTCTTGGTTCTGATACAGGAGGATCAATAAGACAACCTGCGTCATTGTGTGGTGTTGTTGGCCTTAAAACGACTTACGGTGACGTCTCTCGTTATGGTGTGATGGCTATGGGGAGTTCACTAGATCAAATTGGTCCATTTGGAAATTGCGTTTCAGATGTAGAAGAAGTTTATAAAATAATAACAGGACATGATGTTTTGGACAGTACTTCAATCCCAAGTGAAAGTCGAAATTCTAAGGTTAAAAATATAAATAAAGTAATTGGAGTACCGATGAGCTTTGTTAATCGCGAAGGAGTAGACAAAGAAGTTTTGGATAATTTTAATATTTCAATTGAAAAGATGAAGCAAGCTGGTTACAGTATTAAAGATATAACTATTGAACATTTGGAGAAAGCCCTATCTGTTTATTATATTTTGATGCCAGCTGAAGTATCTAGTAATCTTGCGCGCTATGATGGTATTCGTTATGGTCTGTCACATCCAGGTGAAACAAGTATAGAGAGTTATTTTGAGTCACGTACAGCTGGATTCGGTCCAGAGGTTCGTCGTCGTATATTACTCGGAACATATGTTCTTTCATCAGGATACTATGATTCATATTATAATAAAGCAAATCTTGTAAAAGAAATGTTGAAGAAAGAATTCGAAAGAGTTTTTCAAGACGTAGATGTCATAGTGACCCCAACTTCTCCAGTTCCAGCGTTTAAAATTGGTGAAAAATCAAAAGACCCACTTGCCATGTATTTAGCTGATATATTTACTGTTCCAGTCAACATTGTTGGTGTTCCAGCTATTTCTATACCATCAGGTAAAACTGTATCTGGTCTTCCTCTTGGTATACAGTTTATAGCCCCACA
Source organism: uncultured Candidatus Saccharibacteria bacterium (assembly GCA_964457775.1). Classification (GTDB taxonomy): domain Bacteria; phylum Patescibacteriota; class Minisyncoccia; order Phycocordibacterales; family UBA5272; genus UBA11704. The sequence continues at coordinate 104,567 of CAYWEW010000003.1, forward strand.
CATGTCTGAGAACGTATTATTCACTATCGGAAAAGAGTTTGAAAAGCTATACTAATAATAGTCTATAAAGTCCATGAAGTTAAAAGTCCATAAAGAATTCATTTGAAATTCACTTTTGACTTTAAACTTTTGACTTCCCACTTCTTTTAACATGTATTCCTTATCTATCGATTATGTTTTTAATAGGATATATGATGTTTTACTTTGGATAAAGTATACTTGGTTTTTTTCTATTCTTCGTGGTGATCCAGAAGTATATTTAGATACTCATAAAAATTTAACTTGGGATGGTTTGCGTGATAGAGGATGGTTTGATGAATATATTGCAAATGAAAATGCTATAGTTCCTGCGTCCGATACTCATTTATCACTTTGGCAAAGACTTTTTGATGTATTTGGTCATAAACTACCTGACAGTGATGGGGATGGTATTCCCGATGTTTCTGATTCTAACCCTCATGATAGTTTTAATTTAACCAAATCGGAATTAAAAGAACGCTATGAAGAGGATTATAGTTTTTTGGATCATGTACGTGATATTTTTGGCATTGGTCCAAAAGATACTGATGGAGATGGTATACCTGATGGTTACGAAATTTCACACAACACAAACCCCAATAATCCAGACTCAGATAGTGATGGATTATTAGATGGTAGAGAGTTATTGGTGGAAACTAATCCTCTTAATAATGACACAGATAAAGATGGTGTAATTGACGGTAGAGATGAGTCACCAATTGACCCCAGTGTTACATCTATTGGACCCGATTCAGATAGTGATGGAGTAAGTGATAAGATTGAAAATATTTTAGGTACAGATATACATAATAATGACTCTGATAATGATGGCATACCTGATGGAATGGACACATACCCAATGGATGCCAACAATATTAGTCAAATTTCAGCATTTGATATATCCAAAAATACTGAAGGCCTACATTTTTCTATTCAAAATCCTGTTTTGTCACTTTTCACTGACTTCCTGTCCGTACTCGCAATAGTTGTTATTATACTTTTTGTTTATGTTTCACTCAGATGGTTTATCGTTTTCGTGAAATCACTAGACCACTACGAGCATCATTTTATTGACACACATGGTCATGGTGGAAGTAAAAGTGTACATAAAATTAAACACACACAAGAAGAAAGTATGCCGGCAGGAATTGCTAACTTGCCAATATTTGAAGAAGCCCCAACTCCTCCACCAACACTACAAGAATTCAACGATCATCCAAAATTTGCAGTTATACAAGGATATATGAGTAGTACAAGTGAAGCACTATGGAGAATAGGTGTAATGGAAGCAGATAATTTATTGGCTGAAGTCTTGCGTGATAAAGGTTACAGAGGGGAGGGTGTTGCAGAAATGCTAAAAACAGCAAGTTTCAAAACAGTTGATATGGCATGGGATGCACACAAGATACGTAATAGAATTGCTCACGAAGGGTCTGATTTTGAACTAACAGAAAGAGAAGCAAAAAGAGCTTTTGTACTGTATGAATCTGTATTTAGGGAATTGAGGGTAATAAAATAAAAACAACGTCTTATGACGTTGTTTTTATTTTTCTGTGTCGGCGGGTGGGAACGATCCACCGACCTCATCTTTATGAGTGATGTGCTCTAACCAACTGAGCTACGCCGACATGTTTGACTATAATTATATTACACTAAATTAAGCGCCGCCACTACGTGGCGGCGCTTAATTGTACCATTGTCACGTAGTTTACTTGTTGCGGGAACAGGAATCGAACCTGTGTCCCGAGGTTATGAGCCTCGTGAGTTACCTCTACTCTATCCCGCTATATTTTTTCAATTACACTAAATCACTCTAATTATTTTACACTTTGTTACAACACACAAAACATTAATAATATCTTCATATATTACCATAAATAGGCTATTTACACAAGTTTAATTTGGTAATAAATCATCTTATTCCCATTTTTTAGTCACTTTATCTGTATCTTTTTTAACTTGATCAATGAATCCCTCATATATTCCTGATTGTTTAAGCAAAACTCTAGCATGTCTATCATATTGGAAAAGTGGACACAGTGATGATTTGTTCTGTGATAATGAACATGACACATTTATGCTTTTTTCTGGGTTTTCTTTATTAATAAATGAAAAACTAAGAGTAACATTTTCTATGGAGTATAGTTGAAATTGTTTTGATAAACTAAGTTCGTCTAGAGTTGAAAAAAGAGGGTTTAATCTGTCTTCTTGTACTGTACTCGGTAGTGACAATTTCATTTTCTTTTTTGACTTTTCCTCACCTCCAAATGAAAGAGTAATACCTTTTATTTTCCACATTAATAACGGTGTATTATTATTGCTCGTTGAAAAGTCAAAATCTTTATTCTTAATTTTTTTTAAATCAAATGACTCAATTTTTTCAATGTAAGCACCACTACAAACTATACGTAAAAAAGTATCCAGGAATATAAGTTTTTCGTGTTTGCTTCCAGTATAAGAAATAAGAACTTCCTTATCTTTTGGTAAGTATACAATTTTCACCTCCTCGTGCTTTCTGACTGTTCTTGTTCTATCTAATTCACCAGTTGTACTATCACGACGTGGACTAATATGTGAACCACCTTCAAATGTTGCATGTAGATATAACAAACCATCTAGGCTTTTAGCGGTAACATCACACTCAGTTGCTCGTTCGTCTTTGTTTGCGAGTCTTTTGAATTCCTTCGTTAATTCTGTAATTGAAAACAAGGCACCTACTAAATCAATTTCTTTTGCTTCATAGAGCATGTACCCACGAGATGTATAAAAATCATGGAAAAACATTACTTCATCAAAAATATCTTTATGATACAAGTAATAATATAGAACTCTATCCTCAGTTGTCTTACATTCAACTGTTGTTATATCATATGGTAGTTTTTTCTCTTTAAGTAGTGAAACAAATAGGGGTATAGAATGTTTGGTAGATAGAGTTGATATAACTATTAGTTCTTTTTCTATTTCTATTCTATCTGAAGGTGATAGAGATTTATAAAAATCCATCATAATATCTACTGCATTTTTTCGTGAAGTACTTTCGGTAATTCCTAGAATTGCAGTAATTGAATTTTTTTCGTATAAATCAGCCAGCAATTCATGAGTGTGTATTTTTTTAAAGTAGTTTTTAATAGAAAAGGATTTGGCCATAAAAAGAGTTGATGGGTGGTTATTAGTTAATAGTTGTTAGAAAATACAAACAATCTTGATAGTGTAACATGACATAAAATATGCCGTATTGGATAAGTTTTTACTTGAAAGATACTTAAATTATGGTAGAATACTAAATATAGACAAGTAATCAACTTGTTTAGAAATGAGGTGGCAGCTCAGCTCGTAGGAGTTTACTCGCAATAATATAGCGAGCACGTAAGCAGTGCGAAAACATAGTATACTCGTGACACATACTATAAAGGTTGTAAATAAAATATATGCGGTCGTAGCTCAGCTGGTTAGAGCACTGCCCTGTCACGGCAGGGGTCGT
>CAYWEW010000004.1:0-103433 GCA_964457775.1 uncultured Candidatus Saccharibacteria bacterium
TTTAATAGAGTGTGACAAAAGAAAAACAAAAAAATGCACAATTTGTGTAATGTATGTGAAGCGTCACTTCTTAAACAAATTTTTGAAAACAAAAATCTAATAAAGAATAGCTTCGTATTGAATTGACAAATGACTACAATAACCACTCACTGCTTACCAGCAAGAAGTAGGGCTTATTCTATATGAAAGAAGAAGTAAAGTCAAGGAATTGTGGACGGATAACATAGATTAGGTGTTAGAGATTAAATAGACAACAAAAACACTACCAAAAAAGAACTAAAAGTTGTATAATATTCCTTATAAAAGGGCGGTTAGCTCAGTTGGTAGAGCGCCACATTGACGTTGTGGATGTCAGAGGTTCGACTCCTCTATCGCCCACAAAAAAGGTTTTCATTTGAAATCCTCTCTTTTTTAAAGGGAGTATTTTCATATTCTCCTTTAAAATATGTATATATTGGAGATAGTGAAATGGTTCGACTTTCTGTTTTTGGAGTATATAGAAAATCTTCTGAAAAGATGTATCTATACAAACTTCTTTGCTGTCGTCTATCGCACTTCATCCATGTATCATAAGGACTTTTAATAAATTCTTTCATGTTAGAAAGTGCGGTTCGACTTTTTGTATCAAGAGTATCTATCTTACTCTGTTTATCAATCAATACTTTTCTTTGTATATCTAATTCTCCTATCTTTGAACTAATACCTTGTACAGCACTTTCATTAGTTATTTTTGAGAGGTTAGTAACAAGCATATCTATTTGACCATCTATTTCTGATATAGATTTTTCTATCTCACTAGCAGTCAATCCTTTTGACTGTATCACCTCCTTAAATGCCTCATTGTAGGCCTCTACACCTATCTCAACTGCTTCATCTGTTGAATTAATCTTTTGTAGTATTGTATGAAAATAGTCATGCATATCTTTTGTTGATATATGGACACTTTCTTTTGTACATCCTTTTGTTCTACAAATGTAATAGTGATAATACTTACTTCTACCCTTTGACTTACCACTACGTAACTTATTGCCACAATCAGTACATATCACTAATTGGCGTAATTCATATTCTTCATGATACTTCTGATATTCCTTTTGATTACTAGTTTCCTTTTTTAATCTTCCAAGAATGAGAAAATGTTCTTCAAGGGTTATCATTGCCTCATGTTTACCTTTAACCATAATTATATCCTTTTCTGGAAAATGAATATAACCAGCAAAAAAGATATTTTCTAATATCTTGCGAGTAGTGTTATAGAGGGTATTTGCTCTTGTGTTTGTCACACATCCATTTTCAAGTAAATATCTTCCTAATTCTGATATGGTCTTAAATCTTCCATTTGCAAAACCTTGTAATCCTATTTTTACAGTTTGACCAACAACACTATCTATACATAACAATCTTCTTTTTTGGCCAGTAACAGAAACAGGGATATAACCAGCGGGTACCTTATATGGCCAATCTCCATTTTTGAGATGTGCTTCTGTCTTTTGAATAGTTTGTCTAGCATTTTGCTTTCGTTCTAATTGCCCTTGTGCGGCCAAAATAGTAGAAATAAATTCTCCCTCTGGTGTATCTTCCATTTTATGATTAAGACACTCTATACGTACACCCAGTGACTTAAAAAGTTGTGTTAACAGTATGAAAGAGACAGTATCTCTTGCTAATCTTTTGATGTCATCAAAAATAACAACAAACTTCTTTTCTTTATTATCCTTTATGTACTGAATTAAACGCCTCATCTCTGGCCTATCCATAAAGTCTCCACCACCTGTGAAAGTATCTCTAAATACCTCACTAACAGGCCACCCATAACGAACAGCATGTTCTCTACATCTTAATTCTTGACTATCATTACCTGAACCATGTGTCTCTTGTGTAGTGCTTGATACTCTTGTATATAGTAGTGCTATCAAATTATCATTCATGGTTTTTCTAATTCTTTAATAATAAAGGTTTTTGCGAGGTCTTTTAAAAGCATTTTAAAACCTTCCCTTTCTTCTGGTGAAAGTTTTCTCTCTTTCTTTGGAGTATCATTTAACCCAACCATTATACCACTTTCTGATTATCCTCACTCTGTTGCTTTCTTTCAGGAATATCGACCAAATTAAACCTTGAATTATCTGATGGGATAACAAGTTGCTCAATCAAACTAACACCTAAATCACTTACTATATCAAAACCAATACCAACATTTTTAAGGTCTGTCTTATAACGCCAAACCGTACTTCTGTTTAACCCACCTGCGTCTATTCTCCTTTTTATAGCCCCGTCACCTAAATAGTAATCAAGATAGAATTGATACAAACGGGTTGCTTTAGTTTTTTTAAAGCCACTTCTGTTGTAAAGTATTTCTTCTACTTGTGCTTCTGACGTATTTTTAAGATTTACATATTTAAATACTTTATCCTTTAAGTAAAAACGAAGTATCTCCTCAATCTGCTCATCATCTATTACATGCTCTATAAATACTTTCTCATAACCAAAAACCCCTTTGAGATAATTTTTCTTAAATTCAACTTCAAATCTCACAATCTTTTCTGCCCAATCTAAAAGTCCTAATGTCCTATCGCTTGTTTTGTTATCACCTTTTAATTCTTTAAAGTCATGGACTACATATTCAGGATATTTTAAATAGAACCTAATAAGATATGCAGAACCTAAAAACGTTACTGATGTTGGATATGGGATTTTCTTTTTTCTTGGATAATCTATTCCTTGTAGAAAACCCATTATTGTTTCTGTTTCTGCTTTGTTTTTAAATATCCAGTTATAGCAGAGGTCTATTCTAAATATTTGCCATGTAGAAAAATGTGGCAGTGTTGTGTCTAGTTGTGTGTTTGTTTCTTGCTGTAATTTTTCTAGTATTGTGGGTAATTCGCTTGGCAGTAGCATTTCTATATTGTTGCCTTTTGCATATTTTGGGATAGACAGCTCAATATATAATCCTTGTCTGTAAAGATTGTCTACTATTCTTATATTGATTGATTTATCATATGAACCTACTTTTATTTCTGACTTATGAAAGACAAATTCAACTTCTCCTGTTTTAAGGTTTTTGCTTTCAAGTTGTTTGGATGTGTTTTTTATTCTATTGAGTACCTGAACATCATCAATAGACACAAAGAATTTAATTGTGTCTATCATATGTGTCATGTTGCAACCTGCAACGTTCTAGGGGTGTTACTATATACCCCGAACGTTTATACGCGTTGCTTGGTGCCCAGTGGGCACCACTTACGCAATTCCCGTGTGCTACGTGTGACCATTCCTGCCCTTCTACGAGACGGGCCGGTATGTCCTCACCTAGCACACTACTTTTCACCTCGTCAAACCCACTCCTTTCAGTCGCTATGGTTTGACAAGGGAAAAAGTACTGTGCAAATACACTTGTTATGTTTTTCTCCGAAAAACTATTACTAACAACATCGGTGTTTAGTGGTTCTCTAACCCCATGTGAGCAATCTGCGTACAGTGACACATCGGAAATACAGATGCTGATTTGTTCTTGTGTTTGGTTGTGATTGAAAAAAGTATGGTTTGTTTCCATACTCTAATCGTATTTCTTATTGCTAATAATTTAAACGGCAAAGTTATGGCACTATTATGGCTCTCTCATCTCCTTTTAAAACAAGGTAATAACCATAATTTTGACTACTTTCAATTAACTTATGTCTACTACTGGATTGTATAAATAGCTTAATCTTTAACTTTTTAACAAGCTGTTGTATATCTCTTCTTAAACTAGTTGTATCTGATTTATGAAAAATCTCTTTTGCTATATCAGAATAGTGAACAGGGTTTTTACCTTTCTTGATTAACATACAAAGTAACTTATACTCATTAATCTTTGGATTTATATTTCCCTCTTTATCAAGATACTTAAAATAGCCACCAGTATGTAATTCTAGGATAGTATCACCAGTTATTTTTTCTGCTATTTGTGGTTGTGTTTCTTCTATCTTTTTAAGTAATTTTGTATGAAAGTTTATGAGAATATTTTTCCACACAGGAAAGTCAGTAATATATTTCTCGTTGTAGTCTGTATTGGTATAGTTAATAATCATATCTCTATTCCAATAGCGTAACCATTTATCTATATGACTTATCTTCATTCTTCCATTAAGCATTATTGTTACTGCGTCAGACTTGTAGTTTTCTGTATAGTGCCAATCAAGTAAGTCAAAAATATTATGATTAAGAAGAAAGAAAAGGTGACTTACAAAATTATGTTCCCCACTATTCATGTGGTGCATTTTCTTTAAAAAATGTTTACTCCAACTTTCATTATCATATTGCTTTGGGATATTCTTTTGCTTTTCAAGGTCTTCTATTTGCATTGCTTTTTCATCTTCTTCTAGTATCTGAATGAGAAAAGGTGACTGGTTTATATAGCCAATATACTTATATACCTTATTATAGAAATGGGTTGTGGCAGTAGCGGATTTTGCTAGTCCGTATAACCTTTCTAGTTCTTGTTTAGATTGGGTGTCCATATTTAAGACCATACTAACTGATTTTTAACAAGATGTCATTTAAATTAATAGAAAATAACTGCTATACTTTGGGTATTATTATAATAGGGAAAATTAATATAAAATTATGCAACCATTAACAATAGATGAAGAGAAATACATCAAAGGGTGGTCATGGGGAGGTTTCTTTGGCTCGTGGATATTTTTATTCATAAATAAACAAACTAAACTAGCGTCAAAAATACTATTCTTGTTTTTTGTTGTCAATTTTGTTAGATATGCTCCATGGATGAATATTATAAGTATTCAATCTGCTAATGAATATGGCAACGCACTTAATTTGGTTTATTTTGGTCTATCTATTTGGATTGGTCTTAAAGGGAGGGAGATGGTCTGGAACAGTGGAATTTATACATCTATTGCTGACTTTCAATTAAAACAAAAACTAGTTAGTAAACTAAACGTAGTATTCATTATTTCTATGATGGTTGTATCAACGATGCTCACACTTTCATTCGCAAAACCATATATAAATAACCCAGAATTACTTGACCAAAAAATAATGCAAGGGGCTTTTGAAGAAGCAAGAAGTAATAATCTTAATTTAGATGAGGGTGAATTTAACACTGGCTACACACAAGGAATGACAGATGGAAAAAATACAGCAACATCTTCGTCTTTTATTTCTGATAAAACTACAGCTTATCAAAGTGGATACCGTTATGGTTATATGGTTTCTTGTATGAAAGTTACCAATAATCAAAGTGTATGTGCTGAAAAAGTAATTACAAAATAATTTTTCTTTTCTCTATTTCAAAATTCCTTCAACTTTCAACCGCTCACTAAACCCAATAATATATTCGAGAAGTATTTTTAATCTCTCATATTGTGGTTCAATGTGTATCTTAGTTTCTCAATAAAAATAAAAATATCCCCAAGTAATCTTAGGGATATTTTTATTTAAGTAAAAATCAGGGATCTTGAACACTTTCGCTATTTTTCTTTTTGTTTACACCCAAAATCTTCATAATAAGTGGAGAGACAAATTCTGAAATCATCTTTTTTTTATCTTCCGATATAAACAATAGTAATAATGGGGATAAAATCAAAACAAGAATAGTGTACGGATGAATGTTATAAAGAAACATATTTATGTTTGGTGCATATTGAGCAAAAAACATAATAATCGCTATCATTAAACATATTAAGGCAAATATAATAACACCGAAACTTAATGGTTTTTCATTTACATTACCAAAAATTAGAGACTTTTCATTACTATCCATAAATTATATAGTACCACATGTTTTATCTTCACTTAAATTACAAAAAATAGTTGCCAATAATCAAAGCGTATGTGCTGAAAAAGTGAGAACAAAGTAATTTTACTTTTTTGATTAGAATTAGATAGTTATTTATTTTATCTGTATATTCTCCATTTTTAACCATTCACTAAACCCAATAATATATTCAGAAAGTACCTTTAACTTATCAAAATGTGGTTCGACTTGTAACCTCGTTTCTCCACAGAAATTAAGAGAATGACATCTATGATGTCATTCTCTTAATTTCTGTGGGCGATAAGCAAATGACCAGCGTCATTTGCGTGAGGAGTCAAATATGGGTCGCGAAGTCTTATATTTTTGTAATCAAAAATAGACTTTGTGACCGACTCCTCCAAACCCCCTACTCAAACTCCACCTTAAAACCATACATACCCATACTGCACGCCCCTTCCAAATTCTCCCCTTTCTTTTTTATTCCAACATCTATTATAGTCTCTCCAGTCGGTGGCAAGTTCTTTTGATATCCAAGCGATTTTATAACCAGCGAAGAAGAACAGTCGTATGTTTCATTTGTCTTCATAACAAGCTTTGTTGGAATATCTGCTTTTGCAAGAGTGACACGTGGTGAGTACCCACCTTTAACCTGTATTGTTACATACTGTATACCGTCCTTTACTTCAATCAAAGAAACCATTGGTGCTTTTGTAGTATTAGCTACAAAGAAAAAATAAGTACCGATAATAATGAGCGCTGAGATAATAAGTGAAATTGTTTTGTTCATGGTATTAAAAAATAAAAATCATCGGCACTATATCAAGCAGTGCGAGTTGTGACCATAGTGTAATCAACCCGAACACAACAATCATTACTCCAATTACTTCAAACATAAAACTCTTATACTTCCAAGAAGTAAGTGTTGTGATACCGAACGAAAGAATTGCAAGTACTGGTAACGTCCCAATAACAAAGGCAAGCATGATAGTTGCACCGCTAACAAAAGACCCGCTAAACAACGCCATCATCTGCATTGATTGAGTAAAACCGCAAGGCAAAAAGAATGTCGCGACCCCAATTAAAAATGGTGTTAACATTCCAAAATCTTTTTTTGATAAATAATTAAAAAATGATTTGGATATTGTTGCTGACTTCTTCAAAACTTTTAATAATCTAAGTCCAAGAATTATCATAATACTGGCCGTTAGAATTCCTAAGATTACAGAAACGTATGGGCTAATTGAAACTTTTCCACCCAAATAACCAAGCACACCCCCAAGAAAAGCAAAGCCTAATATTCTACCAATATGAAAAAAACTAAATACTCTCTTACTGGTCTTTTTATCCATTGAATCAACTACTGTAGAAGAAAGAGAAAGCACAAGTCCCCCAACCACCAAAAGACAACTTGAAAAAGATGCAACTATACCGACCAAAAAAGCTGTTGTCGGTGTAATTTTGTCTCCAAAACCAAAATCAATAAAACCAAGTTTTTGTGTAAAAACAAAAAATGCCACCAATAATAATCCAATAGGTATAGCATTCCAATTGATTTCTTCATTATTGAGGCGCGACATATTTATTAGTATAACAGTTATTTTTATTGATATTTATAAATTTTAAATATGTAATTAATCTTTTAAATATGGTGATTTATCTCCAATTTTTTCAAATTTAAAATTATTCAATTTTTCATCAAACACATCTTCTAAAGCTAACGCATTTTGAATTTCTTTTTCAAGTGTTTCAAAATTCCAAATATTCCCATCAACAAATATTAACAGCTCTTTATCAACAAACTCAATATCATGATTAAACTTCGCATCTAATAATTTAACCATAATATCTTCTGTAAAAATCTGAAGCGCTTCTATTTCATATTCATCTGGAGAATATAAACTAAACTTTTTTTCAAACTCTTGTGGTAGTGATATTTTTCCATCAAAAGTTATATCATAAAAATTATCTTTATTATTTAAATATAAGTGAGGAAAAACACCACTAAAAGTAAAGCGGAAAACTGTAAAATTATATTGTCTCGAATGCTTTCCGTGTCCAATTTTAAAGGAATAACTAAATATACTAAATTGCTTATTGTTTATATTTACAGATACAATACTTGAAATTACATTACTGTGACCCTGTTTAAACATTACCCCTTTCTCTTGCGTTAAATCCCCTACGGGTTCATATTTCCATCCATTAACCGTTGCGAAGTCCCTCCAAAATAAACTATTGGCATTAAAAGCAATAAATGGAATAGAGAATATTAAAAAAAATAAAAAAATAGGAAGATTTTCTATATAAAAAACAGCTACGGCTATATTTATAAAAACTAGAGACAAAAATATTTTAGATGATTTAAGTGCAAACAAGATAGCGCTCCCCGGAGTTGAAATTTTTGGTTTTACGATTTTAAAATCCATATTTAATACATTAATTTTAACACACAATCATATAAAACTTCCCAGCTAACAAGTCTTTACTCATGATGATATTTCTCCCCTTTGATAATTGTCATAGCTCTATATATTTGCTCAACCAATATCACTCTTACTAACATATGAGGAAATACAAGTGCTGATAATTTCCATGTATAATTCGCACGTTCTTCAATTGCTTTTGAAACACCATAGGCCCCACCGATTATAAAAATCATACGACGAACAGAATCAACCATTCTATTCTCTATAAGTTCTGCTAGTGCTTCACTTTTAATATCTTTACCCTTTTCATCGAGCAATACTACATAATCCTCTTTTTTAAGAAGTAACATGATTTTTTCTCCTTCTTTTTCTTTTGTATTGTCATGTGGAATATATATCCATTCAATTGGCAAATATCTTAAAATTCTCATTTCAAAATGTTTAATAATATTTGAAGTGAGTTCGTCTTTTTCTTTACCAACACTTATAGTCACGATTTTCATTTATACACTCTACGACATATCATTTACTCATGCAATACTTACCCTATAATCAATATCATAATTTTGTTATACTGGAACAACTATGATTCTCCTTGCAATTGAAACTTCTTGTGATGAAACAGCTGTATCTGTAATTAAGCGTGTGCGTGGAAAAAATATTCGTTTTGAAGTTTTGTCACACAAAATCCTTTCTCAGATTGACCTACATGCACAATATGGAGGAGTCTTTCCTGCTCTTGCAAAACGTGAGCATGCAAAAGCATTAACTCAATTAATTGCAGAAGCCTTAGATGAGGCAGATTTACTTGTAGAAAGAACTAATACTTTTCATTTACCATTAGCATCTCGTAAAAAATTAGACACTCTTTTAGAACGTGAAGGTGAAATGTTAAGTGCTATGAAAATAATGGTGGAGGGTATACAAAAGCCATTAATAGATGCTATTGCAGTAACGGAAGGACCTGGACTTGAACCAGCTCTATGGGTAGGAGTGAACGCCGCTCTTGCACTTCATCTAGTGTGGGACTTACCACTCTACCCCATTAACCACATGGAAGGACATATAGTTGCGGGAGCATTGATTTTTAAAGATGATATATATGATATATCTCCGATTAATTTCCCAGCGTGCGCCCTACTTATTTCAGGAGGACATACTGAAATTGTTCGTATTCCAAAACTTCGCTCATATAAAGTAATCGGGAAAACACGTGATGATGCCGTTGGTGAAGCTTTTGATAAAGTGGCTCGAATGTTATCACTTCCATATCCTGGTGGGCCAGAAATTTCTAGACTTGCTGAACGTTCAAGGAAGGAAGGGTTAATAGTAGATGAAGACTTGCGCCTTCCAAGACCAATGTTACACAGTGGTGATCTTAGTTTTTCTTTTAGTGGGCTCAAAACTGCAGTTCTCACAAGAATAAAAAAACGTGAATCTCTTACTGAAATAACAAAACAAATGCTTGCTCTTGAATTCGAAAACGCAGTTACTGATGTATTAATTGCAAAGGTAAAACAAGCAATGTACGAGTCACGTGCTAATACATTAATCGTTGGTGGTGGAGTAAGTGCTAACACTCATATACGTTTTGCATTAAAAGAATTGGCGGAGAGTGAAAGTTTTGATTTATTTATACCAGATAAAGATTTATCTACTGATAATGGAATAATGATAGCTGCAACTGGATTACTTCATATTGGAAGTGATGTAGAGCCAAAAACGAAGTTGAAGGCTAATGGCTCTTGGTCAGTGGAAGATTGTTAAAATAAACAAAATTGTTTCATCTACTTCGTTATGGAGCCTCACGTTTTCAGTCAATGTACTGCTCGTACATTTTCCTCAAACGTTTCTCCATGCCTCGTATCTAAAATAATTTTCTTCATTTTAATTTTGTTTTGGTGCGAAGCAAATAAAAAGCAGAACCTTTCGGTTCTGCTTTTTCTTTGCCTCGCAACCAATTGTGGTGAGCGTGGCATGCTCCAAAGATAAATGCCTTATGTGAGCGCAGTCGCCCACCGCAATTACTTACGAGTAGGTTCCTACAAATACTAGTGTACATTCTTTTAAAATTTATTTCAACATTTTAACAACACAAATGATCCATGTTTTCATCTTAAATTGTTCAAGATTCGAGGCGCGCATAATTTTTACGACCAAAGATCTATTTTGGTCCAAGACCCAAATTTGCTAATTCGAGTACATTATGGAAGTAAAAATTCTGTGCAACAAAGAAGATTGGATAATTTAAGATGAAAACATAAAAGGCCATCTTTCGATGACCGTTTATGCAGGCATTTATTTATCTTGTGAGTATACCAATGTGCACTCACCTAATTAGTTTACTACTTCTTTACAGGAGGAGCAACTTTATTTGACTCACTAAGAATTTGTCTTACATAATCATCGACTTGAGAAGCTAGCTCTGGTTTTGTTTTCTTCAAATCCAATAGTATTTCTATTGCGGTAGATAGTTGTCCGGTACTTACAATTGCACCAAGTACATCTTGGTCAAAAGCAACGGTTTGTCCTTTTTCTTCAACATGAACTTTTGCATCTTTGTATGCTCCAGCGTATGCGGCACTTATCATGTACCACTTTTGTGCATCATTACATGCAGCTGAAAGATCATATATTTCACGAGCTGTTGCATAAGCCTCTGGGAATTTACGCTGCATTAAATATGAACGAGTTAGGTCAAATCCTAGTAACTGCTTCTTTGGTGCGTATGTTCGCGCAAGAGTGAGCATCTCTTCACCTTTTACTGCGTCCCCTATTCCGTTATAAAACATTCCGTAAATAGACAACATACGAACATCTTCTTTATGTGATGGGAAAGACGCAGTAATATCATCACGGACTGATTGAACAAGAGAATTAATTGCTTGTTGCGCTGCTTGCTTATCTGCAGCTGGAGTACCTTCAGGAAGCTTAATTTGGCTCATACGTACGCCCATTTGTAGATATTGTTCACGAGCCTCCTCACTACCTAATGTGTTCATAGCAATTGCACTAGTAAATGCATTTTGTTGTTTTTTAACAGCGTCTGCAAATGGCATTGTTTGTGCATACTGACCAATACTCATTCCTTCAATAACAAGACGGTTAACAAGAAGTGGACGATAGTTAATATAATATTGTGTAATACATAACAATACTCCAATAACAGGAAGCCAGATAAGATTCATTTGCTCTTCATCTGCATATGATTTCCCGTGGGTGTGAATTTTATCTCCACCAGTTCGTACAACTATATATGCCAATAGAGCAAAGAATAATATATAGCTTGTTAAATTATCGAACACAAATATATTGTGAATAAAATAACCAACGATTGCTCCTGTAATAATTGCTTTTTCACGAAGTGGAACATTATTCTCTTTACGCCATATCATCCATAATGCAACGGCATATAAAGAAAGGTATGTAATAAGACCGAGAGCTCCAGCTGCCACTAACCAATCGAAGAATACATCGTGGGAACGATCGTACCAAGGTTCAAGATTACACATTTTCTCAGGCATGAACTTGCGTGCAAAAACATGACTGAAGTTATCTTGCCCATAACCAAGTAACGGTCTCTCTAGCCACGCTTCATAACTTATTTTCCACATTGAAATACGACTACTACCGGCATCAGCAATGGAAATACTAGCTAGACGAGAAAGTGTTGGTGAAGACTGAACAAATTGTGTATTTTTAAAAGTAAACAATGATACTACAAGTAATACAGCAACAACCATAGAACCAATAAATGCACTTCGTGCTTTACCTTTTTCTTGTAAAGCAATAATACCTAAAGTAACAAAACCTCCTATAATAATACCAATCATTGTCCCGCGAGTACCTGAATAAAAGAGTCCAACTAGGTTAAGAACAATTAATGACGGGTAGAACCATGATTTTTTATTACTTGTTCTTTGTGACCACAGAAGTGCCAAGATAAATATAAACATTAAACAAAAGACAGCGAAGTATGCTGAGTTACCAATAGTTGCATCTAGACGATTTCCACTCATATGAATAGGAAAACGTGGAGAAAACCAAGCTGCCATTTTCGGGAAAGTTTCAGCAAAAAAAGTACCAGATGCCCCCATTAACTGCCCATATGCGTAAACGAGAACAATAATGTTTGATGCTATAAAATACTTCCACATCTTTTGCCAATCTTTAAGTGTAGGTAACATTGCTGTAAGTACAAAGAAATATGCAAATAAATGTATATGCCCAACAAATCCCTCCATACGCTCAAAGTTACTCCAAATACTTCTTTCTCTATCAACGCCAAAAATAGCAGCAAAAAATAGAACTACTATGAATGCCGTGTAGGCCATTATGAGCGGAGATTTCTTAAAATTAATACGATAATTTGTGTCTCTAATAGCGAGAGCTACCCATCCCGCAAAAGCAATTTCAACTAAAATACGAAATATGAGATTTTTGCCAGAAATAAATGGAAAGAATAGGCCACTATTCCCTTGACCCCAACTTAGAATGTCTAATATTCCTGAATCAGCAACATGTATAGCTACAAAAGGAATAATAAATAGACAACCTAAAACTATTTTCTTAATAATACTTTGCATATGTATATTTGATAATTAAATTTAATCTAAATAGTGTATCATGCATTTAATACACTACATCATTGACATAAATATTAAATATTTTTTATTATAAAACAGTAGAAAATATTTAAGTAAATTAAATAGTTAACCATGTTTCTGGAAGTATATTTGGATGAGGATTAGGTTCTACATTTACCCATTTTTTGGGTGCAATTACTATCTTATTAGGATTATCATTAAGCCATGCCCCCCACCAAGAAAAAGATGAGTTGGCGATTATATTATGGGAACAATAAGACATTAACATAAGCTCTTCGAAATCTTGTAATTTTGGATTTGAAATAAATACATAATTGTCTTCTGCACCAAATTCTTTTTTTACCCAATCAATATCATCAGAAAAAAAATAAAATATTGGATTTTTAACTTTTGAATTAATTGTTTCGATTGCTTTTATATAATATTCATGTGGAGTGGTGCCGTGATAGGCATTTGTATTTTTTTCATTAACATAATCCCCTCTTCTAATATGAACTGACACACTATTATTTGTATCAATTTTACTCTTTTCTGATACAAACACCTCTGTTTCCAACTCCTTTTTAATTTTAAATTCTTTTCTTATTTCTTCTTTAACATTTATAAAATTCTTCTCTGACTGAAAATAACCATCAATATAAGTATGCTTATTTTTAAAATATGTTGGTTTATAATCAACAATTGAACCATTTTTAAAAACCCTATAATTAATAAATCTAAGAGCTTTTGAAAAAATTCCAAATGGGTACTTATTTTTTATAATTTCCTCATTATTTGCAATATCACACTTAAGATTAAAGCTATACATTCTGTAAGTTCTTGGAGTATTCGCCAGCACATATCGCGGGTCATCGTAGCCAGTAATATCGATTTTTGTCTCATCATTATATTTAACGCCAAATGAACGACCTACTGCGTATTGAAACATTTGATTTCCCAAGCCCCCTTTTAATTTAGTTATAATCATTTTATTTTTTAAATACAAAACACCCACATGCATAATTTTGTGATTGTACTATTTTAGGGTCTACATTTTCAATAAAATCACCTTGTTCTATCTTGTCTGTAATTATAGTGAATTCTACTAATTTTAACTCAGGAAATAATTCAATTACCTGTTCGTAAGAATAAATTCTGTGGGCATTGAATTCTATTTTTGGTTTTCCTACAGGTACCACAAATATAAGTGTTCCGTTTTGATTTAATACTCTAGATAATTCCCTGCAAGCTTTTATATCCCCATCTGGGTCTATTTTATCTCCATATCTTCCTAATCCTATATGTTCAACAGTGTGCATACATGATAAAGATGAGATTGAATTATCTTCAAAATGTAAATTGATTAAATTACAGGACTTACTATCTAACTGAGACAACTTTAGATTTGCAGGTCTATAATCATAAAAATGTACCGACACAAAAGCCGAAACAATCCCTGAAAAATAGAGTGATGATGAAATATCTGTGTGAAATGCAGGGTTTATTTCCTTAACCTTTCTTGCTGCCCATGACGTATGATAAACATAATGTCTATCAAAACTAGTTTGCATTGTTTTATCTTTTATACATGGATATATATCAAATATTGATAGTGAGAATCTATTTTTTTGTGTACTATTTATTGCCTTTTTTATGTATAGAAAATAATCTTTAAATACAAATATAAATAACGATATTCTTGTAATTTTTTTTAATAAATTTTTCATTATATTAACAATTTTTTAACACGATATACTGCTTGCTTAATTTTTGAAGTATAAACCATTTTTCCATTTATCCCCTTTTCTTTATTTTTCATCTTAAGAGGTACCTTTTCTAAATTATTATACCAATCTGGATTATCTTTTATACATTTCAAAGAATAATCATCAAAAATATCTAAATTACCTTCGATAAATTTATTCGTGATTTTTATACTCTCGTTGTTTATTTTATTTTCACGAACAAATAGCGAGTCGTGAGAATATCTATGAAAATAAAATGTATGTGGGGCGACAAAAAATACAGCACCATTTACAAGTAACTTAAACCCATACCCCCATGCCTCATGAAGACCTTTTCCATATTCCCAATAACCATCAACTTTCTCCCAGGTTGATTTTTTATAAAGAAAGTTACCACCTGGTGCTGGATTAAATATTCCAGAAAATAAATCAGCTAGTGTAAATATGCCACTTTTACAAATCCATTTGTGAGTAATTTTTTTATTTATATCTTTAAAATAATGATACTCGGCAAAGGATGCAACATCAGCATTATTTTCTATCAAAGACTCTTTTAAAACTTTTATTGAATGAGGTGCTAAAACATTATCTGAATCTAAATTAAAAATTAGCTCATTTTTTGCTTCTTTTATGCCAACATTCCTTGACGCTGGACAACCTTTATTTTCTTGATTACTTATGACACTTACCGAATCATGATTTTTTGCGAATTCTTCAATAATCTCTCTTGTATTATCAGAAGAACAATCATTTATAATAATAATCTCATCTCCAACTTCAAAATTATCAATTAGTATTGAATCAAGTGATTCTTTAATTGTTTTCTCAGCATTGTATGCCGGCATGACGAAGCTTATATTCATACTTTTCTATATATAGCAACCATTGTATGACCTTTAATCATTTTTGAAAATACTCTAAGCACTGGATACATTATAATAAAAGCAATCTTATTAATCACTTTCCCCAATATACCAAATTTTGTTAAATATTGACCAATGAGAATGTAGACATAATAACCTACATGATACTTTTGCAATGGCTCAATTTCTAATCTTTCTAATTGTAAAGGAAAATGCTTCTCAAATTTTTTAAATGTATCTTCATGATATATACCCATATGGTGAGGTGGCATATCCAACAATGGATTAGCATCTTTTGAGATAAAAGAATCATTATTAGGAACACCAATAATAAGTAACCCACCTTTCTTTAAAGCACTTAGACATGAGTCTATGAAAGATTTTGGGTTTGATATATGTTCCAAAACTTGGAATGTGCATATAACATCATATTTGTCTTGATTATTTTTACTAAAATCTTCAATAAATTCTACATGGGCTGTGACACCTTGCTCTTCTGCTTTTTTTGCTGCAGCACTATTTAATTCCAAACCTTCAACGGAGACATTTTTCTTAGAACTAATTCTTTTCAAGAAATCACCTCTTGCACAACCAACTTCAAGAACTCTGTCGCCATCCTTAATATATTTTTCGGCAATAAAATTTTCCCATTTATATTTCATATAATACCAATCGAATTTTTCTAATTTTTCATAAAAAAAATCGTCCCCCGCAGTATCAAATGGGGTATAAAACTGATAACCACTATCTAAACATTTATAAAAATATATTTCTTTCGTATTAGAAAAATATTTTTCTGTGTCGATGTTAAACACTTTTTTATAATCTGTAATTATGTTTTTAGTTAAAACGCTTTTAATGCATTTCACATTGTCTAATCCAGTTATTGGGCTTTTTATATTTTCTATATTCATAATATTTATTCACTCTCTTCTTTAATGTTATCTAACCTAGATATATCTAAGTTGTTCTTCGGTGCACCTTTTTTGTTTTTTAAATTACTAAATAAATTAAACCATTCTTTAAAGTCCAATAATTTATTATTACTGTTACCGCTATATATTAAGTGCCTATATTCTTTATAAAAATCGTATTTATAGAAAAACAAATCAAGACTATTTGTATCCACGATAATAAAATGATCTGCTAGTGCACACCACCAGTCATCGACTGTCCCAGTATTTACTCGACCTATTTTTTTAAGAAATTCTGAACAGATTCTGTTCTCACAAATATTCGCATCAACAAGATCACGAACTGAACGAATCGACGCTTCAAGATTATCCCTTTTTTCATACTCCAACCCCCAATAACAAATCATATCATCTATATTACCAAAAACCCAAACGTCAGATAATAAATAGGGTACATATTTTAGCGAACCAAAACCTGAAGAAATAATTCTTTTTTTCTGTGAAAATCCATTTTTTACTGGGAAAAAATTAATTAAATTAATAAGATATTCATTAATATTGATAGCATACATCCTCTGGTCACTTCTTGTTTTATAAACATACTCAATACCGAGTTCTTTTGCTTTAACTAGTCCACCCATTGTTGTCACTAATTGCATGTTAATATTACCGATTCCAGCAATTTCAGGCTTTTTATTGAGAACTATGAAAGCACCTTCTTTTTCTAAATTATGAATTAATCTCTTGCTAGCATTATCCCATGTAGAGATAATTATTTCTGTATTTGCAAAATGCTTTTTATATAACTTTACCGTCTCTAATGTAAAATTATAATCATCTACAAGTGGGCCCTGAATTATAATAGCTGTACGAGGACATTCAATAAGTTTATCTGTCCACGTATTTATTTCTTTTGCATATACTGGACGAGAATGAATTGTAAAAAAAATATTCTTAATGTTTGCAATCTTGTTAAAGAAGAATTTTATTGAGTTAATTTTATATCTGTTATAAACCATCCAAACTTGAAATTTAAAACCCTTCTTATCTCTCAAAAACAAATTAAGGTAATATTTTATTTTGCCCATATTTTAGTGTAAATATTTTCCAAACGATATTTTACTTTCTTATAAAAACTTGAATAATATATCTTCTTAAATGATCTGTCATCCGCGTCATAATCTTGAACAACTAACACGGGATGAATAATGTCCTTTATCTCACCCGTCTCTAAACACATCAAAGCATCTTTTTTGTTAGTGTGTGTTGCAAGTGGTCCATAACCAATATTTGATACCAGATTTACATTAGGTAATATTGCAAGCCCTCCTTGCATCCACAATGAATATGTCCAAACATAATCCCAAGCAACTAATTTACTATTCATTATATTATCGAATATTTTTCCAAATACCTTTGCTTTGTTTTTTTCTGGCCAAACACCACGAATACTATTATTCTTTTTAGATAAATTGTAATTCTTCATTTCAGCATCAAAATGTTTCCATGCTCTTCTCCACGTTGCCCAACCCCACACATGATTAAACTTTGAAAAATAATAACTACCATCACCAACAACTCTACCTTCTTGGAAATTATTTCCACTTATGTGCATAACTCTCTCGTCATCGCGATACTTTTCCAACAGATTTTCTACAAAAGTAAAAAATGATGGGCTTGGAACACAATCATGTTCAAGAATAATTCCCTCTTCGACATTTTCAAAGAACCAGTCGATTGCTTTTGCTGGACCATATAACATGCCAAGATTTTTATCTTGAAACAATGTCTTTACTTCACACGGCCAATCAATTTGATTAACTATTTTTTTTGCTTCTTCACATCTCTCTTTTTCCCCTTTTACGTTTTCTCTAGCCCCGTCTGCAGCAATAAAAAGCTTAAGTGGTCTCATTTTTTTAACCTGATCAAAAACTTCCTGGGTTGTATCTGGTCTGTTAAATAGTAATATCAGTATCGGAACTTTATATTGATTCATATATTTTATAGTTATTTTCTAAGAGTATTATATCAAATACATTAAAAAAACCATATTTCAAATAAATAGACAGATAATATAAATTACTATGGGCGGATTTAATCTAAAACTATTTTTTGACAAACCAAAAACATCCACACCCCCAATTTTGATCTTTAACCATCTCTTTATCTGCGTTAGAAATTAGACCAAATTTTTTATAATCATCAGGAACTAAAGAAAACTCCTTTAACTGCATATTAGGGAACATATCGATTACCTGCTCGTAAGAATAAATTCTATGCGCATTAAACTCAATTTTTGATTTACCAACTGGAACCACAAATACAAGTGACCCGCCAACTTCTAACACTCTAATTAATTCCTTTGCAGCTTTTAAATCACCCACAGAGTCTAACTTATCTCCATATCTACCAAGACCAATATGTTCTACGGTATGCATACAAGAAAGTGACGAAACACTGTTATCGTTAAAAGGCAAATTCATTAAATCCCCCCTTTTGCAATTTAGATTATCGAAATTTATATCTGCGGGACGATAATCATAAAAATCCACAGGAATAAATGCAGACAACATAGTACTAAAACTTACAGTGGAAGATATATCTATATGTTTCTCAGGATTAATTTTTTTTACCACTCTTGCTGCCCATGCTGGATGATAAAGATAATGCGGTTCAAAACCAGTTTTAGGAGTGTTATCCAATAAACAAGGGAATAAATTATAGAAACGCAAAGTAAATCTTGCGTCATTTTTTAATAGTCTTCCAAATATAAAATACTCCTTAAAAAAAGATGGGTATCTTTTTACTTTCTTTGCAAAATGGTAAATTGTTACAAGAATTGAATAGTTAGATAATATTTTCCTTAGTTGTTTCATATTTTTTTAATAAGTTGTATTAATTTAAGTGTAAATAGATTTCTGTGGTACCACTTATTGAGCACTTCTGGTTTTGTAACTAATCCTTTAATAACAATATTTGTTTGTTTTTCTATAGAATTTGAAGCTTCCCCTGTTAACCCGACACCAGCTCTTATTATACCAAAGTAAATGATTTTTGAACTAACTCCGGATTGTAGTAGCCCTTTACAGACTTCAAATGCATTAGAATAGTTTTTTTTCTTATAATTTGTAATGAACTCATCATACTTTGAATATTCGCCAACATCTATACTTTCATTTAAACCCTGAGAAATGAATAGCTTTTTATCTTTGTACAATTTCTGTAATAGAATTACAATATTCTCAGAAAAACTAGAATTATTAAAGATATCATATGAGATAATTTCTTTTTTTGCATATTTAGAAAACAAAAACCATATATCCTCAATTGCAAAATAATAATTTACTGAAAAATTACCTTTATTAAACTCTCTTTCAAAATATGACGGCTTATTATGATTTTGTCTATGATAAAAAAATACTCCAGGGCATATGTGTAAAATATTGCCAGATGAAGTATATCTCATTTCAAAACTCTGTGTGTCGAAACCGTGATGCTCTGGATACCCCTCTGTTTTCAAGAAAGATTCTTTGGTAAAAAGAAAATTATCCAAAAGAATACCGCTGTCATCAAAAAAATTATCTATGATTATTGGTTTTTCCAAAATAGAATAAAATGTCGAAGTAAACTTATTTCTATTACTTGAGTGAAAAAATCTTCTTTCACCAAAAGCAACTCCATCTACTTTTTTTTCTAATAAATAATTTATCATTTTATTTAAAGAACCAGGATCAAGAATATTATCACTGTCTAAACAAAAAATTATTTCTCCTTTAGAATTTTTTATACCTGTATTTCTTGCTGCACCTCCTCCTTTGTTTACTTCATGAAAAAATAAACTTATTTCTTTATACTTACTCGCAAGCTTTTTCATCACCTCTATAGTATTATCAGTTGACCCATCATCGACCATTACTATTTCAAAATTTTCTAAACTTTCTCCAGAATAACAAGACTCGACGGAATCAATTAGTGTATCTGAACAGTTGTAGCACGGTATTATTATTGATAATTTATTATTCATAAAAATAACTATACTATTTTTTTAAAAATATAGGCAACAGCTCGAGTGTTTTCTTTATTGTCTTTATGCTTTATCTCACTTTTGTATGTATAAGATTCTACAAATGGTGACAAGAGCGAGCATACAAAATTAACCACTGGTGAAATAACTTTTCTGTAGATATAAAATCTTTCACTTAACACTTTATCATTCCTTGAGATACTTTGAATTTTCTCTCTAGGGAATTGTCTAAGCAGACTTTCTTCGTATGATGTGTAAATTATTTCATAGTCACACCCCTTCATTATTTTT
This sequence comes from uncultured Candidatus Saccharibacteria bacterium, assembly GCA_964457775.1. Lineage (GTDB taxonomy): Bacteria > Patescibacteriota > Minisyncoccia > Phycocordibacterales > UBA5272 > UBA11704. Next base: position 20,605 of record CAYWEW010000004.1, read on the forward strand.
ATTATTTCATCTGCTAAATAGTGCTTCTGATGACCGTTCTCATGTCTAGTGTAGTAAATATCTGACTGTTCTGCTGGTCCACAAAATAATGGGTTTGGGGTCAAAATATAAACCACACCTCCCTTATTTTGTAGTTCGCTAACCTGCTTAATAAAACTATTAACGTCAACAATATGTTCAAAAATATCAACTAATAAAATAAAATCGAATTTTTCTTTAAAATCTATATTTTCAATAAAATCATTATAGTATTCAAAATTTGAATACTTATTTTTTAAAAATTCATGATCTGGAAGATTTTGCACCTCCACAACTACTGATTTCTTGAATTTATGGAGTAACGGAATAGTGTAGTGCCCTGTTCCTCCACCTACATCCAATGATGCGCCCCAATGTTCACAACAATTTATGGCAAGATTCATTACTTCTAGAGTTCTTTTCTTTGTAACATCTACTGGTCTATGTAAAGAAATAGCATCATCAAAATTATTTTTATAAACCTCGTATAAATCATTTTTTGGATACATTTCCATACTTATATATTTTATTATTTTGAGTAATTGTCATTACTGTAGAAAAAACTCATCTCACTCTCAATAAAACTTTTTGCAATATCTTTATCTTCTGAATGGAATATTGCGATATCGTAATATGGGAATGGAGTTCTTGAACTTTGATCAATGTAATTATTTAACTGTCTTAAAATAAGATGATTAGATAAGTTAGTTGAAAGAATTAATTTACCTAAATTATCATAAAATACAATGTCACCATATCCCAAATCTTCTAACTGTAATAGTGTATCAACTCCGATTTCCCCTTGCTCCATAAAAAACAATGGGTCGTACTCCAAAAAAATAACTGGCTTGGTGTTTTTTATATATTCAAAAGAACCTCTGATTATTTTCATATCATAACCATCAGTGTCAATCTTTAATAATTTAGAGCTACCGATTTCTTTATTTTCTTCAACTAGTTTATCTAGCGGAATTATTGATACTGACGTTGTATCGTTACCAGATTTACCATGCTGTATACGAGCAGTTTCAATGTTTTTTGTAAGTACAGCTTTAATTACTTCTTTTTTTTCTCCAAGTAACTGCTTATAAACTTTAACATCTTTAAATTGCTTTATGTTTTTTTCTAACAATTCAAAAAAATCTCCATCGCCATCTATGCAATAAATTGGAATATCACACTCACTTTTAACCAAGGCTACTGTATCTCCGATATTTGCACCGACATCAATCATTCCAAGATTATTATATTTCTTTTTCAATTCAAAAGCTAAACGAGGTAAGTTTTTGGAATAATAAGGTAGATGTTTCAAAAAAATTGGCAATTTGTGATCTTCCCTCATGTATAAATTGTACTTACCAATTTTTTTGGAAACTGTTTTATCAGATATTTCATCCATTGGTAATCGAGAAATTTCATAGCCAAAAGATGCTATTATGTTTTTTATTTTATTCTTTATTACCCTCTCAAAACTAAGTGGTGTGCTCATATTTAAATTAAATAATATCTTTTACTTTTTCTTTTTCCTTGATAATCATGTCTAACCAAAATTTCATTTGTAACGCCTCCCTACTTGAGTTATTAATTATATCATCATATTTGATACTAAGTTCATTTTCACTATATTTTTCTATTTCATTCCAATTATCTACCACCCACAAAGGTAGCCCTAAGGACAAAAAGTAGTCCATTGCTACAGAATTTTTAACAATTGGTACTATTTTTATATACATAGATTCCCACCTTCTTGGGTCATCATGACCATTACCATCTGGAGCAGCGATAAATTTATAATTGGTAATTATATCAAAATATTCAATTGGACTTTGTGTCCATGGCAATTTATCAGCAATCTTTGAATTTGATAAAAAATCATAAAATGGTTGTCTTTCTTTAGGGTTAGTATTTATCGAAAATCCAAAAATTATTCTATTTTTCCTATTAATCTTTTCTTTTTTTGAATACTTGTTGAATATAGTTGGCATTCCAGTGTGGAATCTAAGTAAATTATCTAAGCCAAATGGAATTGGTATTAATTTTTCATGTTTAACCATTACGTTTTGCGCATACCATTTAATTATCTTTGAATCTATATATTCTAATTGTTCTTCTTTTATATTTTGATCACTGTTATGAGAAATAAGAATATATTTATTTTTTATATGTGTATGTATCTCTTCAAAATATTCATTTAACATTGATGAATTTACAAATACTATATCTCCATTATTTATATCAGTGGGACTACACTTCTTTAGTTCATCATATATATGATCAGCCATTTTTCTAAATCCATCTCCAGTTATATAAGGGTAGCTCGCTGGTCTTAATCCAAAAAAATACACAATCTTCCTAAGAACTTGACCCCTTACTTTGAATAAAAAAATTCTTATGTAGCGTAATATACTTTTAATCATATTATTATCTGTAGTTTAAAAATAGTCTATCAATTCTATTTAACACTAAATTAAATATTTTTGTCTAGATTATTAAATACCTTAGCGATATTATATACTATAACGATGAATAACTCTAAATCTTCACAAAACAAGAAGATTCCCAAAATTATCCTTATAGGTAATGGGCGTTTTGGTAAGAATCATTTTCGTGTTCTTAAAGAACTTGATACCAAGGGGCTAATTGTACTTGATGGCATTGTTGTAAGAAATAAGGAAGACCGTGAAAAAATTGAGAAAGAGTTTGGAGTAAAAACATATGAAAAGATAACCCCTTCACTTCTTAAAAGTGTTGACGCTGTGGATATTGTAACTCCGCCTGAGACACATTTTGAGCTTATTAAAAAATGCTTACCTTATGTAAATGTTTTTGTTGAAAAACCAATAGCAACAAATGAAAAAGATGCCGAAAAACTTGAACTACTCGCTAAAAAGTACAACAGAGTTCTTGCTGTTGGTCATATTTTTCGACATCACCCAGTTACAAAAAAACTAAAATCTATTATCGGTAAAAAGGGAATGCCGAAAAAAATTAAAGGGTCATTTATTAATCCATTATCATTAGATCAGGGGCGGGAACCGTCGCTTGAATTTTTGCACATGTTTGACGTAGTTGACTCACTTTGGGAAATAATACCAAAAACTATTTCTGGTAAAAAAGATGATCGATTAACTTTGGTAGATGTACGCTACAATGATAATAATGATGCGCACTTTACTCTAGGGTGTCACGGGGATAAAAAAATAAGAGAATTGGAATTCAGCTACGAGGACTACACCATAAAAGCAGACTTTGTTTCAAACATTATCACACATAAAAAGGGAGAAACTACTAAGAAATACATCTGTGATCCAAAAATTGATCTTCTACATGAAGAGTTACATCATTTTGTCCTTAACTTACTTGGTAAAAAGGAAATTGTTGCAAACGCAACCACTGGCAAACGCATTGTTTCTATAGCAGAAAAATCTGTACCAAAAAAATTAGACATGCCTTCTGTGGCCATTATTGGTGGAGGTATTTTTGGAACAAGTGCTGCACTAGAACTTGCAAAGTTTTGTTCAGTAACAATTTTTGAGAAGAACTCAGATCTTATGCAAGAAGGAACATATGCGAACTGTTTCAGACATCATCGTGGCTATCATTATCCAAGAAGCAGTGAAACTGTGATTGATATTCAGAACTCAAATGAAGATTTCGAAAAAGTATATAAGGGGGCAATTGTAACAACTTACCCAACCTATTACGGTATATCAAAAAAGGATTCACATATTTCAGCCAAAGACTTCATGGTGTTTTGTAGAAAACACAATCTTGTTTACGATAAAGAATTGCTGCCAGCCTCAATATTATCTAAAAAAGAAATTTCATTATGTGTTAGGGTTCCAGAACCAGGATATAATTATGAAAAGTTAACTAACATAGTTAAAAAAAGAATTGAAAAAGAATCTACAATAAAAGTTTCTAATGAGTCACTTATAACAAATATTTCCCTAGAAAAGGACGGGACAAAAACAATTACTTACACAAAAAATAACAGGACTTTAAATAAAAAGGGTTTTGATTATGTTATAAACGCAACATATGCCAATATTAATCGAGTTATTGACTGGCTTTCATTTGAACAGAGACCAATTAGAGTTGATTTAGCGGAAGTTCTTATTGTTAAATTAAATATTCCTCCTGTATCAATAACTATTATTGATGGACCTTTTACTACACTTGTGCCGACTGGAAACAAAAACGAATTCACTCTCTATCATGTTACAGAATCAATACTTGATCGATATGTGCCCAAAAATGGCTTAATTAAAAAGGATTGGAAGAGATTGTCGAATCAAGAATCAATTATTAAAGAGAGTCAAAAATTCTTACCAATACTAAAAGATGCTGTTGTCACCGAATCAAGAATAGTGCATCGTGGTGTAGAGGCGTATCGTGAACATGATGATTCTAGAGTTGTTGACCTTGTTGAACACGGCTTTGGGTGTTTTTCAATATTAAGTGGGAAAATATTAAGCAGTGTAACTACTGGCAAAAAAATTGCTAACATTATTAAAAAAAATAAATAAGCTTATTTTTTTAAATTAGACAGGTATAGAAGAGTGGCATCTAGTGCATCTAAATTTCCAGTATCAAGCCAAACAGAATATGGCACCCATGTGAAATCTGCCCCTCTTTTAATCATTTCATCTAAAATTGGCACATCTGAAATTTGAGAATCGTTTGGATTATTTTTATAAATTTGTTCCAAGATTTCCCAATACATTTTATAATCAAAAATACCATCTAATCCTATATGAATTGAATCAAATCCTAAAATACCTCTTTCGTTAAAGTGAAGTATTCTATTGTTCTTTATTGAGTGAGTTCTATAGTGTTCAAGTGGTAATTTACTAACATTCCAATCCTCAACATACCCACCAATCCAATTGTGATCAGGTTCTGGAATTTTCTCAACAAAAATACCATCACATGCATGAAATATAAACGGGCACTGCAAATTGTCTTTTGCCTTTAACATAGAATACCCAAGACTACTCCCCTCTCCTTCGTATTTATCAACCCAAACAAATTCAAAAATTCTTTCAGGATATTCTTTTTCAAGAAAGTCTTTAACGGATTGCCCTAAATATCCTAAAGTTATAACTATCGGGATATTAAATGGATAAGAGTCTAAAAGATAACAAATAGTTGCTCTACCATTTAACGGAACTAGTGATTTATTTACTGTCTTTGTAATTTCTCCTAACCGTGAACCAGTCCCTGATGTTGGAATTAAAACTTTATACTTTAAACTACTCATCTAAATTTTTGATACTACTCCTCTCTAACAGAATCAACTACTGCGTGCTCACTTTCGATTTTTCCATCTGGTCTTTGGGTATCATCTTCTAAACGTACCACATCATCAACCTCAGGGGTAGAAACCTCCTGAAGAATAATGTCAGTAATAGCAATAACACGATGCTTCTTAGGTGGCGCAACATTGAAAAAGTCTCCTGCTGTCATCTGGAATTTCTCCACAACACCATTGTCATTTTCAAGCCAAACTTCTGCTTCTCCAGCAATAATAAAGTTAGTTTCAATTTTTTTATTATGATACTGATAACTTGTACGTGTTCCTGCGTTTATATAAATACGCTTATAACAATAATGGTCATTTAACTCAAGCCAAACTTCCTTTCCCCATGGCTTTGTAACTTCTTTGAATGGTTTACTCTTGTACATAGTGATTAATTACATCTGATATAGTATTAATAATTGTTTCCTTTATATCTTCACGCTTAGAAAGTTCATTAATAAGCGCTAAATATGCTGGCTTTCCAAAATGATAATGTCCTGCGATTACTGAACATAACATTTTATTTTCTGCTGTATTTTTATTCATCCACTTTTTCCACTTACCTCCTTGATAAACTTCTTCTAGAAAATCATCAACTGGTATTCCGTAAACAAGGCACTTTGTGAGAACGATTTGTGTTTGAATAACGCCTAATTGTGGAGCAATATTAAGAGCATCAACTATACCTCTTCTCATATTTATATCATCCTTTGGAAGATAATCTGCATTGTGTTCCTTTAACTTAAGTCCTTTGCTTTGCAACATCTTCGCAACCTTTTCAACAAAAGGCTTATTAAATGAGCCCGCTTGATTAATCTCCTTAATCACAGTTCCAGTTTGCACAACGTAAAACTCTGGATTACAAAAACTCTTAAAGAAATCTATTTCCCTCTCCCATTCTGCCAAGTTAGGTAAGCTGTAATTTGTCCCAGTGTTTTCATCAGTACCAATCTCAAGCTCGATTTTTGGATTTAATTCTAAACAATGTAGTATCGCCTTCTTAGTTGCCTCTAATCTTTCACTATTAGTTCCTTTAAAGTGACAAAAGTCTATATGGATGAGATCAAAACCATTTTTTATGTCATCTTCAATGGTTTTGTAAGTATCGTCTAAGTCAAAGTCACCATTAAAACCAGGACCACAATGATCTCGACAAATCTTAACTTTGGCAAGAGGGTTATGTTTTTTCATATCCACCACAAATTCCATATATTCTTTAGTGGTCCAGTTGTTTACATAACCACCTTTGTAATCAATTTGATTTTTTGAAGCAATAAGCATTAATGGCTTACGATGAAAATGGGAATATCTAAAAGTTGCCTCAACAATCTCCGGACTCATCGGACCAAGTGCAATTGATATAGAATTTGTGCTGTTTTTAAGTGAAATCATAATTGTGATATTTTATCACACCTTCAATGATTTATGAAGCATACTTCTTCCGAGACCGTGTAACAAATTATCAAACGGCGCATTATGAAGTGGTGCCATATTTAAGAAAATCAATGAAGTAATAATCTTAATCTTTCTTAAATCATAATTATTATCTAGCAAAAACTGCTCGTAATGTTCTTTTACTTCTAATAAATCACTTTTTACAAAATAATCATAATACGCATGGTCCCCAGAAACACTTGCTGAAAACATGCCGTCCTTAATCAATGGGTAAGATAGTATTGTTCCACCGTATAGTTTTGCAAGATCATAATATAAGTCACCTACATGAACCAATCCACCGAACTCATGCCTCCAATCAAGAAGTAAGAATTTATCCTTTTCTGATGATTTATTTTTTGAAATTAAAATATTATCAAATTGCAAATCACCGTGAAAATTTGATGGTGTCCCGCCTGCAATGTAATCCCAATCAATTTTTGCTAATAATTCTTTTGTTGTTGGGACTTCTACCCCATTAACAAAACGACTTTCTTCTTCTGTGTTTGCTTTATCGGCATACATTTTAAGACGCTTTTCTGTTTTTGTTTTATAAAAATCTAGACAAGCTTTACTAAAATCATCTTTTTCTTTTTCAGATAATTTTGTATTTTTCCATAAGTATGTTTTTGCCCACTCCAAAAATTCTCCTGCGACTTTTTGATTAAGTGCACTATATACAGTTTGCCCATCAACCATTTTGTATGAATAAAAATGATTTCTATGCCCTTCTATTTCTGGGGAAATACCTGATAGGGCATTGTTTGCTCTGTGATTTCTTTTTTCTGTTACTGTTTTGTCAGCAAAAAACTTAATAACTCTACCGTTAACAAAATAAAGGAATTCATCATCTTTACTGAAATCAAACTTGTGCCCTCCCCCTGAGAAATTAATATTTGTTTCTATATAGTTATCCTTAGACCCTGTATCAAACCAAGTGAAACCAATTGGGACCAGCTTCTTTTCAATAAGCCCCTTGAAACCATCTGTCATTTGAAGCTCGTTTGCTTTTATTTCATTACTTTGCTCCAAGGCTAAGAAAAAGTCTTTATAATCACGAATTCCTGCCAATCCAATAAAAGCAAATTTATTATCGGTTTTAACTTTAGTATCTAGTTGGCATACAAGATTATTTTTTATTTTAACAGTACAATATTGTTCTGTTTCATGAACTGGTGCAATACCTAACCAGTTTTCATCAATCTCTGGAATATCCTCAAGAACTATTGTGTCCGCTGTACAAAAAATAAAAGGTGATTGTAAATGTTTCTTACAAGCCAAAAGTGAGTAACCTGGTCCACTGCCTGGTCCACTATATTTATCAACTTCAACAAAAGTAAACTTTCTATCTGGATATGCAAGTGTGAGATAGTCAACAACTGTATCCTTTTTATGCCCAACTGCTATTATTATTTCGGTATCTTCAGGAAACTTTTCGATAATATAAGAAATAACCGCCTTATTATTAACTGGTAAAATTCCTCTGTTGATTGAATCAGTGAAGTGACTTTCTTTTGGATCAACACCCGCTGCCAATATACAAACTTTATATTTATTATCTCCTATTTTCATATATTTATTTTTGTTTAATAATCTCCTTTACGTATTTCATCATCATACTAAGTGGCGCTTCTTTTCCAGTATACAGTGTAAACTGAGCTGCTGCTTGATGGAAAGACATAACATAACCTGGAACAATTATCTTTTTTTCTTTTTTTGCTGTCTGTATTAATTTAGTGTTAAGTGGTGATACAACTACATCCATTATCACATCATACTTTTTTATATCATCTTTATTAATAACCATCTCATTAATATTTGGTGACATTCCAACTGGTGTAGCGTTAATAAAAATATTAGCTTTTATTTCTTTTGTTTTATTATTTGGACAGTATGTAATATTAAACTCACTAGAAACTTTTTTAGATTTTTTGTCATCACGTGAGGACAAAATTATTTCTTTACAACCTTCTTTTTTAAGAGCTACGATTGCTGCTCTTGCCGCTCCACCTGCTCCAACAATATGAGCAGTTTTTCCTTTTGCTTTATATACACTGATCAGTGCTTTTTGCACACCTATAACGTCAGTATTGTAACCAGTTAAGATACCATCATTATTAACTACGGTGTTTATTGCCCCTATCTCTTTTGCAACCACATCAACTTTGTCTAAATATTTACCTATAACAGTTTTATGAGGCATAGATACACCACAACCTTTTATATGAAGAACTCTAACTGCGTCAACTGCTTTCGATAAGTCTTTTGGCATTACCTGAAATGGTTTATATATATAATCCATCGACAATGACTTGAACACCTTGTTAAAAATAAGACTACCGAAGTTACCCGGAGCAATTGCAATAGAAATACAACATGTTGTGTCTTTTGTGATTTTAATATTTTTTTTCATAATTTTTATAGTATATTTTTAATATTCTCGGGTAATTCAAAAAACTTTTCCATTATATGTAAACATGCTTCCCCTACCGCCCCTTCCCCCGCATTTGTTTGAGTAACATAGTCCGCATGTTTGCGGGCAAGATAAAAGGCGCTTGCTGGTGCAATACTATATCTTATGTGATTAAAAATAATAGCATCATGTATACCATCCCCCATATATATAGATTCTTCTAAATCAAAATTTTCCTGCAACCAAGAAAGCCTACTCGCTTCACTAACTAGTGTTAAATTTAACCCCATGTCTTCTGCTACTCTTTTTCTACTTATATCGAAACCTCTTTTGTCGGCAGATATAGCACAAACATTTATAAACTTACTGAGCATTTTTATTCCATCATTATCATGTGGGCCAAAAACTTTAGCTAATTTACCATCCTTAGTGTACAAAAACTGTCCTGTTGTTAACACCCCATCAACATCCAAAATTAAGTTTTTTATACTTTTTTGTGAAATATTCATTAAGTGATTATAGTCTATAAAACTAAACTTTGCAAAAATATTACAACAAATAAATAATGTGATATATACTACAAAAATGATTTTATACTTCGACAGCTACATTACAGATATACCCTTAAATGGTCAACATTCTACAATAAACGATGTTGTTAGATACGGTTGCAAAAACTACGCAATGCCAAAAAAAACTGAGATTGCAAAATACTCATTAGCAAGTTATGCAGTTTACCCTTGGAGTCATGTACTTATACGCTATGAACTTGATAACAAAGACGAGTACGAATCCTTCGATGCTTTCATTTTAAAATTATTCCCGAAGGCGGTTATTATGCACGAAAGAAGTGACAGCCAAGCTGATTATAGAAAGTCAGTAGAAATATTGGACACTTTTGATGATGATTGGATTTTCTATTCTCCAAACAATGACCACCCAATGATGACGAATGATATATCAACAATAGATAAACTTATAGAAAAAGCAAACACTTACAAAGATAAATATGAATTTATCTCTATTTATTATTCTCATTTTAGTGAATTTCTAAATATATCAAAAAAGAAAAACCCTTTTAATGCTACTTTTGGAAAAGATACTAGAACATTAGAAGAAGATGACTTAGCAATAACCATAGTGCGTAATGATGGTGACAACACTGCTGTTCAAATAGTTAACAAAAATCTCTTTAGACACTGGTTCGACTCTAAAGAATTAGGTGGTGGCAGAATTATTAGATCAGAAGATGTTAGAAATTATTTTATTACACATAATCAATTAATTATAAATCCAAAAAAAGAGATTTGTGCTCATTTTGATGGTTACCCTCACACAATAACTGCAAGACATGAAATTCTCCCAGAAGAAGTCCCTCCTCTTTTTGTTCCTCTTGGTTTTTTTGAAAATAATATAAAAATAAGATACGGGTATGACGCTTATAAAGAAGGTTGGACAAATATAAATCCAACCTTAAAAAACTATAGTTTTAAAGACACAGAAACTGGAACAGACCTCAAATGGACACTTGATGATATACCGTTATTTTGGAAAGAAAAAATATCTGAAATAGATGCGAATCCTTATCTAGACAAAAATACCATGCAGAAAGCAAGGGATGAAAATTATGAGCTGATTAAGAACCCTTGGAGTAACGAGTGGTATTATCTTCGTCAAGCCGCATATTTTATATTGGACATAATATATTACAACCCTAAACAAAAATTCCTTATTAAAAAAAGTGAGTGGCTAAAGAATAAATCAAAAAAATAAGTTTATTTTTTTATACTTAATCTTTTTAACAGCAAAGAAGAAAAGCGTTCTACGTCATTCCAATCTTCTTGCTCAAAAAATCCAAAAAATTTATATATAACAATATAAAGAATAAAAGATATACCTCCTGCTATAAGAAGTGTAAATAGGTTAGAAATAATATGTGAAACAAAAATATTATTAATTATTCCGACCAAACAACTTGTAACAATAGTTCCAGAAATTATTTTTATATAATATTTTTTTCTATTTAATAGATCTAAGTATCTAGTTTCAACATAATAAAATAGGTAAAAAATAGGGAGCACAGAAATAAGATATGCCCACGCTGCTCCCTTTATTCCAAAAAAAGGTAATAATACTACAAGTGCTACAACATTTAATAAAGCCATACCAACAGAAGATATTGTTAAAAATTTAAGTTTACCTAAACCTAAAAGAAAACTAGAGAGTGGTACAAAAAGTGCCAAAATAAAATTAGTTAAAGCCAAAATAACTAAAACGCTTGAAGACCTTTCAGCAAAATCTAAACTAAGCCAATATTGCAAAACCTGATAAGAAAAAGAAATTGTTGTTATGGTTAATGCCCCTGCAATTATAGTAATTAAACGAAATGTCCTAACATACATAGTCTTCATTCTTAATATTTCGTCACTTCCAGTAAACTGAGAGGTAAGTGGTAGCATGCCAACACTTAGTGCACCTGAAATACCAGGTATTCTTGTTGCCACATTCCCCGGCATACTATAGTAGGTCAAATTACTTGGCCCTGCAAAAAATGGAATTATTAATTTATCCAATGAACTAAGTGATGTGCTGGCAAAATTATTTATGAATGCAACAATTCCAAATCTGTAGCACTTAATTATTTCTTCTTTATACCAACGCAACTTAAATGTTGCTATCGGTAAAATGTTTTTTGCATTATAAAAAACAATCAGTGAAAAAATGGCAGTAATTAATAGTTGAGTAATAAAAATTTCTAATAAAGACCCCCCCAACTTAACAACAAGCAACATACCTAAACTAGAAAGTGTGGTTGATGCAATACTTATTTTATTTATAATATCAAATCTCTGTATTGCTTGTAATATTATGTTATATGTCGAAGTTATTGTTGCGAAAAAAATGGCACCGCCAGAAAATATAAAGAGTTTTGAATATTTTTCATATTCTGAAAAAGATGCAGGTAAAAAAGAAGTCCCTATTAAAGTAATACTCAATGAAACTAAAAGATAAAATGAACCTAATATAAAAAATAGCAAATTAGCTGAATGTATCAAACGTATCATTGCTCCCTCATCCTTCTTCCCGAAATAAAATGAAAGATCTTTAAGTACTGCTAGTGACAAACCAAATTCCAGCAAACCTAGTAAACCCATTGATGTACTTATAAACAAATAGATACCGTATTCTTTCACCCCTAATGTGAATATAATTATGGGTGTTACTAATAAAGTAAAAATAATAGGCCAGAGATGCCCGACAATACTATATGAACTATTTTTAAAAGCTTTGTATGTAAGTGATTCTTTTTCCATTTTAGTCCTTTTTATTATACTATCATGATAATACAGAACAGTCTTCACATTTCTAAAATGTTATACTAAATAAAAATGAAATTTACTGTTATAACTCCAACTTACAAAAGAGCAAATAAACTGGTTAGAGCTGTTAATTCGGTACTTAGCCAAACATACACTGATTGGGAAATGATAATTGTAAATGATTCCCCGCATGATAATACATATCAAGGTTTTGCCTCATCAATCAATGACTCACGTATTCACTACCACATAAATGATACAAATCGTGGAGTAAATTATTCTAGAAATTTTGCTATGGACAAAGCATCTTCTGGTAGTGATTGGACTATATTTTTGGATGACGATGATTACTTAGCGCCTGATTCACTACAAACCTTCCATGATCTTATTTTGCTACATAGTGGAAAAAAGTGGTTCATCACAAATCGTGCATATGTAGATGGGAAACCAGTCACTCAATTTCCTGCCCCAGAAGCTGAATATTCTTATATATGGGACTGCTTAATTCTTAAGAGAGGAAAGGGTGATGTGACTCATTGTATAGAAACAAAATTACTCACAACAAACCATATTAGATATTCTAGACATATAAAACAAGCCGAGGAGTGGATCTTTTACTATCAAATTTCACTTTTAGAAAAATTATTTTATCATGACCACAATAGTACAATTACGGATGGTTATGATATAGAAAATGGTCTCAACTTTAGAAAAAGAACTCGGGAGGAGCAATTTAACACTCTTATGAAATTTGTACACGAAGGTCAACATTTAAAACTAATTGGGCGTCCAACGTTTATTTTGTACTTATTTATGAGATTAATTAGATTATTAATAAAATAAGCTATATTTTATTATTAACAATATCTTCAATATAATTCTTAATGCTTTTTTTAGCCTTCCAACCTAGTTCGCGCTTTGCTCTAGAAACATCCACAACTGTATTCATTCTATTACCTTTACGTTCTGGCAACATAACGATTTCTAATCCGAACATTTTTGCTATTTCAAGAATACTAAATCCTTCTTCAGCTCCAAGTCCGTAATCATCCCCTTCTCCTTTTTCCCCAACAAGAACAAGGCCTTTAACAATATCATCTATATGGGTAAAATTTCTAACTTGTAGTCCTGGACTTACCACATTTATAGATTTTTTATTTTTAAAATTCTCTTTAAAAATACCAATAACTGTTGCATACGATCCCTTTGAAATTTCTCTTGGTCCATATACATTATAAAAATAAGTAATTGCATATTTGAGCCCAAACCACTGACTGTAATTACGAACAAGTTCTGTATTACTTGCTTTTGTCCACGCATACGGACTTTGATCACGACCAATACCGCCATCAGCAAATTTAGTACTTGAACCAGCATAAATAAGTTTTACATTATTTATTCGACAAAACTCGAGCACTGCGAATGTTCCATTTTTATTATAGTCCCAAACTATATCCAAATCATCAAAACTTTTTTCTACTCGAGAATATTCACCTAAATGAAAAATAATGTCTGGGATTTTAGTAACATGTTTTTTAATGTTTTTTGTGTGTCCTTTTATATACGTTGCCCCTTTTATGTGATTTTCTTCTTTTCCAGTAAAATAATTATCTAATGAATAAACATCATATGAAACATCTTTAACAAGAGCTTCAATTAAGTGGGAGCCTATAAATCCAGCACCGCCTGTAACTAGTACTATTTTTTTGTTTGTTTTTGGGGATTTAGTCATGTAAGTATTCATAATACAATAAATAGATAATGAATACAAAATTTAACTTACTTTATTTATTACTAAAAAATTTCTTATAATATTCTGCTGTTTTCATTAATCCATCTTTAAGGCTAGTTTTTTTATCCCAACCTAAACTCTTTATTTTTGTACTATCAAGCGCGTGTTCCCTGGTCTCTGAAGCGTGTGACATTTCCACAATTTCAACACCTCCTTCATATCCAGCCACTTCACATATACTTTGCGCAACTTCATAAATAGTATGCTGTTGACCACCTATGCAATATATATCGCCTGGAGTTGCTTTTTCTTGCAAAAGCAACATTGCATCAATTAGGTCATCTATATAAATAAACTCTCTCAAACTATCTTTAAAAGAAGAGTAGACGACAGGTGCTTTGTTATCATAAACATGGGAAAATGACTTCGGTATTAATCTTGTACTATTTTGGTCACCTGGTCCATAGACATTAACAGTTCTAAAAATAATTACTGGAACTTTAAAACTTCTAAAATAATCTTGAGCTATAAAATCCTGACAAGCTTTTGCTGTTTCGTAAGTATTGCCAGGTAAAAAATGTGTTTCTTCATTGTATGGTGGTTCGGATCTTCCATATACTTTGTACGATGTACTTATAATAACCTTTTGAACTTTTACCTTGGAAATTCTAACTGCCTCAAGTAACGACGTTACTCCATAAACTGTATTTAGATACGAGGTTCTTGGATTTTTTGTATATTCAGAAACAATTGCCTCTCCGGCCAAATGATATATGTGAGTAACTTGGTGAGTTTGAAGAATATAAACCAAAAGTTCTACATTATTTATGTCCCCAACAACCGGAATAATTCTCTCTGAATTACCAAGATATTCGAAATTATTACTTCTAGAAAGAAGGATGACTTTAGTTCTATCAGAATTAGATAACACTCTTTCAGTTAATGATCTACCTATAAAACCTGAAGCACCTGTTATTAGTATAGTATTTGTCATTTTTAATATATGAAACTTATTATATATAAATACTAACACATTATTATAATTAATAACTAAAATGTACTTTGTTTTTAAATAATAGTAGAATAAATATTATATGAAACTACTAATTACTGGTGGGGCGGGGTTCATAGGCTCAAATTTTGTTCATTATATTTTTAATAAATATCCTGAATATGAAATTATTAATCTTGATGCTTTAACTTATGCTGGCTGTAAAGAAAATTTAGAAATTTTTGAAAAAGATAGTAGGTATACATTTGTTCATGGTTCTATATGTGACAGATTGCTTGTTGATAGTCTAATGCAAAAAGTAGACGCAGTTGTTCATTTTGCAGCTGAATCTCATGTTGATAGGTCTATAGAAAATCCACAAGATTTTATCATAACAAATATCGTAGGTACACATACACTTCTTCAATCTGCTTTACACAATGGGAATAAACGTTTTCATCATATTTCAACCGATGAAGTGTTTGGGCAACTATCGGATACTGATGAGCCATTTTCTGAAACAACACCATATGACCCAAGAAGTCCATACAGTGCCTCCAAAGCTAGTTCAGACCATTTAGTTAGGTCTTACTTTCATACATATGGTTTACCTATAACTATTTCAAATTGTTCAAATAATTACGGACAATATCACTTTCCAGAAAAGTTAATACCGCTTGCTATTACAAATATTCTTAATAATAAAAAAGTTCCTATTTATGGCGATGGCATGCAAATAAGAGACTGGTTGCATGTTGAAGACCATTGTCGAGCAATTGATTTTATTTTACATAAAGGCATTATAGGTGAAACATATTGTGTTGGAGGAGATAGTGAATACACCAATAAAGATCTTCTTCGCATTATTCTAAAGATTATGAATAAGGATGAGAGTCTTTTTGAATATGTAAAGGATAGGGCCGGACACGATAGGCGCTATGCTATTAATTTTTCCAAAATCGAAAAAGATCTTGGCTGGAAACCAATAATTGATATAAAAACTGGACTAGAGAATACCATAAAGTGGTACAAAGAAAACGAAAAGTGGTGGAAAAACAAAAAGTAGGTAAATGTGGTATAGTAATTAAATAACTTGAATAATATGAAAGGAATTATTTTATCTGGCGGAGCAGGAACAAGACTTAGTCCATTAACCAAGGTAACATCTAAGCAACTTTTGCCTATATATAATAGACCAATGATTTTTTATCCACTTAATACACTTATTAAAGCGGGTATAAAAGAAATTTTGATTATTGTAGCACCAGAAAAGGCCGGTGAATATCTGAATCTTCTTGGTTCTGGTAAAAAGTTTGGTGTAAAATTTACATATGAAGTTCAAGACAAACCAAAAGGGCTACCTGAAGCATTTATTATTGGGGAAACTTTTTTAGGTAATGACGACGTTGTAATGATTCTTGGAGATAATATATTTGAAGAAGATTTATCTAAACACATAAGTTCATTTAAGAAAGGTGCACGCGTAGTCGCAAAAAAAGTTTCAGACCCTGAACGTTCTGGTGTTGTTGAGTTTGATAAAAATATGAAAGTTTTATCGATAGAAGAAAAACCAAAAAAACCAAAAAGTAATTATATCATTCCTGGTTTTTATATTTGTGATTCTCGTGTTATTTCAATAGCAAAATCACTAAAACCTAGCAAGAGAAACGAGCTTGAGATTACTGATATCCTTAAACACTATTTGAAACTTGGAGAACTTGATGTTAGAAAAATAAATAAAAAATGGATTGATGCTGGAACGTTTGATTCTTTATTGAGTGCAAACATTCTTGCTCAAAAAAAACTACACAAAGATTTGATAATATAAATAGTGTGGATTTAGGGAATATGATATATTGAATATATCATGAAAAAAGCAATTATAACTGGAATAACAGGACAAGATGGGGCGTATTTAGCAAGGTTGCTTTTAGAAAAAGGCTATGAAGTGCACGGAATAAAACGCCGTAGCTCATTATTCAATACTGCTCGAGTTGATGACATATATGAAGACCAGCACACCGCCACACGATTCAAAATGCATTTTGGTGACCTGTCTGATACAAGTAGTTTGGTCCAAATCATAAAAGCAATACAGCCGGATGAAATTTATAACCTTGCTGCGCAATCACATGTAAAAGTTTCTTTTGAAATACCTGAATACACTGCTGATGTAGTTGCTGTTGGAGTGTTAAGAATATTAGAAGCTGTTCGCATTTGTGGCTTAGAAAAAACAACACGTATCTATCAAGCTTCTTCTTCTGAGATGTTCGGTGAGGTTCTCGAAACTCCACAAAAAGAAACTACTCCTTTTAATCCACGTAGTCCATATGGAGTTGCAAAAGTTTTTGGTTTTCAAATTATGAAAAATTATCGTGAGAGTTATGGTATGTTTACCTCAAATGGAATACTTTTTAACCATGAAAGTCCAATGCGTGGTGAAACATTCGTAACAAGAAAAATTACTCGTGCTGTTGCGCGCATTTCACTTGGATTAGAGGAAATACTTTATCTTGGTAACTTAGATGCTAAACGCGACTGGGGTCATGCAAAGGATTACGTAGAGGCTATGTGGCTTATATTGCAACATTCGTCCCCTGATGATTTTGTCATTGCAACTGGAGAACAATACAGTGTTAGAACTTTTGTTGAATTAGCTTTCAAGCATATTGGAGTTGATATTGTTTGGGAGGGAAAAGGTGTTGATGAAATAGGTAAAGATAAAAAAACTGGAAAGGTTGTTGTAAAAGTTGATGAGAAATATTATCGCCCAGCGGAAGTAGAAACACTTCTTGGGGATGCAACTAAAGCAAAAAAATTACTTGGTTGGACCCCAAAAATTAGCACCAAAGAATTACTTACAGAAATGATGATATATGACCTTGAAGAAGCAAAACGTGAAAAACACATAATTGATGGTGGTTTTAAAAAATAACATAACTTTAATTATGGATAAAAATTCTCTTATTTATATAGCAGGACATAATGGAATGGTAGGTAGTGCTATTGTTCGAGATTTAAAAGAAAAAGGTTTTACTAATATCATTACAAAAAAAAGAAATGAGCTTAATCTTCTTAGTCAATCAGATGTAGATTCTTTTTTTGAAAAAAATAAACCAGAATATGTTTTTCTTGCTGCTGCAAAAGTAGGAGGCATTATTGGTAATAGTGAATACCCGGCAGATTTTATATATGAAAATCTAATGATTGAATCAAATGTGATTAATGCTTCCTATAAAAATAAAGTGAGGAAATTACTCTTCCTTGGTTCATCGTGTATTTATCCAAAATTCGCACCACAACCTATGACTGAGGATGTTCTTCTTACAAGTTCACTTGAACCTACAAATGAATATTATGCAGTAGCAAAAATTGCTGGTATAAAACTATGTGAAGCTTATCGTCGTCAATATGGGTGTGATTTTATTTCTGTCATGCCAACTAATCTATATGGTAAGGGTGATTCTTATAATTTAAATAATTCTCATGTTATTCCTGCAATGATTAGAAAATTTCATGAAGCTAAAGAAAACAAATCCCCTACAGTAACTATTTGGGGAACAGGCAAACCAATGCGTGAATTTTTGTATGCAGATGACTTAGCAAATGCATGTACATTCTTGATGGAAAATTACAGCGAAGAACAACACATAAATATTGGGACTGGTGTTGATGTCACTATAAAAGAACTTGCGGAAACAGTTGGTGAGGTTATTGGTTATGAAGGTGAAATAATTTTTGACACAACTAAACCTGATGGAACTCCAAGAAAATTACTAGATGTAACAAAATTACACAACCTCGGGTGGAAGCACACTATTGAATTAAAGGATGGACTTAAAATGGCATATAATGAATTCTTAACAGAATTATCAAATTCTTCTCTGCGTAGTTAGTGTTATATTAGTTAAATATGTATTAGTATCTATTTTATTTTAACTCTGTTAAAATAAAATAATTGTCTATGAAAAACATTATTTATCCTGTTATTTTAGCTGGTGGTTCAGGCACAAGATTATGGCCACGCTCTAGAGAAAAGAGTCCTAAGCAATTCATTCCTCTTATTGAGGGAAGAAGTTTATTCCAAGAAACATGTTTACGTTTTTCTGATAGAGGAATGTTTGCCTTTCCAACAATCATAACTCACGAAGAACATCGTTTTCTGGTACGAGATCAATTAAAAAAACTTGGCATTATTGATGCTAAAATTATCACAGAACCAGTTGCTAAAAACACATTAGCCGCCTGCTTATCTGCATCATATTTTTTAAAAAACACAGTTGGTAATATTCCTATGCTGTTTACTCCTGCTGATCATATTACTTCTGAAGATGAACACCTATTAAATACACTTATGAACGCTCTACCCTTTGTTTTGGATGGGGCTATTTGTATTTTTGGAATTAAACCAAACACACCTAATACTGGTTATGGTTATATAACAAAAGGTAGTATTGTTAATAAAAATATATACAAACCCTCTTTGTTTATAGAAAAACCAGAAAAGGAAAGGGCTATTGAACTTATAAAAGATGGAGCTCTATGGAATTCAGGTTTGTATTTTTGTACTCCAGAAACTCTTGAAAGTGAAGCGACTAAGTATGCGCCTAATTTACAAAATTTATTAGGTAACTTTTTCTTAAAATTAAAAGAAAATACCCATGGTTTTAATGTTATCAATAAGGATGTTTATGATTCAATTATTCCAATTTCTATAGACAAAGGTATAACTGAGAAAACTGATAGATTAATTATTGCAGAAACTCCTATCATTTGGAATGATCTTGGCTCTTGGAAATCACTTCATGATCATTTCGACAAAAACGAACATGGAAATGTGATACGTGGAGATGCTGTCTTGCTTGAAACTAAAAATTCATACGTGGAAAGTACGAGTCGACTTGTTACTATTTTTGGAGTTGAAAGTATTGGTGTTATAGAAACATCTGATGCTGTTTTAGTATTTAACCTTAAAGAAAGTGAGTCGGTTAAGAAAATTGTTGAAAAATTAAATGAAGACAAGAGAGCGGAGCTTGATGTCCACACTACAGTACAAAAACCATGGGGAGAGTATGAAGTACTTGGAGACGAAGAACATTATAAGGCAAAGAAATTAACAGTTTATCCAGGAAGCGGAGGACTGAGCATTCAAAGACATAAAAGACGTGCTGAGCACTGGATTGTTGTTAGTGGCATAGCAACAGTAACATTAGACGATAAAGTTTTTGAACTACAAAAGAATGAATCGGTATTTATTCCTATGGGATCACTTCATCGACTTCAAAATAATCATAATGAGGTACTTCAGCTCATTGAAGTTCAAACTGGGGATTATTTTGGCGAAGATGACATTGAAAGGTTTGGTGACACGTACGGAAGGTCTTAGAATATAACTTATTATTTATTTCCGAATATTGATTTAAAGAAAGCAATTAATCTTGTATCTTTAACTAGTTTAGTATGTGTTAAATTAGTAGATGTTGAATTTATACTATTTTTATTAGTACTTGTTGACACTTCGATAACACGACTACTTATTTTCTTTTGAATATTATTAACTGCTAATTTTGTAGAAGATAATACTTTATTTATTTCTTCTCGACCGGATTGCACAACAATTCTTTGATTATCCTCTGTTACATTTTCCTCAATAACATATCTAGTTACTTCTTCCATTGTTGGAAAAAGTATTTTAATAATTGTGCTGGTGCTTATAGTTGTACTTGCAAAGCCCATAGCCATGCTTGATATATGTGTCACACTATTACTAGCAAGTACAGTATTTTTAGGAAATGAAAAATTTGCTCCATCAACAGAAAGTTTCCATTGAGATAAGTCTAATTCGTAATTATTTGAATTTGAAATATCAATATATTTTCCGTATTTACCTGTGCCAATTTTTGCAATTGAAATTTCTGGTGTAACAACTCTAACCAACATTCGACCAGTACCTGTTACATATCCGTTTGTTCCTTCTACCGAAACAACATATTTCCCTGGATAAGCATATCTATATATCGTTGAACTACCTACCCCTTGCCCTCCATCACCATATGCCCATGTGTATGTAAGATTATCAATATTTTTCCCAGCATGATTTAGACCAAAAACTGAAAAATTTGTATCTGCTCCAGCAATTACAATTTTATCTTGAGGTAGATAAAGTACTATGTCTGCAAGTGGAGCCGACATCTGTGCTACTGTTGCTTGAGTATTTGTTATCGATACAGACGAAGATGTTGTACTATATTCTAATACTGATAACTGATTAGTATTTCCAGGAGTTGCACTACCTCTTACCCACACACTATCTATTTTTGATAATGTACTTCCGTCATTATTACCACCAATAGAAACAGTATAATTAGTAGCATCTACTTCTTGACCACTAGAAGTCTGCTTAAGTGAGACGTGTTCACCAGAATTAGAAAGTGAGAAGGCACTGTCGTAAATAATTCCAGAATAGTTTGGATTGTCTTCTAGAAATTTTGTCGGATTATCTACAATGACGGCATAACCGCCTACTGGTAAAATTGACCCGCCTGAATAACTTGCAATGCTGTGATTTGTGTTACTTTCAAAAAACTTCCATGAAGTAATATCTACACCACCACTCGTGTCATTGAATATTTCTATCCATTCACGTGAAGTATCAGACCCTAAAGGGTCATACATTACTTCAGAAATATAAATTGCCTCAACTTGAGAAACGTAACTTATTAATGAAAAAATAATAAGTAGTTTCTTCATAAATTACTCCTCAATCAATTTTCTGAGAATATCTTCCGCCACCTCCTTTCTTCTCTTTTCTTCTTCTTTATGTTTAATATTATTTTCTACTGATACCCTTTTAACTTCTTCTTGTTTCTTGTTTATTGAATCATCACTCTTATCCTTAACCTCTTCTTTTATTGGAGAATTTTCACTCAAAGCTTTTGCCAGAGCATCTTTAAGAGACATGGCTGGCTTATCATCAAATTGTGTTGTTTGTGGAGTTGTTTTTTGTGCAAATGTTTTTGAGTTATTTATCTGATTGTTGGTGTGAGTATGCTTTGAATATGAATTATGAGTGGATTTGTCTACATTTATTTTAACTTCTGTTTGTATAATTGGTTGAGTAACTTCAATTGCTACTGGCTTTATTTCTTGTTTAATAACCTCAACCACTTCTGGTTTCTTTTCAATTTCTATCTTTTTTACATCATCATATCTTTTTAAATTATTATCAAATCTCTTAAGATTATCACTACGTTTTGGTGGGTAAGGATTATCGTTTTTATATTCATTAACTTTCAAAAACTTTCCATCAGGCAAAGCCGTTTCTACTTTTGGTTTATCAACTTTTGGAACTGGTTTGTAGAATTCTGCAACCTCATCTTCAACCATAAACTTTGGTTTTGCGTATGTTGTACGTGAAAAATTTATCACCGCTTGCATGTGCGACTGAACAGGTTTTTGTATTGGTGGAAGTGTCTTAGCAGAAAATGGTTTTGACCCCTGTCCATCAATCATAAGTCGTATATAAATTTGATAAGCTGACAGATTAACAAAATCATCTAGTATAAAAAATGGCGCGAATTCTTTCTCAAATACTTCAGCGTCTGTAGCTCCAACACGAAATGTAATCATTGTTCCCACGTTTCCAAACACCGCAGCCTTAACATCATCGGTCATCTGCTCTATATATTGATGTGCGACAGTAAGTGCAAGTTTATATTTTCTTGCCTCTGAAAGAATACTTGCGAATGATTCATTGGCAAAGTTTTGAAATTCATCCACATAAAAATAGCACGGAGGTAATTTTTCTTGAGTAGTTAAATCGACATCTGCTCGTGACATTGCAGCCAAGTATATTTTAGTTATCAAAAGTGACCCGAGTAAATTAGCGTTCCCTTCTCCCACTTTTCCTTTAGAAAGATTCACAATAAAAATCTTCTTCTCGTCCATCATTTTACGTGCATCAAATGATGTCTTCTTTTGTCCAATAATATTTCTAATTAATGGATTAGAAATAAACTGACCGATTTTATTTTGAATTGATGGTGCAAGTTCTTGTGCCGTTTTATCCGTATAATTTGCATATTCATTTACCCAAAAATCTTTTACGGTTGGGTCAGTTACATTAGAAACAATAAATTTTCGATACTCTTTATCAAACAACATTCTGTTTACACCAAGAAGAGTTTGTCCGTCATTCTCCAGGAGGGCAAGGATAATATTATTAAGCACATACTCCATACGAGCAGAAAATGTTCCTTTACCGTCACCATCAGTAAATATTTTCTTAAATGCTGACATCATACCGTTTGCAAGAAGATATCTTTTTTCTGCTGGAACTTTTTCTAACATATTAAGACCCATCGGAAACTCACCATCAAATGGCGCAAAATAAACAACATCCTTAATACGTGACTCTGGAATATGGTCGAGCAACTTTTCAGCAAGTGAACCATGTGGATCAATAACGAAAACACCTTCACCGTTATTTATATCTTGTATAACTAAGTTTTCAATAAGAACAGATTTACCCATACCGGACTTACCAATGATATAAGAATGCTTTGTTCTATCTATTTCTTTGATACCAAATGTAAGCTGTTTATTACGATAATCAATTTTGCCTATATAGGTAACTTTTTGTGATGGACGATCGTCTGACATAATAAATAGTATATCAAAACTAGAGACTAGGTGTTAGGGACTAGGTGTTAAATAAATAATGCAAAAGTAAAACGCCATCTTGCGATGGCGTTTGAAAAAATTCATCAACAGAAAAGTTTTTATTTTACTTTTATGCAACTTCTGTTTCTTGAACTTTTTTATTGGGACAATTTTTCTCGAGTGCAATGAGAATCAATTTCCTCAACTCTTCACGACGAACGAATAGGTTCTTTGAAAGCCCGAGACTAACTCCCGTCCTCGGGTCTTTTTTGTCCGCCAAACCAGCGTCAAGGAAAAGAAATTGCGTGAACACTTCTCTTGCATTCAATTCGTTCACAGGAAGACTGAAATTTGGGCGGTGAAAACGGAGCAACTCTCTCGAACTCATTTGTATTCCCCTTTTTAAGAACATACAGCCGAGACGGCCGAAACTATACACTACCATTTTTCTCAAAAATTGCAAACAGTATAAAAATAAAAAGACCCCCATCTCGCATGACATTGTCATTTGATTTGGGGGTCTGACCAATTACGGTCTTGTTATGCAGCCTTCAGGCCAGCAGTCTTGCCGGCCTCGCTCGTCGTCGCCTTTACAGCTGCGACAGTGTTGATCAAGTCACCGGCTGAACGTGTGTCGACGATGACCATGTTGCCGTGAGCAGCCGCATTCGAAATGGTATCCAGACGATTGGTCTCGTTTAGGAACTGCATCGCTTCTTGCGAAGTGAGTCCAGCTTTTGTCATCGTTTCCATCGCTTGCTCGAGACCCCTGGCCATTGCTTCACGCATCTTAGCCATACCTTCACCTTGAAGTCGCTTGCTTTCCGACTCTGCTTCTGCAACACCAACGAGTTTGATACGCGCAGCTTCTGCTTCGTTCACAGCCGCTTCTTTGAACCTCTTTGAAGCGATGACGCGGTTGAATGCGTCACGTACATCGTCGCTCGGCTGCGGTTGGTCAACAAGAACATTCTCGATGATATAGCCATAGCGTTCAAACTGCGTACTCAGAGCCTCTTTCACCTGCCCTTCCAGCAACTCGCGATTGACGTAAAGTTCCACCATGTCCATACCCGACGCCGTCTGACGAACGTTGTTGAGTACGTATGAAGTGATCTGCACTTCTGGTTTCTCGAGTTCGTAATGTGCCTTAACGGCACCCACCGAATCATCGCTCGCACGATACTGCACCTTAACGGGAAGTGTCATGAAGGCGTCGTCCTTGGTCTTGACACTTACATTGGTCTTTGTTTCTTGTTGTTGCAAGTTGACGAAATGTCTAACCGATGTTATCGGCCAAGGCATCTTGAACTGTAGACCAGGCAAACGTGCACGTGCGTGCGGTTTCCCGAAGGTCTCGAGGATACCTGCCGTCTTTCCACGAACGATGAAGATCGAGGTGAAAATAAGCCAGAACGTAACGAGAACCATGACCATTTTCCACGAGAAGATGAAACCGACGATGTTGCTTAGGATGATTTCCATTGATTGAACTCCTGTAGTGGTTGACAAAAAACATCTATATAAACAGATGTACTATATCATGATTATAATATTTTGTCAAGCAAATTTTATCCGAATTTACTGAGCTTTAAGAGCGGTCTGGGTGTATTTATTCGAAGGATCCCACAGCATCCAGGATTTTATTCCTAAACGTTCACCGGCGCTAATTTGAGCTCTAACCATTTCCGCAGTATAAACCCCTCCCATATCAAAATCTTGATACCATGGGCGATATTTTGCCCTTATAGTAGATGTTGACTGTCCTGTACTACTTGCCACTTCATCAGCAATTTCAATACCTAATTTCATGGAATAAGTAATGATTTCTCCTGGGTGTTGGGCTGGTTTTTGATAGCCTGCTGTTCCTGGATAAAAGTGTGAGGGATATATCATTGGAGCAACATAATCAAAAGTTTGAAGAGCGGCATGCATATCTTGTCCAAGCACAGCAATGTCCACTTTTGTAACCATAATAATTCCGAACAAATCCCCTGACACAGGAATACCATCTTTTCTTAATGAGTCAGTAATATAATGATAAAAATCAGAAATTATAGCAGGCTTGTTTACATGTACCCCTCCTTTACCACTAATTGGAAATGACATGTCAGCTAATGCTCCATCGGTAGGGAATCTTATGTAGTCCAAATTAACTTCATCAAATCCTCGTGCGTAACTTTCTTTAGAAAGATCTTCAATGTATCTCCACATCTTTCTTGAGCCAGAGTCTACCCATGGTATGCCTTTATGATCCTTCCAAACTCCTCCCGTTTTTTTTGATAATACTGCTTCTTCTGGATGAAGTTTCACATAAAGCGGATCTTGAAAGGCAGACACGCGCGCAATAACATAAATATTTTTACTATGAAGCTCATCGATAAATTCGTTTATGTCTCGTGCTCGACCATCCCATGTAATTACTCCAGTATTATCTTTGACATCAATAACAACTGCGTTTAATTCAGTATCTTCAATCAGCTTCACAAGACGTGAGCGAATAGATGGACTACCAGCAACCCAACTCGACATATATACCGCCTTCACATGCTCTGGTGTTTTGATATGAGTAACAATTCTTGGTGTTGTTGTTGCATTAACACTCTTTGAATTATTTTCTTTTTTTGAAACACTACCAACAATACTAGAAGAGGTTGTAGCCTTTTCTTCTGCAAGAACATATTCCTCTGTTCCAAAATTCTTTACTATGGAAACATGTTGATACCCACTATACATTATCCAAAAAAAAACTAAACTAACTAATGTTATAAACGCCCCGATTATTTTCATGAATTAACTTTGTGTTCGATTACAGGATTACTTTCTGTTTCTTGATGATCAGGACTATGCACAACCTTCTTGCGTAAATCGAGTGTACTAATATACAAAAATACACCAGCAATAATAAAAACAACATCTTTAAAAATACTTGGGATAAAAATCCAAGGAGATAATACAAGGAGCACTGCAACAAAGCGTTTAATTCCGAGTGGTGACATAGTTAATACAGTATACAGTTTTTGTTTCATAGTTTCCAGTTTTAACAAACATAAAAAGAAAACGAGCAAAACCTTCGGTTTTGCTCGTTACAGTACCAATCACGATGTTTCAAAGAGACGACGTTCCCATGCATCAATAATCTTCAAACACAAATCACGTGACATGGTTACGCCCCCAGAACGACGACTAACAGAATAACGATTAATAGAAATCCTGTTTACGATAAACCTAAATTCAGACAAATCTGTTTCATTTGGGAAAATCACATACCCACCCAACCTATCGAAAGTGTCATCATTAGATCTAGCCGACTCCGTTATTGCTATCGGCAAAACAATTTTCATATGTTGCCCAACTTCACCGACCGGCCACTCACGCTGTTCTCCTTTGTCGCATATAGGCATACGGACATGAAACAATGGCGCCCTTCTACGCAATTCCTCAAAGGTGCTTGCAAAGTGACAATGCTCCAACGCTTGTAGATTTGGTCCATCTCCAATTGTCCTAACAATAGTGCTTATCTTTTGTGGAGGAAAAACGGCTTCATACTTTTCTAGATCAAGAAACAACTTCCATTCATCTTTGGGCATACACCCTCCGTTACAAAGAACACCTTTGTAGTAGTGCAAAGGTAACACTCTTCTTCCCTTTCGAGACGACCTGGTCCATACGGATACAGGAATTACAACAAATCTAACATAGATAATTTTTAATTTCTAGTATTCTTTTTTTCAAACAAATAATCTCCTAATGTCCCTCAACAATCACCACAAATTCCCCTCTTATATGGTCTTTATTCATTTCAAAATACTTTTTTATTTCTTCAACTCCACCTCTTATGACTTCCTCGTGCATTTTGGTTAGCTCTCGTGCAATAACAATTTGTCGTTTATCATCAAGATATTTTGCAAGTGACTCAAGTGTCTTTTCTATACGATGTACTGATTCATAGAAAACTGAAGTCATTTCACTTTCAGTAATTATTTTGAATAATGTCTCACGTCCTTTCTTGTGTGGCAAAAATCCATAAAATGTAAAATTGGCTGACGATATTCCTGAAGCTGACAATGCTGTAATAAGAGCGGATGCTCCGGGCAAGGCAATCACGTCCACATCTTTCAATTCATTTCGTACTTTATCAACAAGAAGAACTCCGGGATCAGAAATAGTTGGAGTCCCAGCATCAGACACAAGAGCAATTTGTTTACCCTCTTCTAACATCTCCATGATTTTTTCAATATTCTTCACCCCTGTCTGCGCATAAAAAACAGATGTCTTTGTTGTAATATCATATTCCTTAAATAATCTCTGAGTAACTGATGTGTCTTCACACAAAACTAAATCGACTTCTTTCAAAATACGAAGTGCTCGAAGTGTTATATCTTCTAGATTACCGATTGGTGTTGGCACAACATACAACTTTCCAAAATTGTCATTCATAATCGTATCCTATCACACAAAAGAAAAAGTCCCGACATCGCGCCGAGACTTCTGAAATCATGCCCACATTACAAACAAATAATTTATAATCACAAACCATGTCCAAAAACTAGAAGTTACCTTCCACTTCAATGGAGTCAATAGAAAAAAGAAATCCCTGCCTATGCTCGCTATACACAACTAGCCAATAATTTGGAGGGACACCCTCTTCAAGAGAAATTTTTACAAACAAAAAACTTGCCCCCATTTTGCTTCGTTTCGATTTCAATATTTGTTCCGGCACAAAAATCTGAACAGGTTTACTATCCTCTCCGACACAAAAGACCTCTGTCGTGTCCGTCAAATTGGTATGCTGTCTCAAAGTCATAGCTTTCGGACAATCAATAAAATGACGAAGGGCTTTAGGTAAGAGCAAAGAGAAATCAAATCCATTGTCCACTTTCACTTCACTTCCCCTTTATTTCAAAAGAACAACAAAATCAATATAGATTTGGAAGTTTATATATTAGCACAAATAACAATACGTACAAATTTATTCCACAAAATTTACTTCTCTTTCTAATCGAATACCTGTATCTTGTTCTATCTTTTGTACAATCATTCCAGAAAATAAAATCACATCCTGATAAGTTGCATTCCCGTAATTCACAATTACAAGAGGTTGATTAGGCCATGTTCCGACATCGCCCACGCGTACACCTTTCATTTGTGCTATATGTTCTATAAGCCAAGCTGCAGGAATTTTATATCCACCTTCAGTTTCATGAAGTGGAATGTCTTCATATTTATTTCTTAATGATTCTCCTTTTTCTTTTGTAATTATAGGATTTTTAAAAAATGACCCCGTGTTCGGATAAACATTATAATCAGGTAATTTTTCTTTTCTAGTTTTGATAACAAGTTCTCTAACTTCTTTTGGGTTAATATTTTCTTTTCCAATTAAAATGTCTAATGGTTTATATGTAAGGATTGGATTTGAAATTTTTGAAAGTTTTATTGTAACAGAAGTAATCACATATCTCCCTTTCTCTTCTTTAAAAATTGAACTACGATAACCAAAATTGCACTGTTCATTTAATAATTCCATAAAATCATCTGTGACCGTGTCGTATACTCGTAAAGAAATAAGCGTGTCCTTCAATTCACTTCCGTATGCACCAATGTTTTGTACAGGGGCCGCCCCTACTGTACCTGGAATGTATGATAGATTTTCTATTCCCCACCAATCTTTACTAACTACATAATCAACAATATCGTCCCATGTTTCACCTGCTCCAATTACAAGCAAAACATTATTATCTGATTCCTTAACGTATGTTCCTTTTATTTCCATTTTCAAAAAAAGCACATTCTGAATTGTGTCATTAAAAAAAGAGTTAGTCCCTTCACCCAAAACAGATACTTTTATATTACGAGCTTTTGCACATGAAAAAGCTTCACGAAGTTTTTCTTCAGTATCAACAACAACAAGATTTGCCTCACCTCCTATACGAAGTGAGGAGTAATCCTTCATTAATACTTTTTGTATATCTTTCATTAATTACTTTGTAGTATATAACAAAACCCGAATCAATTAATTCGGGCTTTGTTATTTTGTGCGCGGTCCTGGATTCGCCTCTCGCATTGCTATGCTCGAAACCTACGTCCTCTCTTCGAGGACTGCGGCCCGCGGTTCGAATCCAGGACCGCATTAAAAATAAAAAGGTGGCAGGGGTCATTTTCATCATCTTTTTATTGCTGTGCGCGAACCAAGATTCGGTCACCTCGTCTCGTTTCAAGATTACTTGAAACAGGAGACTCCTCGACCCCTATTCGAATCTTGATGGAAATGACGCAGGTCATTTCCTGTTCGCGCACAGAATACAAAAAGCTAAGGATACTTCCTTAGCTTTTTGTATTCTGTGCGCGAACCAAGATTCGAACTTGGGACCGCTCGAGTATCAGTCGAGTGCTCTACCAGCTGAGCTATTCGCGCCTATTTTATTTTACTACCTACACACTATGTGCACGTTTTAATATAAGCTACCAGCCGGGTCGTCCGTCTGCTGACTCCCTACATCTTCGAAGCCAAGCTTCTCGAGCTACCCACGCTTATGTTACAAAATACTAACATAAAAAATAGCATAAGAAAAGCCGACATCGTTTGCACGATGCCGGCTTTGATAGATTTGACATAGATTCAATAAAACAACCTATCCCAAACCCCCTTCACGAGGAAACGTTTCAGTTTGTCGTTCGGTCGAATGGAAATTAATCCGACAAACAAAAGAAACAGGAATCCAAAAGTGATGCAATATCCGTACAGGTAGATCTCACTAACTTGTTGCATCATCATCCTTGAATCAGCGATTGAGAACCACATACCTACGACGATTACCATCGAGATGAGAACAACGATTATCGCGAAGTTATTAATAATTAGGTCTCTCCTTACCGCTTTAGTTTCAGCGCAAAACACATAGGAATCACTAGCTTTTTTGATGTACAATTTTGTCCCCTTGTGAGTTAATCCGCAGTAAACTATATCACATATTGTGTCATGAGTCAAGTATTGATTCTGATATACTTTTGCAAAAACAAAAAATACCCAGTAATGGGTATTTTTTAAAACACTCTACTACAAATTTTAATTTGCAAAATTACCAAGCAAAATGCGCAAAGGCTTTGTTAGACTCTGCCATTCTATGTGTATCTTCCTTCTTCTTCACAGCACTTCCTTCGTTATTTGCTGCAGCCATAAGCTCATCAGCTAACTTAAGACGCATTGCCTTTCCTTTCTTTGCATTAGCTGCATCAAGAATCCAACGTAATGCGAGCATGAAACGACGATCTTCACGAACTTCGCGAGGAACTTGGTAGTTTGCTCCACCGATACGACGTGAACGTACTTCTGTAACTGGTCCAGCATTACGAAGAGCTGCTTCAAAAGTTTCCATAGGATCCTCGATTTTAAGCTTTTCCTTAATAACATCAAAAGCACCGTACACAATATCACGTGCTGTGTTTTTCTTTCCACCCTCCATCACATAGTTAATAAACTTAGATACTTTAAGTGAATTATACTTAGCATCTGGCCCAACCATATTTCGATTTTTAACTTTTCTACGCATGTATTTAGTTGCCGTTGATCGTTAGGACGTTATTCGTTAGTCGTACAAAATACTTTACCAGTATTACATGTATTCCCTAACGAAGAACGAACAACTAAGAACGGGGTTCTTGTGTTTTCCGTTCCCCGAAGCAATGGGTACTTCACAAGTGTTTAATTTCAGTAAGTGCTTCAATACTTGATAAACAAGTGCTATGTATACTACAACAAAATCACCAAAAAAGCAAAAGCTCGACCTTTGGTTGCGCTTTTCTTTTACTTCTTTGCTATTACTCCTGTAATGTTGAATACTTCGGACGATTAAGAGTGGTTATAAAATCTTTAACGTCAGCACTGAAGGCTTGTTTTGTTGTTTCACTTGCGTCCAAAAAATACACAAATTCTGTCTCTTTTGTCGGAGTATCGAATTCACTCACGAATTTTTCGACAATAGCATTCGGGGTAACAATTGTTCTTCCAGAAATAATCGCCTTCGGGAAAGTTACTCCGCCATTTTTACTTGTCTTAAAATATGCATCATATACAAGTTCGGAACAATATATTTCATTTTTTGTGTCCAAATCAAATGCATAATCATAAGGCTGACCATAATGTCCAAAAGCAGTTATTAATGCTTCCAGTTTTTCTTGTTTTGTTAATCTTGTTCTTGTGACCGCAACATAATCCACTGAAGCAGAACTTTCAACTGACTGAATTAGTGTCCCGTGTGTTTGGCTTTCTACAACCGAAGGAGAAAATCCTTTTTCATCCTTTTCACTCAAAACTTTATAAGCTTTTGGATTTTCTGATTGTAGTAACATACTCATAGAAGAATATCCTCGATATGGGAAAACTTCTTCGAAGAAATTATCCATATCTTCTAAACTTCCAGTGTACATACCTGCATGTGTCCAAAATCCTGGAATACCCAAGTTACTTGCATACCAATTCTTACGATAGACCATAATATCTCCAGGCTCCATTAACTTTTTCATCTCCTCGATTTGTTCTATTGTAATAAACTTCGAGGTTCTGTCACCAACATGTATATTACCTATCTTGTCTGTAATTACTGTCTTTTGAATTGGAAGCCACGTCTCAAATGCTTTTCTATCAAATAAGTTTTTATATACGACACTTCTGTGTGTAATTTGAGAAAATGCATTCTTAAAAATGTAATCATAACTTGTGCGAGAAACCTCAAGAAGTGACGCGTAGTTTGGTGAAACATATGTACTGTCTTCTGGTACTTTCAACTGATAATAAAGATAACCCAAGTTTCTTCTAAGGAAAGAATTTGATGCGAAGAATCTAGCAGTAACATCATCATACAAAAAACCAGCACCTAAAGTGTCACTATATTCATTGAAAATTTTTATAGCAACAGGATTTTCACTAGCCTTCGAAATCACTTTATGGAAAATTTCAAATTTCTTAATATACAGTGAATAAGCAATGATAAATGACTGTGTGTGAGTTTCTTTGTTGTTAAACATAGAGATTTGGTGGAAATACCTATGTCTATCTGTCATTTCTTCGGTCTCTATCGACGCAACAAGAAAAGACTCCCAATCACGCTTAAGTGACAATCCTTCTTCATAAGAAAGTTCGTTTTTTAAAATACCAGGATTCATTAAAAGCTTTTCTCCTGAAAGAATTAACTTGTCCAAAAGAACGGCAGCAACTTCAACATCTTCTTGTACAATTTCTATTTGTTGTTCAGTTGTAAGTGGAGAAAAAACTTCCTTTTCATTTGGTATAACACTAGAAACCACATACCAAATAACAACAATAAATATTAGTACGGAGATAGCAATCTTGTGTCCTTTGGTAATTTTCTTTGTTGTATTAATGTATTTTTGTAAACTTTTACTAGTCCCATAATTAACAAAAATATTTTTAATTTTACGATAAACCACGTACAAAATCCCTAATGATATTACAACATGAAGAGGATCGAGTAGTTTTGTTACATAAGCAAATAGTGCAACTATAAGTAACAAGACAATCGATATAATATTTATTAATAAACTAAACACACCTACAGATTGCTTGTTACTAGTATTTTTTTGTTTCATATTCTATTAAGTATGTCATTCATTACTGACCATTACCATAGAGAAATACACAATTGGAGGGAAATAACCTATTCCTTAAGATTCATAACTACCATCGCATGATCACTTCCAATAATTTCTTCATCTAATGGTATATTGCTGTAACATTTTAAATCTTGATTAAGTACCGATACATTATCTATTAAATTAGATATTTCCTTAGATACAACCATGGTGTCAAATGTAAGTGGATTATTATCATGTATATGCGTCGTTAGATTCCCTTTATAACCGATTAGGACATCTAGTAACACCTTACTCTCTTCATTGCTTGCTTTCAGGATATCAAAACCACTACTATTATTATGTTCATTAAAATCACCGAGTAAAATAATTTCCCTCTTTTCATCGAGAGTCTTATCTGCAAAGGCTCTCAGCCCTCTCATCTCCATTAATTTATAAAAAATACACCTAAACTTCGCATCTGTATATATTTGTTGACTAGAATTATAATCTTGTCCTTCCAAAAACATTGGCAGAAAGCTCTTTAAGTGGAAAGTGACTATTCTTAATTTTTTGCCACGATAACTATCTATATCAATTACAAGAATATCTCTTCTTTGTTTTATAGGTAATAAGTTATTTGTATCACCAATCTCTTGAATACTTGGTATAAATAAATCACCCAAAGAAACACTTTTGCAAGTAATATTTTGGGTTAGTGATTTTTTATACATAACAGCCATACGAATTCCACGACTATTTGGCTTTGCAAAAAAACAATTATACCCAAGTTCTTCACTGATTATTGATACACCTTTTTCTCCTCCAACTTCTTGAAGACATATAATATCTAAGTCTTCTTTTTTAAATATTTCCTTAAAATAAGTAATTCGCTTGTTAAAAAACTCTTCATGGACCACATCTTCTGCCTCATCATCAATTCGTGTCCCTGCATCATAAAAGTTCCTAAGATTATACGTCGCTATCTTCATATAGAGAATTGTAACATGGCAACAAAAATGCGCGACACTTGGTCGCGCTTTTTGAATTTTAGTTTTACTTCAAGTTTTGAGAGGGGTTACTGGTAAAGAGTAACGAACAACATCGACTCTTCTTCCAACTATTATTCTGTGGTTAATCTCCTTGCAAAGTTTACCTTCCTTATGTAGTTGCTCAAGGGCCATTCTTACATTTTTATCAGAAATATCTCTCCTGCCAGATGTTCTTTCCTTAATTATTTCAGCAATTTCAGGAACAGTAAACTTTCCATCTGGTGAGAAAAAACGAAGGAGCTCTTCGTAATTTTGATTATTTTCAAAGCCTACCCTTGTTAAATACGCATTAATCAAAAGAGCAAAAACAACCAAAAAAACAATGCCGAGCCAATGCATGATAATTTCCTTTTTTAGAAAGATCTACAATTAAACTATATTAAAAAATAAATAAATGCAAGAAAAAACATCGCTTTCGCGATGTTTTTGTTTTACTTCTTTGCTACTGCTCCTGCCTTTGGACGCTTTGCTCCGTAGAGTGAGCGTGCTTGACGACGCTTATCAACTGGAGTTGCATCCAATCGTCCGCGAACGATGTGATAACGTACACCGGCCAAGTCCTTCACACGTCCACCACGGAGGATTACCACTGAGTGCTCCTGCAGCTTGTGTCCTTCTCCTGGGATATATGCTGTTACTTCCATACCATTAGTAAGACGTACACGAGCAATTTTACGGAGAGCTGAGTTCGGCTTCTTTGGTGTTGTCGTTGTAACTTTTATACATACACCACGCTTGAAAGGTGAATCATAAAAATTAGGCTTGTTCTGAATTGCATTGAATCCACGAGTCATAGCAATAGAACGTGATTTCTTCACTGTTGTAGAGCGGGACTTCTTTACGAGTTGATTGATTGTTGGCATAACTTAAATAGTAGTAGAATACTAACAGAGAACACACTTTTTTGCAAGTAATCTATTTGCTAGATTATTCAGATTTCTTCATTGCTACGATGGTATTATTCCTCAAATCATAGATAACTGCCACTCTCTGGTACATGATAATATAATCACCCACTTTCACATTTTCATAAAAACTGTTCTGTTTCTTGAGTATTTCAGCATCTTCTACACGCACCACGTCCTGTGGATCCTCATTAGGTAGTGCCACGAGCTTCGAAACCCTATCGACTATTTCTGATTTTGAGACAACTACATCATTTAGAAGTGTCGTGTGAAAATATGAATAAGCCCCGTATAAAGTAGCAACTGTAATCGAAACACTTATAAAAATTCTGAATGCTGAGTGGAATATCTTAGAAAGAAGTATTTTTTTTAATGTTTGTTTGCTATATCTTTTTGTAGAATGAACAACTCTTGAAAATGAAGTAGTTTTATTATTCTTTAACAACGAAGAAGTTTGCAAATTCGGTCTTTTAATTTTATGTTGGGCAGAATGCTTCATATTAAATACATTATACCTTAAAAGGACAAAGATTAAGGACATCAAGGACAATACCTGTGGACAGACTACATCAATATAGTTCTTACTAAATTAAATATATGTGGCATAAACATACCATAAATCATTGATGCTCCGATAATCGCTCCAATCATATAAATTGGATTATAAATTATACCTGAATTTATACGCATTCTTGGGAAAAGTGATTGTATGATTGCCATTCCATCAAACGGTGGGATTGGAATGAGATTAAAGAAAGCTAGTGAAACGTTTATTTTTATAATAGTAAACAATGCAGTTCCAACACCTATACTCAAACTCCCATAATTAGCCATAACTTTAAAAACAATCCCTGCCATAAATGCTATTAAAAGATTAGTAAGTATTCCAGCTGAAGCTACAAAAGCTTCTCCAATCCTTGTTCTTATGTTGTAAGCGTTGTATGGAACAGGTTTTGCCCATCCAAAAAATGTACCAGCCATCAGAAACGCAAATAACGGCACAATGATAGATCCCATCATATCAATATGAGGGAGAGGGTTTAGTGTTAGACGCCCAGCCCTATTTGCAGTCTCATCTCCTTGTATATACGCAGCATAACCGTGTGCAATTTCATGCAAAATAATAGAATATATGATAATAATAAAAGGAAATATTCCTTGTGAAATGGTCATGGCCTCGTTCATATGAAACATAATACCACATAGATACTTTTTGTTTTAATTGATATATTTTAGTTGCAAAAGGCACTTTTACGTGATAGTATATGACAACTAACTAGAAATCTATGGCAAACATCTGTCCACTATGCGAAAAAGGTTCAAGAGTCGTTGGAAAATATAGCAACTCTGTTCGTGCTACCAAGTTCAACCCAGCGGGAGACCGTCGTGTATACCCGAACCTACAATGGGCTCGTATTCCTAATGGTCCTCGTATAAAGATTTGTACAGGATGTATGAAGAAAGGAATTCATCTCCAAATCAAGCTATAACAATAAGCTTCTAGCTGTTGTTTTTAACAAAAAACGCGACCTGAGTCGCGTTTAATTATTTTAACCTTTTAACTGAAGGTACGGTCATATCATGAATCTTTAAACCAAGACCAGTAAGACCGACGAAAGCCATCATTTGCATCAGAGGGTGTCCTACCAAATTATGCATCGCCCAGACATGCCTCTGCCATTTAATAGATGGCAAACCCTCTACTGCGCTCGGTTTAAACAAAAGAGTTATTTCTAGAGCATCTATTCCTTCTGCCAAATATACACCCCCTTCCTTTGTTGTAATCTGTATCTCAAGAACATCTAAATCTTTATAATCTATACCCACAACAGAGTCTGTAGATATTACGACTGCGCCTGTTTTAATGAAACGAGGATAGATCTTAGGAAATAGCATAGCCACCACTCTTCTCCATGAGATTAAAATTACGTTCAATAAAATCAATAACTCGAAATGATGGAACCCGTCTATTGTAAACAATATTCGGACCATGATTATCCAAATACACCGCAAAGATTCCTGGCTCTATTTCACGAATACCTCGAGACGTATTTGCTCCGCACTCATGACTCCCACATTCAAACTCTCTTTGAGAAACAATAGGGACGAGAGAGTCTGTTTTTATTGTGCTATGAAAATGAACAATACAATCCAGATCAGCATGCTCGTTAAAAATAATTCGCTGTGACTGACCGCCCACCGATGGCTTCGCACCATGGGCAATCACTTGTCGATCATCAACAGAATCAATTTTAACTAGGCCAATATTAGCAAGGTCATTAAAGTTTCTTTTTCTTGGAGAGGTCAGGAATTCACCTTCTTTAACCTTAACAGCAAAGTGTCCGGCTGTTACTCCACGAAAAGTCTTATATGCTCCTTGATCTATACAGTAATCAACAACCTCTCTAAGAGAATCCGGAACGTAAGGGGACCGCCATGGCGTCATCACATCATCAACAACAACACTTTTTGTAAAAGTGAGCTCTGACCGATGCAAGACCATATCAACCAAATTACGCAGAACGTGTTCTCTATCTTTACTTTCGTGATACACAGCTTCTTCTGGTGCGACAATCATATTCGTCCTTGTCACAACATCATTTGCCAAAACAAGGTTCACACTTGAGGCTTTCAACATATTAAGAGCCTGCTTATATGATTCCTCACTTGTAGCATTACATGTCGTCTTAAAACCAACAAGAAAAATATCTTTTCTAGCATTTGCGCCTGCACGAACACTGCTGATGATTTTTTGTGCCGGAAAAAGTAACATGCTATCTATTCCGTCTGAGGTCTTCAAACGTGGAGCATACTTGCCACCCTCGACCCCATCAACAGTCCCAACAAAATCAGTAAGCGCGATATTCATAAAGATAATCTTAGTTGCCTTATCGTTACAAATATCCCTCACCAACCCAGCAACGTCATCATTTGTAACCAAACTGCTTGAACTATCAGCCATCTTGGTTAAATGAAGACGCACTTCGTACTTGTCTTTGTCAAAGACTTCTTCACAAAGCTTTGCGATCTGCCTTGCAGTGTTACCGAATGCTGGTGCAGACAACGCAAGGTGACTACGAACATGATTGAATGTTCCACCTCCCAAAACATGTATTATTGATTTCATGATAGATCCTTTGGTTAGGTTTGATAAAAAGAACTGCTGTTCCTTTTACAGAATACAGTGGGTTGTGTTTTAAGACAATGTGTGTTTATAATAATATATAAACATACTATGACTCGCCTAGCAAAATTACTTCTTGATATAGGATTAACAGACACAGAGACTGCTGTCTTTGACCATCTCTATCACAATGGTAAAAATACTGCTTCTACAATTAGCCTCACTCTATCTAAAAATAGAGCAACAATATACCATGCACTACACTCATTGAAAACAAAAGGTCTTCTATGTGTAGAAAATGAAAATGGCACTAATCATTTCAGTGTTCCAAATAAAGAAATTTTTTCATCATACTTTGAGCACAAGGAAGAGATGATACATAAGCACAAAAAAGAAGTTGAGGAATACATGTCCAAAAAAAAGCCTCTGATTAAAAAATCCGAGGAAACCACAGAATTCTACACTGGGGACGAAGGTATTCGCATGGCATTAGAAAAAGCCTTTCGCTGTAAAACAAAAAGGTGGGATATCATTGCTCCCAGAAACAATTTTTTTACTAGTGCAAACGAAGAATTTGCTGATTACTATATGCACAGTAGAAAAAAATACAAAATACTTTCACGTAGTTTATGGGAAAAGACAAAAAACGAACCACTTCTAGTAACAAAAATATTACAAGAAGAAAGAAACCCTAGATATTTGGACGAAAAGGCAAGTAATACTTTTAGTTCAATCCTTATACTTTATGATGACTCTGCTTTATGCATTTCTTCACACAAAGAGCGTACCGCAATAATAATCCAGTCTGAAAGTATGCACAGCATTCTGAAAATGCAATTTAATTTACTCTACGATAGTGCAATCAGGCCAGAAATAAAATGAATGGTCCTCGTGTAAAGATTTGTATTTGATGTAATAAACATATCAAATTAAGTACATAAAATAAGAAATTTAATGAAATAGTATATACTTTATTATATGCAAACATTTAATTTTAGTGAACTTATTCTTCTTATTGGGGTTTATTTGTTAATAATGACAGTGTTGTACGCTTATAAATTTATAAATAGTAAAGATGTTATTAGAGCTTGGTACAAAAAAAGATTAATTATAAATTGTGTTTCCATTTTTGTTTTACTTTTACTTTGGGCTTTTACCGCTATGCAACGTACTGTTATGTATGGCATAGGTCAAGGTGGGTCAGTACCAATTCCAGGTATGGCTTCATCAATGAATTCTAGAATGATAAATATTCCAAATTATTATAATAACAATAACGGAGACATAACTGACACAAGAGAGTTCATAAAAAAGACTTTTTCAGCAAAT
Source organism: uncultured Candidatus Saccharibacteria bacterium (assembly GCA_964457775.1). GTDB lineage: Bacteria > Patescibacteriota > Minisyncoccia > Phycocordibacterales > UBA5272 > UBA11704. The sequence goes on from CAYWEW010000004.1 coordinate 60,474, forward strand.
CTAAAAACGAGGGAGGTAGAAGATGTCGCGAAGAAAGTTGAACTACTTATTAAAGGACTTGGGGGGCGTATAGATAACTCAAATATTACGAACACATATGCTACTTTTAGTTTTGTAATTCCAAAATCAAACTTAGATGACTTTGAATCTCAAATAAGATCTTATGTTCATAAAAAATTCTATTCCCAGACAATTACCTCCCAAAACCTTCTAGGGGAGAAGCAAGACCTTGAGCGTAATCAGGATTCCACAAAAGATTCAATTGATTCTCTTACAACACAAAGACAACAAGTACAGAATGATTACACAAAAAATGCAAATACTATAAAATCAAAAATAGAAACTAAAAGTTCTCAATTAAAAACCGTACGTGATAATATCCTAAAAAAAGAAAACGAACTTAGTGTAGCCACAAATACAAATATAATAACTGAAAAAAATCAGGAATTGAGGACTCTACGAAATTCTGAAAGTAATCTAAACCAAGGAATCACAACTTTAGTTTCAGAATTTAATAATTTGTCTAATCTTTTCAAGTCTCAAATGTCTAATCTTGGGGCGTCATTAGAAGACCAAAATAATGTGCTTATTAGTTTGGACAAACAGACCGATTCCTTCTTGAACAAAGTAGAAACTGTTCAAGGGACTATATATATTAGTTTCGTTTCAGTTTGGGCAATTATCGATATCTTCTCTCCTATAAACCCAATAATAATATTATTTGTTGTATTTATAATTATTAGATTGATATTTTTAAACAAACAAGAGAAGAAGTTACTTGAATTACAGAAGTAGTAAGTGCGTAAATAGCTGCTGAACTAAACACTAATTAAACAGCAAGAAAAGCGCGCTTAAAATCGCGCTTTTGCTTTTACACATATCTTATTGTAGGATTACGACATCTCAATCACTAAAGGAAGAGATCATGTCGTTCTTTATTAATGGAATTTTTTGGCAGGAAGGAATGTTCCCATACATTGGTCATGCTCCAATAATTGGTGAAGTGGTAATGATTGGTGAAGCACAAGTCGAAGCTGTCTTCTCAGGAATGATTGGTGAAAGAATTATCAACAAAATATCTGATGGCTTCTTGGTTGATGTGTACGGGCAATCCGAGCTCACCGATTTTGAAGTTCGAGAAAAAAACATGCAATTCACGAAACGCTACTTTCATCGAGACGATGAAATTCTCTACGACTTCAAAAAGTCCGAAGGTGGAGTCTGGGTCGGCAGGTGGCATGGCAAACGAGTTGGTGAAGGTGGAACGAAATGCATTCTCACCGAAATTCCTGAAACATTTTTCACGCAACAATTTCCAAACAAAAAATAATTTATATGTACAATTATTGTGAAGCGCGACCTACAGTCGCGCTTTTCTTTTTTATTTCACATGTTAGGATATGATTATAGTTCATTCACAGGAGAAAATAATGAAAAAAAGCAGGGGTAGAAAAGGAAGGGTAGTTAAACCTGTGTCGCGTATCCCTGAAACATACAGGGATCCTTTGACAGGTGTATATGCTTTCCCAGCAAGTTTCGGAGAAAGTTTTGCCGAGAGAATCAGGATACGTTTCGCAAAAAAGTAACTTAGCGCGACCTTTGGTCGCGCTTTTCTTTTTACCCTAAAATGCTAGGATACGATTATTGCTCATTACATGAAAGGGTATATAAATGAAAAATGTCCTAAGAGGAGGAGCTCCTTTTACTCTTCCGCAAATTCGAAAACAGCTAGGCATGAGTCAGGATGGCCTTGCTACTTTGCTTGAGGTGTCAACTGATACTATTCAAGCATGGGAGAATGGTAGAAAAAAACCAAGTAGCACATCAAGGTTACTCCTTGAGATGCTTGCGGCAGATCAAAAAAACACAATCCGTTTGATAAAAAAATCTGCTGGATTTTTCTTCCAACCAAACCCAAAATAAATAGGTAAAATTTTTGAATAAGCGCGACCGAAGGTCGCGCTTTTCTTTTGCAATTCATTCGCACTTATCTTTACATATCTATTTGTCTGTCTTAACCTCCATCATCCTACCGTCAGTCACAAAAGAAATACTTCCTCTGTCTATTGTGCTTATAATTTCTTTTGTGTATTTTTGTAATCTGTCAATCGTCTCTACATTCGGATGTCCGTACTTATTATTTTTTCCTGCACTCACGACTGTGTACTCGGGTTTGATGTAACTTAGCAACTGCTCTCCACTTGATGTCTTACTTCCATGATGCCCTACTTTGTACACTGTCACATTTTTTGGAAGCGCACCACTATCGAATAATTTATTTTCTTTTGCTGTTGGTAAGTCTCCAGTTAACAAAAAACTTTGTTCTCCGTATGTGATGACCATACTCACTGATGCATCATTCGTATCATTTTTCTTTTCTTGATAATTTTTTTGTGGGTACAAAATTTGTGCAGTTACTCCATCATGAAAATCAATCACATCTCCTGTACGTGCGACATACATATCTGCATGTTCGACATCGATATGTTTATCTAACTCACCAAAAACTTTTGTGTCACTATGTACTGGTGATTCTATAATTGTATGTGCTTTATATTTTTCTAAAACTGGAATTAATCCAGTCACATGATCTGCATCCGGATGAGTTGCGACTATCACATCTATCTCACGATCAAAGTATGACATTTCAGAATCTAGTCTAGATAAAATTATATTCGTCGGACCACCATCTATAAGCATTTGTTTTCCACTTGGAGTTTGTACAAAAATTGCATCACCTTGTCCAACATCGAGAAAAGAAACTTTGAGTTTTTGTGGTGTGATTAATTTGTATATCACAATTGCTGATATCAAAATAATAAATAATGAAATGAAAACAAAAGTAACTTTTCCATAATTATGAATAAAATCTTTTGTGCTTTTTCTCACATTTTCTCTCCACTCATTCATATGATAATAGTAACACAAGCGGAACCTTTGGTTCTGTTTACCCTATTTGTATTTGCTAAAATCTACCAACTAAGAGCTAACAGTTGTTTGTTGTATACTATACCCCATGATCGACTTACACATAATAATTTCCTCCTGGTCATACCTAGCCATCTTTATATTAATGTTCACCAACGGTGTCGGGAATTTTCCTTCTTCGCAATTCCTTTATCTTATTTGTGGTTACTTCATTAGTACAGGTAACTTACTTTTTGTCCCAACTATTCTTGTAGGAACGATAGGCAACGCCTTGGGAAATATCACAACTTTTTTTCTCATAAAAAAATACGGCGAATCCTTTGCTCGAAAGTTGTTTATGCTTGATGAGGAAAAATTTAGAAAAATTTACTCGGCTCTTCACAGCACTTTTCAAGATAAAGGTTTGTGGTGGTTATTCTTAGGAAAATTAACTCCTTCGATAAAAGCCTTCGTTCCTATGGTCGCTGGTTTAGCAAATACTGAGAGTAAAATTACCTCTTTGATATTTTTTGTAGGATCTCTCCTTTGGGCAATTATGGTTACTTCGATTGGTTATTTCTTCGGTGAACACATCTCACTCACCTCTCTCACGGCCGTTTCACTGACTGTAGGTTCTATCATTATCTTTATTGTTTATAAGAAAGTTTACAAAAACCTATAACAAAATTCTTTCAGTAGGAAATTATGTCGGTGAGATTTCCATTCTCTCTTGTTGCACGCGTTTCATTATTATATTTTCTTAAAATTAATATCATTAGAATAGAAACGAAAAGATAAATAAAACACATCGTTTTAAATGAAACGTTAAGCATAACTGTCGAGTAAGGAAATAATTCTATTGTTCTTGCTACCCATATCATGACCCCAATTAGTACTGAATCTATGTATCCAATAAGTAGTGATAATGTGTGTGAAATGTATGAAAAAAATACAACCAAGAATGAGAACAACATCGCAATTGGTACAAATGGAACGACAAGCACATTCGCTATGAGGGCGTACACTGACACTGTCCCGAAGGTGTACATAACATAAGGCAATGTCGCGAAGTAGGCAGACAAGGTAGTAATGAAGAGTTCTCTTAAAGAGAGTGGCGACACGTAAGAGAAATATTTTTGAAATAACAATGTAAGTGGTTCACTCATATACACCAATCCAACCGTTGCGAGAAACGAGAGATGAAGTGATACATCGTGCATGAGCGCATATGGTTCATACATCACAATTATAAATAACGAAATTATCAAAGCTTGCTTCGCTACATATTGACGACCGACCAACATTGCGAGTAACGCGATGAACGCCATCAGAGTTGCACGTATAACACTCGGACTACCCCCTACCATAATTACAAAAAGTACTACTGAAATTGAAGCGAACACAATACGCAAAGTAAGTGGAAGAAACGCGAGTGCAAACAAAATAGAAGCAATTACAATTACTATATTGAAACCAGAAAGAACCACAATGTGAGATAGTCCTGCAGAACGAAATGTCTGAGTTAATTCTTTGGACATTGATGATGCTCCGAACAACATCCCGCTTGCAAGTGATGACGCGGGTGATGAAACATAAGTATCAATTCTTGTAGTTAAATTTTCTTTCAGACGACCCAACACATCTCTTATAGCATGAGCCTCACTATCAATCCCCTCCACACGGGGGTACATCATTTCACTTCCAATATTTTTGGTCAGTAAGTATGAAGCGTAATCAAATCCTTTTTCTTTGATCTCGTTATGAGAATAAATAATTTTTGGAACAGTAACTTTTCCAGAAAGTTTGAGCGTCTCGCCTATTTCATATTTTGGATAAAGCGGTGTGCGAACTTCTACCGCAAGTGCTTCAACATCTTTGACAATCGGCTCTACTGAAAAAATTTGATACTCATTTTTTGTCTCTGGTGATGTAACAATTACAGCATTGAATGTACAACTACTCTCACATACAAAATTATTTTTCTCCTCAACTAATTGTACACGGATGATTCCGATAAATAGTCCGAGACAAAAAAGTGAAGTGACGAGCGGAAAAGGAAAATGATGAAGGATGTCGAAGATGTCCTTCATCATTTTTCTTTTCCGCTCCCAACCATACAACCCCAACTGTATCACCCCGAGCACCACTGCTAGCACCCCCACCTCACTTCCATACACAGACATCTCTCCAATCACAATTCCTAACAATGCTCCGACTACGAATATAACTGTCTTTGCATGTGTTGTCATATACAGACCTTAGACTTGAAAAAAGTAATCCTTTTTCGGCCCTCTATATAATTGCAAATCATTCGCATCATCTGCGCACATCGTTGCTATAGTATCTGCTCTTTCATTCATTGTTATTCCCACATGAGCTTGTACATATGTCCACACAACTTTTATACCTTCTCCTTTCAATCTATCTTCTTCTTTTTTCAACATCTCCCACAAGTCTTGATTGAGTACTGGCTTCTTGGTTGACCCTTTCCACCCCTTTCTAATCCATCCATCTATCCATTCAGTCATTCCCTTTTTCACATACTGACTATCGGTACACACTTCCACTTCTTTAACTTTTGTCGCACTTATATCTATTTCTTTTAGTCCATGTATCGCGCCCAACAATTCCATTCTGTTATTCGTGGTCAAATTTTCTCTCCCCCCTAGCTCCATAACCCCATCCTCTGTCATCACTATTGCTGACCATCCACCTGGACCAGGATTCCCCCTTGAACTTCCATCAGTATAAATCTTAATTTTCATTTTCTAAGTATATCAAATTAAACAACTAAATATTTCTAGCGTAATGGTGTAGACTTTATTCTTTCCTCAACTGCCTTTATAAGAGAAGTATTTCTAATATTTTCTCTTAAATCTTTTTTGAAAGTAGAACTATTTATATCAATATTTGGCGTGACCCCTCTTCCTTCTATTGGAATATTATCATCACGAAGGGTTAAGCTATTCACCAAGAAAAGCGAGAACTTTTCATCTTCACTCATTTGAGTTAGAAGTGGATACGTATTCTCTACCGTACCCCAACCTCGTGTAACACTACCAACAACTATTGCCAACTTTAGGCGCTTGAATACTGCTGCAGTCAATTCAGCCGTTGATTGTGTCATGTTATCAGTGAGTACAACTATTTCTTTGTATCGCGCGAGTGGTTCGAACTTAGGAATTTTAGTACGCTCTACCTGGAATTCCCCTTGATGTAATAAATCGAAAGCGAATTGATTCTCTCCAATAAACGCCCCTAGGAATATTTGAAGGAAGTCCAGCGCTCCACCAATATTTCCTCTAAAGTCGATTATCAAACTATCCAATCGCGGAGTCGTACTAGCATTATCAATAATAGTTGCGAACTCACGTAATGTGGTGGGAGAAATTTTACTTATTGATAAATAAACAGTAGTGCCCATAATCATCCCCGATATTGTCGGTTCTATCTGACTACTGTCATATAACTTTTTGTTATTCTCATCTGTCAAAACTTTTCTTGCATAAGTTATTTTCTTCAACTCTTCTATTGCCTCTGGGTTAGTAGACTTCGATAGAATAACTTCTTTTTCTTTATATGCCTGTTCCACCACGGCGACCGTCGCCCCCTTCTCTACTCCCAAGTCTTTGTACAAATCTTTTTCTTTATTGATATTGCTCACATTGTCTCTCAGCGCAACTTCCTGTTTTTTGGAATACAAACCATTTCTTCCCATTGGCTCTAGGTTGTATGTTGCCACGTTTACTATATCGATTACCATTTGTTTTTTGGAAGATGTTCCATTAACCGACATCAATGCTTCATTTATCATTTTAGAAACATCAGCTCTACTATTACTTATCAGTGTTGGTGGTGTTAACTGTGTGTTCACCTTCTGTATAGACAGCTGAAACAGCTTCGCCATGTCTTCCTCTTTTACTTTTGCCCAATAATTTTTGGAAATAGAATCATACACCTCCATTACGAAGCGCACATATACATCTTTCTCTTCAGGTGTTTGATATACAACCACATCAGCTTTTTTTTCAAAAAAATAATTGTATGTGTAATACGCCGAAGAAGAAAGCAGAATTGCGACACATATTGCAATCCCAACTTTTAACAAAAAGATTTTTCGTGTATGTTTTATTTTTAAAATATTTTTTAGTGAATTCATACAAATATACTATTACTTAGTATCTCAAATAATTTATATATTACCTATATGAATAAGTTAAAGAAACAACAAGCCCCTATCCAATTCATCCGCGTCTGTCCCGCCTAATTTTTCTTTGTGTTTGAGCGCGCCTTGAGTGGAGGCGAGGTGCACGACTCGTTTGCCGAACTTGTTCTCGAGAGTGTCTAACTGTTTATGTATCGCTTCGAACTTATCCGCTCTATCTGAGTTACCGAACAAGTCTCCCTGCACCACAGCGCCTTGTGCCAGGTCTTGTAATGTCACCCCTGTTGTACGATACATCACACCTCTCTTATGCATCGCGTCCAATCGTTCGGAAGCCAAAGAGATAATAGTCTCAGGTGCATTCGTTGGTGAAGATAATTGTATGAGTGCCGTTGTGAATTGAAAGTTTTGGTCTTTCAAAAAAATAGAAATCTTCTTAGGTGTCAGTTTATAATGTCTCGCCTTCGCACATGCATCCTCAATGTTTTTGGATAATTGTGAAAGAAGAAATGCTTTGTCATTTGTTGTAGGGAAAAATGTTTTCGTCTTCTGTATAGAATCGTATTCAGTTTTTGGTTTTGTGTCGAGCTCTATTATCACTTCGCCGTGGAGCTCTCTCCAGATACTCTCATATGGTTTCGACAATGTACTATGTATCCATTCCAAGTTTTGATTAGCGAAATCCCCTGCAGTATGTATTCCCAATCTTTTTAATTTCTCTACTGTCTTCGGACCTATGCCCCAGATTTTATCTATTGCGAATTTATCCAAGAATTCCTGCGCATTATCTTTTGTAATCACAGTCAGACCATTTGGTTTCACCCACTTAGACGCTACCTTTGCCAATACTTTATTCGGAGCCAGACCAATCGTAACCGACAGTCCCAACTCCTCATTCACTTCTTTCTTGATTCGCTCTGCGATTTCCAAGTAACTCATCTTCAGTGGCTTATCCAATCCCGTTAATTCCGCGAAGCATTCATCGATACTGTATTCCTCTACATCATCAGCATATCTTCTTACAATGTCGAACATCATACTCGAATACTTCGCATATGATTGATAATCCCCTGGAAGCACAATCACTTGAGGGAAATCTTTTTTGATTTTGAATATCGGCATACCACGAGTTATACCGAGTGCTTTTGCTTCATATGAAAAAGCAGACGCAATACCACGCTCCTCCCCCGTCACTACTGGCAACCCTTTTAATTTCGGATTCTTCGCCACCTCCACCCCCACAAAAAAAGCATCCCCATCCATATGAAAAATCACCCGCTCGCGTACGAACTTTCGAATCAGCGAATTCGCGGCTGTGCCGTAAATAGATTGGTTTTCCTCACTCATTCCGCCATTGTATCCTCTCACAAACAAAAATTCTATAGAACGGAATACAAATGTGTTATATAAATTAAATAACCTTAAACCCTATTTCTTTTAAATATTCAAAAGTAGAATTATAAAAATCAGGATTTCGTGTTGGATCATTTTTATCACCATCAGGTATAACAATTACCATTCCTTGTCTTGCTCTAGTTAAAAGAACTCTGTAAGCATTTTTAAGATAGTTTTGTCGTTCTAACTTTCTGATATGATTCCAACGACTACCAACAAATGACCAATGTTCCCAACCATTATTGGTATATCTAAAATCTGCATCCCAAATTACACAAGACCAATCTAGTTCAAGACCTTGAACATGAAACTCTGTTGCAACATCTTCGAGGTAATAAGATGAACGTACATCATCCTTTCCATCTAAAAACCAATGAATTGGATCAACTGGAGATTTAACATCTATAGCATATGGTTTTAATCTTTCTGCTTGAGAAGAAACCATAATTCCGTAACGTTCCGAACCCCTCGCCTGCTCTTTTAACCATTGTTTCGCTTTGGAAACATCTCGAGTAATAACCATTGGGTATTTATTTTTTATATTATTTAAAGTATCTTGTGCGTCATTTAATTTAATATCAAGCAATTGTTTAAAAAGTAGAGAGACGTGCTCAGCACGAAATGAACGCATAGAAACATCAAGATGTAACTCATCTCTAGTTACAACTAGAGGGTTATATTTTAATTCATCCAATACTTTTCCAGCTCCATACTCACTATCAGTTAGTCTAGAAGAAATATAAATATGCCAATCTGGAAAAGATCTATTCATGGACTCAATCCATTCACTAATACCAGCTTCTCCGGTATTAATCTCTTGACCCCCACCAACAAGACAAACAACAACGGCCCAATCTTGATGTCTATCTAAACACGATATAAGAAACTCGGGTTCTGATTGTTTAAAATTAGGCATACCCTTTTTCCTATGCATAAAATTTACTGTTTGTTGTAAATCCCATGCACGTTGTGATTCATCAAATAATACAACGTGCTCAATTGGTGGTTTTTCAAAATCAACCAAACATTCATCACGAAAATTATGAACGTTCTGAATAAACATTTTAACATTACTCATTACTTCTCCTTTTTTAATTTTATGACCTCGTTCCTTTTCATGTCTAACCTTATCTCGTGTTAGTGCTTCACGTAAGATTGCAACAAGTGGTCCATTACCAGAAAGAAAAACACTATACAAATCATTATCTTTATCTATATGTTTAGTTGCAATATTTAGTCCGACTAATGTTTTACCAGCACCTGGTACACCAGTAACAAAACAAATTGATTTATGTGATTTATTTTTAGATAAATTTATTATTTCTGAAACTGTTTCTGATGTTTTAGTTAAATTAACTGCGCCAGCATCACTACGAGATATGTTAACCACCGAATGACCATTGTACAAAGACATCGCCGCTTCAATGATTGTTGGTGTAGGGCAATACCTACCCATCTCCCATTGTTTTATATCAATATCTTTATCCTCAACAAATATTAAAATATTATTTATTGCTTGATTAAGTAATTCACTGTTACACATCACAGGAATAAGCAGCTTATCGTTTTGTAATGTAGTAGAAACAACAGTAACAGCACTCTTTGATTTAGTAGCTATTAGTACTGGAGCAATATAATGTTCATGACTTGACTCATGAAAGTTTTTTAAATCTAAAGCATAATCCCAAACTTGATCTATAGATGATGATAAAAATTCTTTATCGCCAACTTTAAATTCAAGTACAAATACTACTGGTCCAATAAGTAATACAACATCAATTCTTTTTGCCATACGAGGAATTGAATACTCAAAATAAATAGAACCCTTAAAGTTAACTAAAGTATTTTTTAAAATCTCTATTTCTTCAACCCATGCATCACGTTGATTTTGACCAAGATCAAAATCACTATTTTTTGTTAAGACACCAAGAATTTCATCTGATTTCGTTTTAGGAAATTAGATATCGAATCAGAATAATATTCTCGTTTCATATATATTTTATAATTCTACCACCAACCAAAGTTAAAGCGAAAGTAAATTAAAAAGCAAGAAAAGGTTTTAGATACGAGGAGCAAGGGATTTTTATGAGGAGACGTACGAGTAGTACGTTGACGATTAAAAATCCCTTGTGACAAAGTAGATGAGACCTTTTATGGCTTTTTACCACCTTTTATATCCAACATTTGTAGTGGACTCTCTACCCCCGGAGTCCAATCTGCTTTTATTTCACCAAATCTTTTTTCGAACTCTGCGATATTATACGCGAGTGACTGACTCAATCTCTTCGCATGTTGTGGAGTGAGTGCATATGTCATCGCATTCTCACCGGATAACATAGCAAGTATAAAAAATTCTGGAGTAGCTCCAATGTTCACGTTTTCACAAAACTGTTTTGGTATTTTTTTCAAGTCCATATCATAAGAGTATACACCAAAAGACAAAACAAAAACGCGCCAACCTTAGCGCGTTTGTAATTGCGTTGCCTATCAATTAAAGTCGAGCAACATGGCCTTCGCAGGACAGTGGTCGAAGCTAATCGGCGAGTCCCCTTTTATGCCGGTCAGGTAATAATCCCTGATTTGCCTCGGGTAAAAGTCGGCGGTTATTGGACCACCTCCCTTTTCGCGCAAATTCATGGTGAGAATCACCCTTTCGTTCTCCCGGTCGAATTTCGCTTTGACGACTCTCCCGAAAATACTGACCCCGGGGAAATTATCAAGCGAAACCGCCATTCTTCCGCGATAATCCAGAAGCGCTTCTTTGAGTGCTCTCAAATGCGCATGCTCCGGAATACCCAGAACCTTCTGACTTCTCTTGTCTCCAATCATATTCACCCCCTTTGTACAGATACTTGTCGAATAACAAGAACATCCAATTATCATTCTACAACTATTTAACTATTTGTCAAACTTTTTAAAACAAATCGTTATGTGTCCCAATATCAATAAGAACTAAAACTAACTCATTCTTAATTATTTGATACACCAAAAGCAAATCTCCTTGTATATGACATTCTCTGTACCCACCATATTCTCCATGCAATTTATGGTCACGGTATTTTATAGGAAGAGATTTACCGTTTGCAATCAAATCAATTACAACATCAACATCTAGCAATTTTACCTTGCCATTTTTTACAAGTTTTTTAATCGATTTCTTGTAATCTTTTGAAAAATAAACTTGATACATAATTAGCCAAAAATTGCTCTGTGCATCTCTTCTGCATTCTTATACCCTTTTGTTTTTAAAGCTTCTTTTACTTGTTTATCCCACTCTGCTCGAATTTGCTTCGGTGTTCTTGATGGCTTAAATGGTATCCCCTGTTCAATCACAACCTGATTAAGAAACATCTTCACAGCACTCGACAAATCAAGCCCCAAAGCTGATAAGGTCTTACTTGCATCTCTTTTTGTTTTTTCTTCAATTCTTATACTTAATGTAGTCATGGTATAAGTGTAGGACAATGTACGTACAATGTCAATACACTATTTTTACCCTTATTTTACAATATCTTTTATCCTCAACCGGAGCTCCGTCTTTCCTCTAAACACTGACTTCTCAATATGTGCGAGTAATGTATGCTTCTTCTTTGTTTTTTCTTCTAATTCTTTTGATGCAAAAAATATAATTGCTTTCACCTCATCAAATTTTGAACCACCACCCTTTGGATAAATAACTTCCAAATGTTCCCCTTTCTTGCCGAACCACCTTACAGATAATGGTTCCACATCTTTAAAAGCAAACAAGGGTTTTGGATTACCAACACCAAATGGTGCGAGAACGTTGACGGCATTGTGCGTTATAAGATTCACATCATTCAAATTCAAACTAGCATGAACCACTGTCACATCACTTCCCAATTCTTTTATCTCAACATGCTTAATCGATTCATTAAGTGCGTCTGATAATTCTCCAACTCTGTCTATTGCACAAGAAAATCCCCCTGCCTGTTCATGACCACCAGCATGTGTAATAACTCCTGGAAATAATTCCATACATCTTGTCATCAGTTCTACAACGTGCACGTCACCTCTCGAACGACAGGACCCTTTGACCGAAGTCTTATCGTCCCCTTGTCCATAAACAAAAGTCGGCTTCCCTGTTTCATCAATAATTTTCTGTGCGATCAATCCCAATATCCCTGGCCCCCAAGATAAATCTCCAACAACAATGACGCTGTTACTATAAACACTATGATCAAAATCAATCCCCTCTGTTATATCCTTCACTCCTTGCTTCCTTTCTATATTCAAAGATTCCAAATCATCAACATATTTTTGTGATTTAATATTATCTTTCTCATACAACATATTATGTGCCTGTATCGGATCCCCCATTCTTCCCGCTGCATTTATTCTCGGTGCAATAGTAAAAGCAATATCATCTTCTGTTAAATGTTCCTTCGACACTCCTTGATTACGAAAGATATGATTGAGTCCATGACGTTTCGTCATTCGAAGAACTTTCAATCCGAAATATGCGAGAGCACGATTCTCCTTCACTAATGGAACCATATCCGCAACAGTTGATATCCCAACAAGATCAAGTAACCATTTCTCATAACCTTCCTTCAAGGTTGCGACAGTATCCAATACTTTTTTCCAGGAATCACCTTTTGCTTTTATCTTTTTCTTTTCGTTTATTTCTTCCTTTAATTTTGAAAGCAAAGCGCATGACAACTTCCACGCCACGGCACAACCACACAACATATCATCATGATAATTACACACATCCTGCTTAGAGTTAATCACTGCAACCGCATCTGGTACTACTTGTATGTATTTCTTCGCATTCTTCCCGCTTTTAACTTTTGACTTTACACTTTCGACTTCTTCCGTAACCGGAAGGTGGTGGTCGGTTACAATAATATCAACCCCTTTTTCTTTCGCATATTTCACCTCATCAATATTCGTAATCGCCAAATCCACTGTAATAATAAGCGTTACACCCTGCTCTTTTAGTGAATCAATCGCATGATTATGCAATCCATAACCTTCATTATGTCTATGTGGCACATACATCAAAATCTTTTCATATCCAATATCATTAAAAAATGTACGAAGTAGTACTCCACCAGGAATACCATCACAATCATAATCACTATATATAGCAATCGTTTCATCATTCTTCATCGCATCAATAGTTCTCTTAACCGCATCACTCATACCATGAATATCAAATGGATTCCCAATATCTATATCATAAGAAGGATTAATGAAACGTTCAGCTTCCCTTTTGCTCTCTATTCCACGTTGAACGAGTAATTGTGCAGTAAGTGGATGAATGTCCATACCCTCGAACAATTCATGTATTTTTTCTTGAGAAATATGTTTTATTACATCATGTGACATAGCTCGAAGTATACAGCATCACTCTGTTACACATCTAAATCATAATTAAACACACATGTCCTTTATAAAGGACATGATATTCAAACATAATATTTAAAGGGTTTTATAAAGGACAAATCTACTTAACTTTGAATTGCTTACGTATTTCTTTAATTTGTTCTTTGTTTTTCTCTTCCATCTCTTCTTTTCCTGCTTTGCCTAGCAATCTGAGCTCAATATCTGATAATTTAATCAATTCTAGTGCGCGTTTATCTAGATATTCTTCAGTATTTTTCTCTGGATTATCAAGCACTTCGTCGAATAATGCATGTAAAACAAAGCCAATCTTCGGCCCAGCCGTTTCTTGTGTAACGTCCATGATTCGTTTCCCGTCAGTTTTTAGCATTTTTAGTGTAACTGGATCCTGTATCGCTTGTTCTACCATTGATTCATACATTCTCAGTCTATATGGCTCTTCTTTTGGCCTTCCAGTGCCCACTCTGTCGCAAATGCGTAGATTGATCAAATCCCATATATTATCCTTGCCTACGTTCGTAATTAGGCGTCTAACAGCTGATATAGTTATCTGCTCAGTGTCGGAAAAGAACATATGCCAACGCACGAACATGGACACTCTGTCTGTCATCTCTTTTGGAAACTTTAGTCGCTCCAATATTTCACGTGAAACACGCCCACCAACAACATCGTGGCCATAAAATGTATAATCTCCTTTCTCTTTTGAGAAACGGCGTGTTTCTGGCTTGGAAATGTCGTGTAACACTGCTGACAAACGTATATGTAACGGCCACTTCTTATCAGCGGCATGCTGTAATGTGCGAAGATTGTGCTCCCAAACATCGAAACTGTGAGCCTGATTCTGCATAACCCCTATTCCACGCTCTAATTCTGGCACCACATATTTCAAAATATCCACGTCTTTCATGATAACAATACCCCTCATCGGGAAATCAGTCATCAAAAGCTTGATAAATTCATCTTTTATCCTTTCACATGAAACGTTTCGCAAAAGATGGGCGTTTCTCTCGATACTTTCACGTGTAACGCTATCAATATCAAAGTCCAATTGGCTCATAAGTCTAATTCCTCTCATAAGTCGTAAAGCATCTTCGTTGAAACGCACATCTGGATTGCCGACCGCTCTTATGATTTTCTTTTGTATATCTAACTGTCCTTCGAAAGGATCGATTATTTCTCCAGTCATTGGATTGTAGGCAATGGCGTTACACGTGAAATCTCGACGCTTCAAATCATCTTCTATGTCCTTGCTCCACTTCACTTCATCTGGATGTCTGTTGTCAGAATATGTGGTTTCTAAACGATATGGTGTAACTTCAACAATCTTAACCGTTTCATCACTGCAAGCGGGTAAATTCTCCTCCCCACAAGTGACAACCCCTACGGTGCCATAAGTATTTTCATAAAAAGTCTTTGGAAATAAGGCGATTATTTCCTCTGGGGTGGCGTTTGTTGTAATATCAAAATCTTTTGGTTTATTCCCCATAATTAAATCACGAACACAGCCACCAACAAGAAACGCTTCGAATGAGGCGTTTTGAAGCACAGCAAGTACCATTGTTACTTCTTTTGGTATTCCTGTCCCTATTTTTTGCTGTATTTGTGTCATAGATTGTGTTAATATACCCTTTGTAAATAAGCTTCCGTAGTGAAATGGATATCACAACGGTCTTCGGAACCGTCGTTCTGGGTTCGAATCCTAGCGGAAGCACAAAAATGTGAGTGAAACGAGTATTTTTGTGCTTCCGCAGAAAGTGACCTGCGTCACTTTCGTTAGGATTCGAATGAAAAACCGGTACACGAGATTCGCGGAGCGAATACTTGTCGGTTTTTCCGGGGTAGCGAAACAATATTTTTATCGAGTCCGTAGGACGAGCTGAAAAATATATGTTTGGTGACCGAGTCCTAGCAAATCCCTACCCCTCCCAAATTGTACCACCCTCCCTCATTTTATTTAGTGACTACTCCACTTTCTTCGTTCCCTGTTTTTATAAATTGCTGTGACTGCAATTACGGCCATTACTCCAAGTAGAATATAAATTATTCTTAATGATGAAGTTTTAATGTATGTTTTTCCTGGTCCACAAGCAGAACTAGGTGTTTTGTTTGTATGAATAAGTGTGTACTCATCTATGTTTGTGTAAACTGGACCAAGTAAATTAGTCTTAATTATCAAGTCTTTTGCTTCAAACTTCATTGGTGGTAATAATGATGGGGAGCATGCACTAGCAACGTTTATTTGAAGAAGTATTAAGGACAATATAATTAATGGTGATATTACTTTATGGGACATGGTTATTTATAAATAATAACACATAATACGCTTTGTTGTAGAACGTTTTACGGAGAATCGGTCACCACTACGGCTCGCTTTAAAAAGCTTTGCTTTTCTCATCTCGCACGTAGTCGCGACCCCGGGAAAAACCGACAAGCAATTCATTCAAAAAATTAATGACCCCTATTTTTTGATTGAATTCTTGTGTACCGGTTTTTCGTTCGATTCTCCACAGACATGTCGCAGGTCATGTCTTTACACCACACAAAATACTCACTACGTTCCTATTTTAGTGCGGCGTAGGAGAATCGAACTCCTGTCTCAACCTTGGCAAGGTCGTGTTCTACCACTAAACCAACACCGCATTGAGAGCAATTGTAACACGACAAAAGCATAATGAAAAGATGTGATTCTAAGAAAGCGTTATATACTAAACACTAGGCGTTTCTTGTGAAAAGGTCATGTTGACAACATATAGAAATCTGGGGATAAACCTGTGAGTAGTGGGTATAACGGACATACAAATTACTCTAGGTCAAATCAATTATGCTATGGCCTTTATACCAAAAAAGACTTGTTAAATATAGGTTTTTTAAGGTCAGAGACTTTTAATTAGACAAATAAAATAAGGACATCTGTTTCACGTGAAACGAATCAAATATATAGTAAATTATGGCAGAACATAATGAAATTGGAAAAATTGGAGAGAATATAACAAAAACGTTTCTTATGAAACACGGTTTTTCTGTTGTTGATATAAACTATAGGACCAAATATGGGGAAATTGACATTATAGCTAAAAAAGACAACGTAGTTAGATTTGTTGAGGTTAAGAGTGTGAAAGTCAGAGACTTTGAGAGTATTAGTAACTTGGCAGTGAAGCCAGAGGACAATTTAACAAATGACAAATGGTCAAAACTTGTTGTTTCATGCGAAACGTATTTGAAACATAAAAATATTTCACATGAAACTAAATGGCAGATTGATCTTGCTTGTGTTTATATTAATACTGAAATAAGGGAGGGGAAGGTGGTGTTGATGGAGAATGTGAGTAGGGGGTAATGAAAGTTTGATTGATTACTATAACTACATGCATATTTCAGAATATATGCTAGAATGTTCAATACGTTTACTTAATATCGGAATGTGGTGTAACGGCTAACATCCCTGGTTTGGGACCAGGTGACTCCGGGTTCGAATCCCGGCATTCCGACAAATTGTAAAATCACACTTGTAATCAAGTGTGATTTTACTTTGGAGGATGCAGTGAGTGAACTGCTTCACTCACGTCGGCGATTCGAATAGGGGTCGCGAGAGCTATATTTCGAGCACGCGAGAAATAGACCTTGTGACCGAATCCCGGCATGACTATATGCTAAACTTGATTAATGAATACACCACAAACAGGGGAGATATGGCAACATTATAAAACGAAAGGGGAATATGAAATTATTGGTCTTGGTCAACTACAAACAAAAGTAGAGTCTCTTGATATGAAAGAGTGTGTTATTTATAAATCACCAGCTGGCACACTGTGGGCACGACCACTGGCTGATTTTGTAGAAGATATTAAGAATGAAGAAGGGGAGATGACACCAAGATTTAAAAAAGTAAGATAAAAGAAAAAGACGTCGTTAGACGTCTTTTGCAAGAAGGTATTTCAAGCAATCTTCACAATATGGGGATTCTCTTTTGTATCTGGAAGAGGCTCTTTTAGTCCATATCGAATCAGACTCATCTTCACTCATTACACAATTGTTTAGGCAGTGACCTGTGCCGTTAGTACTAATACTTAGTCGGGCGCGATGCTTATTTATTAAACCCATTGAATGACCCAGCTCGTGCAGGATTAAGTCCCAAACTTTTGCAGACCATTTCATGGAGTTGTTTCTAGGAATATCTTTTACGCCTATCACACACCTGTCGGGTAATGATAGGCCAAAAACTCTTTTTCTTCTCCACGTTAGATTCGCATTAACAATATAAAAGGTAAAACCTTTACAAAACATATGTACTTTTCTTTGAAAAATTACTGATGTTGGTACTGTTTCCCTTTCAGAAAGAATGGAGAGATCTTCATTTGACTCAACTGAGTACGTTACGTCAGTGAATATTTTTCTCAAATCTCTGACAACTCTGCGAATAACCTTGTTTGTGCCGTGTGGGACGAATGGATCTAAAACGAAACGAATGTACATGATACCCTCCCTTTATTGTTTCTATTAATATACTATCAGAATTTTATACTAATCAAAACTAGAAAAGTCTAATCAAATATGATAGGATATATTTCACAAGCGGTGTTGGTTTAGTGGTAGAATGCCTGCCTTCCAAGCAGGAGACAAGAGTTCGATTCTCTTACGCCGCACAGAAATATAAAATCCTGAAACAAATTGTTTCAGGATTTTATATTTCTGTGCGGCGTAAGCAAGACAACTGCTTGTCTTGCATAGAGAATCGAATAGGGGTCGAGGAGCCATTTGTTTCTTGTAATCAAGAAACTGGCGAGGTGACCGATTCTCTTGAAGACTTATTTGTCGGTTTTTCCCGAGGTCGCGACTAGGAGTGTTTTGTGAATAACAAAGTTATGAAACAAAACACTCAAAGTAATGACCGATTCTCTTACAATCGTTTGTCCAATTCTGTATTTCTTTATATAATACCCAAAGAAGTTCAACTACCCCCAAGGAGAAAATCATGCCGTGCGAATGCAAGTGCCAATGTTCTTGTCATCATAAGGATATTCCTTTTTCGGAGATGTCGAAAGCAGATCAAGCAAAACTGAAGAGGGAAGCAGGTTACGGTTTATCAAGAAAGCTTTTGGGTAAAGAGAGTCTGGCTCATCGTGAAAAACTAGACCACTCTCTATCATTAGATGAATCAAGAAGAAGACAAACACAGCGAGCTTTTGAAGCCTTTAACGATAGTTTCGGCAAAGGATAAAAAATAGAAAAACAAAAACCCCGAGCAAACTTTCTGCTTGGGGGTTTTACTTATCACTCTATGAAAAATAACTATGTGCATATAGTTGCTAATTTTATATTTAAAGAGTGATATTATTATATAAGATACTTAACTGCTCTTTAATTTAAGGAGAGATGTCATGAAGCTTGTAAAATTTGACAGTGTGAAGAAAGATGAATTCCAACTAGTAAGATTAAACAAGCTTTTGAGTCACTTTCTCAAGATGATTGGTGATGTTGACGCAAGAATACAATCAACTGAAACAGAGGAGACTGAAAGAATCATTCTGGAAGAAGATAAGAAGTTTTTCTTGGAGGAATATTCCAAGACCAAAGAAGAGTTGGATCTCATGCTCCACAATCTTGGTCTGGATAGACGGGGTGACTGGATACTTTGGAGGGGGAGGTTGCGCAGGGGTCTGAAGGTAATTTCTGGTAATAGGGGAGTTGGAATAACCAACCGAGTTGAGAGTTGTCTTAAGTTGGTGCAAAAATAATAAAAGGTGCGATCATAGTCTATGATCGCACCTTAATATTTATATATTTAATATACTACTTCAAGTATTCAATCACTTCCTTTGCATGTTCCTTTGGCTTCACCTCTTCATATATCTTTTTTATTTTACCCGTCTTGTCTATTAAAAAAGATTGTCTAAGTACACCCATATATTCGCGGCCCATAAACTTTTTCTTTGCCCATACACCATATAACTCACACACTTTATGATCAGTGTCAGATAATAAAGTGAAAGGAAGTTTATACTTTGTTTTGAATTTATTATGTGACTTGTTGTTATCAGGGGAGATACCTAATACAACCAAGCCTAGCTTCTCCATCTCTTTGTAATTATCTCTTATCTCACAAGCTTCTGTGGTGCAACCTGGTGTATCATCTTTTGGATAAAAATAAATTAAAACTTCTTTACCTAGGAAATCTGACAACTTATAATCTTTGTTATCATCCCCGAGCAATTTAAAATCTGGTGCTTTATCTTTTTCTTGTAATTTTTTCATAGGTTCATTATATACCCAACAAAACAACAAAACAAAAACAAGGCCGAAGGCCTTGTTTTTGTTTTAAGAATTAAGTATCAGTAAAGACTGACTTATTTACTTCAAACTATTCAACTGCATCCTTAAGAGCCTTTGCTGCTGAGAACTTTGGCACTTTCTTTGCTGGAACCTTAACTGTTTCACCAGTCTTTGGGTTACGAGCTTCACGAGCCTTACGTAGCTTTACTGAGAATTTTCCTACACCAGCAATAGCTACCTCATCTCCCTTAGAAAGAGTTTTAACGATTGTACCGAAAACTGCTTCTACTACTTCTTCTGCTTGCACTTTTGTTGAGCCAAGTACTGCGTGTACTGCTTCAATAAGACCTGCTTTGTTCATATGAGTGAATGTTATTGATGTTGTGTTTCCTAGGACAGCAACATCAAAAAATAAATTTATTAATTCCTTTGCATGCATACCGCATACGATAGGATAAAATAAGTATATACTGCCATGTTTTTTACGCAAGTCATAAAACAATAAATTACACTTTTGTCAAAATTTAATTTATGATGTAGAGTTAGGACTATCCAAACAAAGGAGACTGCTGTGTTCAACTTTTTTAGGCGTTTGACTGAGGTGATTTTTGGAGTAAGAATACTAGTTGTCCTTGGAGAAAAGTTTGACCAAGATGACCCAAAAAACCACTTGATAACCTATCTTCCTGTCGTACCAAGAACTGGTGAGAGTCTTGTTCTGTGCATATACGGACAAGTCCGTCTCACCAAACACAAGGTAAATGACGTCCAACACTCACCGTACGGCAAATATGCAAAAATCTGCATCTTTGTCGAAGAAAATGGTTCAGCGGATTACTAGAGGGGAGTAAGACGTTTATTGTTTGGAGATCGCAGAGCCACCCGGTTTTGCGATTTTCTTTTTAGAGCTATATAAACAATAAATCCATCAATAAAAATATATTTCAAATTATGGCTTTATCCCACTTGTTTCCCATAAAACATCAAAATGTAACTTCATCAAATCTGCAAAATCTTTTGAATGAACAATAAAACCAAAAATTTCCTTATGTGAAGATATAAAAGATACCTTGTCGCCGTATATTGTATAGCCCATTGAAATCGAGGAATTATCCTTTAAATACTTTCTTTTTATTAAGTTATCTTTACCTTCCCAAATATAATCACTTGATGGTTTATTCTTTTGTGGCCAGAGTGCATGTATGGTTATTTTCTCCTGTATTCTTCTGTTATTAAAACGAATTAATGACTCCTTCCCTAAGACAGAAAGCATTTCATTATAAGGCCACATAGTATAAATTGTTTTACCTTTATTCCATAAAATATCATTCAAAAGATGGCTGAGTCCTAACTTACCTTCAAAGAACTTGATTGTTGGGTTTTCGGTTCTTGTTGAATTTAACAAGTCAGGAAGCATTTTTAGAAACATTTCTTTTTTCTCTGAAAGAGACTCTATGTTTTCTTGTAGCACTTCACCAACTTGTCTTACATCATCCAGTGCAAAATATGATTTGTTATCTAATTTTCTTTCAACAATTAGTCCTTTCTTTTTAAGTAATGACAAGTGGTCATAAGTAGACGGACGAGTGAGCGATAAACGCTCGGATAACATTCTTGGTGTTGCTTCTCCATTTTCCAACAGCTCTTTATATATCTTTTGTGAAGAAGGGGGAAGGTTTAGACTTTTTAAAATGTCTTCTAGGTTATATTTCATAAATTAGATATTTGTCGAGTTTCGTCGACAGTTTAACATATTGCTATTATGGGTGTAAAGTTCACTCAGTAGTTCGTTACATCAACCAAAACAAAAGAAAGGAAACATCATGATCACCAGAATCAAGAAGTCGCTGGCTTATGTCCCAGCGTCGCTTTTGGAAGCCACCAGCTTCCTCGTCTCCATCGGTCAGAAGCAACGCGAGATTAATCGTCTCAAGCGTGAAGCCAAACAAAAAGTGGAGGCGATCAATCTCGCTACCAAGAAGTCGGTCGATGAACTGACAAAAGAACGTGATACGTTCTTCACGGCTCTGTTCGCCTTCGCTTCTCCAAGGAAGGCTGAGCTGACGAAGGTCACCCGTTCGCAAAAAACGAACGCTGGAACCTTCGGTTGGCGCTTCACCACTCCTTATGTCGATATCGCAGAAGGCAAAAGCGATCAAGACATAATCGCAACACTGAAGAAAGCTGGTCTCACTGACTACATCCGCGTCATCGAAGAAGTTGACCGCGAGGCAATGCTTCGTGATCGTCCGGAAGTGAAAGGTGTTTCCTATTCCAATCGTGACGAATTCTTTGCCAAGCCCAAGCTTGCAAAAGAAGATGGTCGTGCAGAAGAGCTCGTCAAAACCGAAGCGATTGATGTTTAATCGTTTCTGGTAACCCTTAAGCTGGATTCACTTCGTGAATCCAGCTTTTTATTTATCTAAATTCTTTTATATAGAAGTTTAAATATTTCTTTCTGAAACTGTGCGAGATTTTTATTTTCAATAATTACACCTTGTAACTGACCAATATCAATGAAAGCAACTTTATTACCATAAATTAATTGTATGCAATCTTGATTAAAAATAGATTCATTCTTTGGAATAACTTTTGTGGCACGCTCCAATCGTTTCTGTTTTATTTCAGCAGAAGACCAATTAGAAATAACAAAGCGCTCCAACTGTTTCTTGTCACGTATAGCTCTATAATCTTTTGGTAAAAACTTATTAACGTACTCAGTATCTGTTTCTGATGTATACCTATAGAAAATTCCTCCTTTCTTTAGAGATTCAACAAGGTCAGAAAAGATAGAAGTGACTCCGGACTTTCCTTGCACTGTTTTGATAACTGTTTCTAAGTGAGGAGAGCTATACTCTTCGCTAAGAATATCAATACTTGCGTGTGTTTCTTCGTAAATTTTTTGTGCACGTTTTTTTAGAGCATCCGGTGATAGGGGGATATACACTTTTTTCGAACCAGATGAGCCTCGTGTGACTAATCCTTTCTCTAGAAGAGAGTCTATTGTTCTATAGGCATAAGGTCTGTGCAACTTAGTTCTGCTTACTATATCACTAATACTAAGAGGTCCACACTTAATAAGAAGTATATATACGTCTGACTCTTTATCATTAAGTCCCAAAAAAGTTAGAAAATTGTAATTCATGTACTAATAATAGTACATTGTTACATTTATGTAAAGTACTTATAAAATAATACTTAAATAACATTCATGAATATACATATTACAAAAAATACACAAAATAATACATGAATAATTATTATTTGATAAAGTTACCCCGGAAGAAGTTCATTGAAACAAACAAAGGAGAAAATCATGAAGGTTATTAAGGCAAAATCTTGGATGATATACGAATGCGGTGGATGTAAGTCTAAGTTAGAGGCTGATATAGGTGATGTGTGGTGCTCAGCAGGAACAGATATAAGCGGTACATATGACGAAGATTATTATATAACCTGTCCTGTATGTGGAACAAATAGACATCTTTCATATAAAGAAGTCCCACCAAAAGCAAAGAAAGACCACTACTAAGGGAATCAACATGAAACTAATCGAAGAAGGTAATTGGAAAATTCCTTGGTCAATGGAAGTGGTCTGCGTAGAAAAAGGATGTGGTGCAAAAGTTCTGATTGAAGAAAAGGATGTAAAGCCTGTCGATTATGATGCATATAATTATTATGCAGACTGCATGATTTGTGAGAGGAAAATACTTATTTCAGAAAAGGATGTGCCGCAAAGAATGAAAAATGTGCTTGATAAAAAAAGGAAACATCGAGACTCTGACTGGTGATAATCTTACTAACCAACTTCATCTTTTCAACAACAAGGAGATAATCATGAAACAAGACAACTTCATCCCTGAAATATCTAAGGTTGAATTATATAGGCGTGCAAAATATATTAAACCAATAGTCTCATTTAATGGAGTTCAACACTACATTAAAGATGTAGACTTAGAAAATGTTTCGTATATTTGGGATGCTAAAAAAGAAAAAGAAGTTACAGGATTGATTTTATTGGGTCAAAGAATTACATATCACACATTCGGTTATTATCTTCTTTTTAAGCCATCAATTGCTGAAGTGCTTGCGCAAATACCTGAAGAGTATTTGGAAGAAGTGGTGGCGTTTGAAATTGTAGCGAAACCTCAAGATGCAGATGACTTAAATAGGTACACAGATATTACAAACGCTGGTTATCATATGGCGATTACACATTTCTACAAAAGAAAGGAAAAGGTCATGAAAGTCATCAAAAAAGGCCCCGTGAATTCGGCCTTGAAAAAAATGAAGGTGCTAAAAGATAAGCCTGAGAAACTCTCAATTGGTGATGTCGCTGATTTTCCAAAAAAAGGAATTATGTTCAAAGATATATCTCCTTTACTTGCTAATCCAGAGGAGTTCAGTGGTCTGATTAAGCACCTTGCAAAAAGTTGGAAAGGTAAAGTTGATAAGATTGGTGGATTCGATGCTCGGGGATTCATCTTTGCCTCTACTCTTGCTTATGAAATGAAACTTCCGTTCTTCATGCTTCGGAAAAAAGGGAAGCTTCCCGGTGAGACCATCTCGGTTAAATATGGTCTTGAATACGGTGAAGCATCACTTGAAGTAGGGAAGAGTGCAGTGAGTGCTGGCGATAAGGTTCTTCTTGTGGATGATGTTCTTGCAACCGGAGGAACGGCAGAGGCAGGGTGCAAACTCGTTGAGGAATTGGGAGGTGTTGTTATTGGTGTCCAATTTGTTCTCGAGCTTGAATCTCTTTCTGGTCGGAATCTTCTTAGTGGTTATGATGTGCATTCAGTTGTTATCTCGTGAGACTATCATGAGATACAGTGTGGATGCCATTATGAGATATAAAGATGGGTTCGTTATCATTGAGCGACTATCTTTTCCTTTTGGCCTTGCTCTTCCTGGTGGTGGTATTGAAGAAGGGGAAGACAAGACCACTGCGGTTATAAGAGAAGTCGAGGAAGAAACAGGTCTTCTGTTTAAAATAAAATCCTGGCTTCCAAAAACTTATAACGAGGATAACCGTGATCCGAGGTGGCCAGCAACTTCATTTGTTGCAGAAGGTATGGCAACTGGAGATATTCGCAACGAACCAGGAAAAACAAAAGTGATTCTCCTTTCTAAAGATGAGATAATAATTAACGCTGATAAATTTGCGTTTGATCATTATCAAATCTTTTGTGATTATTTGTTGCTTATACAAAAGTAACAAATGGGCGACACCTTCGGTGTCGCCCATTTTTATTACCCAAACTACTTTACGAACTTAACTGTTAAATAAGTGCCAATGAATGATCCAATGACAAGTGGAATTAAGTATAAATAATTTTTTGTATAAGAAATAACTGTGAAAGCGGTGAGTATATGAATAAGTGAACCATATGAAGCAGCAAGAAACGGGGCCTTAGCTGTAACTTTAATCATATAAAGAGCCCATAAAGCGTCAGTGACCAAAGTCGCTACTAATACTAAAAAGAAAATGGCAGGAGACATATTAAAATAATTATACACTACAAAACCAGTCTATTTACACAAAGTAAAAATAAAGTAGAGTAAAAATAGACTGTTCAAAGGAGAGCAAGATGAAATTAGACGATGAAGCAATAGCAAGAATGAAATTATCCAATCTTTTTCTTAAAATCGCAATACCTCTTGCAATTGTGTTGTTGTGGATAGTTATGCCGATATTTCTCTTATCCAAGTAAACAAAAGCTACCCTATACAATGGGTAGCTTTTCTATTTAGTGCGATTATTTTATTCTCCACACTTTCGCATATTCATTATAGATGACCATAAGATAAATGTAGTGGACCTACGTTGACCAAATAAAATTTTGTAGCGATAAAGCTTATAGAATAATTTTAAACTAACGGGCAAATTCTATCATGCGACTTTCGCGAATGACGTGAATCTTTATCTCCCCTGGGAATCTCAACTCTTGTTCAACTCGAAGCGCAATATCACGTGCAAGTGTTCGTGCTTCCAAATCATTCACAAGAAGAGGGGAAACGAATATTCTTATTTCTCGTCCTGCTTGTAGCGCATACACACGCTCAATGCCCGTAAATGACATTGCTAGGGCCTCTAAGTCCTCAAGACGCTTAATATATCTATCCACTGTGTCTCTTCGTGCTCCAGGGCGTCCTCCACTTATAGCGTCTGCAACCTGAACAATAACACTCTCAGGTGTTTCATATGGATATTCTTCATGATGAGCTTGCATTGCGAGTATGACTCTCTCATCGACTCCATACTTCATTAATATCTTGCGACCAATCTCAACATGAGTACCTTGTATTTCATGATCAACAGCTTTTCCAATGTCATGAAGAAGTGCTCCTGCCTTTGCAACGTGTACATCTACACCTAGTTCTGTTGCGAGCACTCCTGCAATGTGAGCCATCTCTATTGAATGATCCAAAACATTTTGCCCGTAACTTGTTCTAAAATAAAGTCGTCCTATAATCGGTATCAATTCTTCAGGAATAGAAAGTAATCCGCAAGCAAGCACTGCTTCTTCTCCTTTCTTTCGCATAAACACTCCAATTTCTTTTTTTGCTTTTTCAAGACACTCTTCAATCTTCACTGGTTGTATACGACCGTCCTTGATTAACATCTCGAGCGCATTCACTGCAATTGCGCGACGAACCGGATCAAAACATGAAATAACTATTCCATTAGGTACTTCATCAACCAAAACTTCTACCCCCGCAAGTCTTTCAAAGGTTTTGATATTGCGCCCCTCTTTGCCAATTACTTTTCCTTTTATCTCATCATTCTCTATTTCAACTGTTGCTGTCATGAATTGTGCAATTTGACCATTGGCAATACGATATATACTACTGACCAAAATATCTCGAGCTTTTTCTTCTAACTTTATTTCTCCATCACGTGCGAGTTTGAGTGTGCGTAATTGCAAATCATCATGAGCTTCTCTTTCTATTTTGTTAAGCAACAATTCTTTTGCTTCATCGGTTGATAATCTTGCAACATTCTCTAATTCTTTTGATATTTCTTTTTCTTTATTTTCAATTTTCTCTTTAAGATTTTGAAGTTCCTTTCCTTTTTCTTTAATTGAAATTACTTCTTGAGACATTTCGTTATCGCGACGAATCAAATCTTGTTCGCGTTTGTCTAACCTTTCTTCTTGTTTAAGAATACGCTCTTCCGCTCTTTTCATTTCATCACGAATAGCACTTGCTTTTGTAAGTGCTTCATCTTCGATTGTGCGTGCTTCACGTTTTGCTTTCAACAGCTTCTCTTCTATATCGGCTTCTATTGAGCCACGACGAGAAATAGCAACATAATGGCGTATAACATACCCAACTAAACCACCAACTATCATTACGATGGCTCCTTCTATTAGAAGTATTGTGTTCATTTTATTTTAAATCTACTTTGAAACTTTTGGCTTAAGTATTTGATCTACGATTCCATACTTCTTAGCCTCATCAGCACTCATCCAATAATCACGGTCACCATCTTTTTCAAGTTGTGCTTTTGTTTTACCGGTTGCAAGCGCAAGCATGGTATACAACTTATCTTTAAGAAGAAGAATATGCTTTGATGTTATTTCAATATCAGAAGCCTGACCTTCAACACCAGTAAGTGGTTGATGAATCATCACTTCAGAATTTGGAAGTGAGTAACGCTTTCCTTTTGCTCCTTGTGAAAGAATAATCGCACCCATGGACGCTGCCATACCTACACAGACAGTAGCAACTGCAGGTTTAATATGATTCATCGCATCAACGATAGCAAGACCTGATTGAATTTGACCACCAGGGGAGTTGATATATAGTGTGATGTCTTTTTTTGGATCTTCACTTTCAAGAAAAAGAAGCTGAGCAATGACAATGTTGGCTACATTATCATCAATTGGACCTGCTAAGAAAATAATACGTTCGCGAAGTAGTCGTGAGTAAATATCATATGCACGCTCACCAAATTGGCTTTTTTCAATAACTGTTGGGATTAACATAATAAGTAGTTACTAGTTGGTAGTTTTAAGTTGATGGTTTCGTACAAACAATACAACTAATTTCTAACAACGATAAATAATAAATAATTTAGAACAAAAACAAATTTCAATAACACAAATGCGGTTCAAAAACTTTCAAAATCTGAGTTCATCTATCATTTCTATCGTCACTGAATACTCGCACTATATCATAAGATTTAAAAGCTGTATTCATTGACATTTATTTAAAAATATGGTAGGACAAGGTGACGTACGGGAAAGCGACAATTAGCTTTTATTTATAACGTATATTAAAACTTTTATGGAACCCATAATTACAGCAACAAGTACTGGACTCATTGTGACTATCGAGGGGATTTCCTACCTTATGGAGTGGATTAATTCTATGCTAAAGGTATCTGGCCCAGATGTATGTTATTACATACTCGAAACAGTAAGGGGAATCGAACAAGCGAGTTGTGATATGCAAACATTTGAACTTCTTATTCCTAACGAATAAGTAAAAAGGTTCGAATTATCCTTTATAATCAAGCAAAACCGCCATCTAACGATGGCGGTTTTGCTTGACAAATATGATATTTTATGATATAATACAAAAATCAGCAAGGACTTATCTCTAAGCAACCACTGATAGGTAAGTTCTTTCAAACCAACACTAGAAAAGGAATAATGAGATGAAAGCATTTCTGGAATCAGCTATGCTGTCGTTTTTCCAATTTATTGGCGACATGTCGTCGAAGTTCTTCGGGTGGATAACCAACACTGTCCTGCCAGCGTTTGGGGAAGGGTTGATGAAGCTTTTCACAAATCTCATCGGTGCCATGGTGGGGGAAAAAGGGCTCAATACAGCTCTATTTACAAACGCAATGGTCCTTTCCCTCGTCGGATTCCTAACTGGGGTATATATGTTCGGTGCCATTGGATTCCTGCTCTGGATAGGATTCGTCATCCGGATGTTCGACAAGAAAGGCGACTCCTGATGTTGGGTGTCGAAAGGGTGGTTGCTGGTCCAGACGTAAGTCTGCTGACTTAGCAACCACCCTTTTTTATTTTAATACTAGATACACAAGCATAAATCAGATAGGTCTTACTTATGTATAAGTTAAAGACAAAATAATATTAATAACTGTCCTATACAAAAAGAAAACCCCTGCATTGTAAGTCCGAATCTTGTTCGGGCACACAATGCAGGGGTTTCTCAAAAAAGAGAGATAATAGAGTTTATATCGATATGGGTTTCACAACCTAAACGATACCTCTATAAATGAATTTAATCATATAAGTAAACTTTAAGGGTTATTTTATTGTATGGAGATCTAATTTTATGATCTTGATGCTCCACGATGGAAAGAACAATTTTTGGTAGATGTTGTGCGCAAATTAGTTATCCCAATTAACGCATGGGTGAGCGTATTTGCTTACGTCATCTACCCTGTCCTTAATAGTACACTCAGTGTCTTTTTAATGCAAGTCCTTTATGTGGATAACTGTGGATAAGTCCTTTATACTATTTTTGATAATTTCTTGAGTAGAAAAAAGATTGTCTTTTCATTATGTTGCAATGTCTTTTTGCCTAACGTAGGATAGTGCTCATGCGATTACATCGCTTCTACACGTTACAGCCCCTTGGTGAAGTTGTTGTTATAAATGATAGTTCTGTGCTCAATCAATGGAAAAATGTTTTTAGGTACACACAAGGTGTATTAGTTATTCTCTTTAATGGTGATGGCTATGATTATACATATTCTATTGATTCAATAACATCTTCGAGTTGTAATCTTACTCAAACGAAGCGTTCTCCTTCATATATACCTAACAAAAAGGTTACTCTATATCTTTCACTTATTAAGAAAGATAATTTTGAACTTGTAACACAGAAGGTGACAGAACTTGGCGTTACTAATATTGTGCCAATACTATCTTCAAGATCAGAAAAGAAAAATTTAAATGAAGATAGACTTAATAAAATTATAATAGAAGCATCTGAACAGTGTGGAAGGGGGGATGTAGCCATTGTTTCACCTATCATTTCACTTTCTGAAGCACTTGAAACTATTAAAGATAAGGATAATTCAATGGTTTTTCAAATGGGTGGAATACCTTTTAATGATAATAAATTGCAAGAAAAACTAAAAGATTCTTTGAATATTAGTCTTTTTATTGGACCAGAAGGTGGTTGGACTGCTGAGGAAGAGCTATTATTTAAAGAAAAAGGGCTGACTTCTGTTTCGCTTGGTAATACTGTGCTACGTGCCGAGACTGCTGCAATTACTGCTTGTGCATTTGCTTTACTTTAAAAAGTAAAGCATGGTACAATTATTATACCCGTAAAGGGCATTAACTTTTCTATCTTTTTATTTTATGAAAATCAATTATGCACTAGTTTCTCGTTCTCTTATTGCACTACTATTCGTAGTTGCAGGTTATAACAAATTAATGGGTTTCGCTGGTACTGTTGGCTACGTAGATTCTCTTGGAGTTCCTATGGCAACAATAGCGACTATTATTGTTATTATTATTGAACTTCCTGTCGCTCTCGCTTTTGCTTGGGGGTGTAGAGTTTGCGTAACAGGTCTAACCCTTATCGGTTTCACACTGCTTGCAACAATACTTGCACATAACCCATGGGCAGCATCTGTTGACCCAATGGCATTCAAGAATGTTATGACAGCTGCATTAAAGAATCTAGCTATTATCGGTGGTATCGGAGCAGCAATTCTCGCATGTGAATGTGAAGGATGCAAAGTTAGAAAGAATAAGTAGCTCTCACTTATTAATCCACTTAATAAAAGAGGTGACGTCTAGGCGTCACCTCTTTTGTTGCTATACTTAACTTTAGTAATATTCTCATTACTAAAACTTTACAAAAACAATATTTTACATCAAGTTATTTTATGTACACATTTATTATCCCTGAAATAATTGCTTGGCTAGCAGGGGGCATTGCATTCATTGTTTTTCTTGAACACTTCATACAAAGAAAACCGGTGCATGCCTTTTTTAAACGTAAGTGGGTATGGATACCACTTCTTGTAATGGTACTTTCAATTCTTGCTGGAATGTTATCTAACAGAACATATGCACCAGGATTCGCTATGCCTCCATTTATGCATTCAATGGCTCCTGGCGGTGTTCCTCCGACCCTTCCTTTTGCAAATGTTTTTCATTTTTTCAAAAATGAACCAAACTTTGAAAGAGTTGCAGATATTGGAAGAGACCCGAATGATGTTCCGACACCAATAACTAGAACATCTCCTACTGAAGTAAAAATAAATATTGTTGTAAAGGAAGTAATTAGTGAAGTATTTCCTGGTATATATTTTAACTATTGGACATTTGATGGAACTGTTCCAGGTCCAATGTATAGAGTACGAGAAGGGGATACTGTTATTTTAACTATAAAGAATCATGAGTCTAGTCTTCATCATCACAATATAGATTTACATTCTGTTACGGGACAAGGTGGTGGGGCATCTCTTACAAATGTTATACCTGGTGAAACCAAAACTATTAAGTGGAAGGCTATTAATCAAGGACTTTTCATTTATCACTGTGCTATGCCGAATGTAAGTACACACAATTCTCATGGCCAATACGGACTTATTCTTGTTGAGCCAAAAGAAGGTTTGTCTAAGGTGGACAAAGAATTCTACGTTGTTCAAGGAGAACTTTATACTCTTGGTCAAACTGGCAAGAAAGGATTAACTGTTTTTGACTCAAAAGCACTTATCGCTGGACATGCAAATTATATTACTTTCAACGGAAGAATTGAAAGTACTCCTCGTATGCATGCAAAAGTTGGTGACAAGATACGCATGTATGTTGGTAATGGAGGTGTGAATCTAATTTCATCATTTCATGTTATTGGCGAAATATTTGACACTGTATATCCAGAAGGATCACTCGGTGAAGGTGGTGCGGTACACAAAAATGTTCAGACAACTGCAGTGTTGCCCGGAGGTTCAACCATTGTAGAATTCACTGTTGATGTACCTGGAAAATTCTTACTCGTAGATCATGCTCTTGCTCGCATGAATATGGGCGCATGGGCAGTGCTTGAAGTAACAGGAGATAAGAATCCAGATATTTATTCTCAAGTTCCAAATGATTATAAAATAAACTCTAGTTCTACCGAAACTTCACAAAAAGAAGTGGTAGGTGACACAAAAACCGAATATGGAAAAATGGATCATTAATTTATTAATTTAAAGAAAACAAGAGCGAACCCTTCGGGTTCGCTCTTGTGTTTATACTTCACTTAGTAGTGCAATTTTCTTTTGTAACATACTATTTACGTCAATTTTTTCTGCATGGTCTTCGATAAATGAAAACATTTGTTTAATCATTTTTTGTAATTCAGAATTACGTATTTCTATAATTATAACCTCATTCATTGAAATAAGATACAGCGACGACTTAAATATAAATATCTGACCAGCATGATTAAAATATTTCTTATCAATTTGGTATGTCGCAAGAGCTCTATTTATAAAACCTTGAGCCCAAGTAAACCCCTCAACATCTCCAAGTGATTTAATGTGACCCTCAAACCAGCCATTAGGGATAATACTTTCTGTTAAAATACTATTCTTTTTCACATTATGATTAAAATCATTAATTATTTCTTTCCCAACTACAGCATCCCAGCTGTCGAAAATTTTATCCCCTTGCATTGATTGTAATCTCTCATCCTTATGGTTTCTTGCAATATGACTAACTAATTTTCTTACAGCTTCTTCACCTTTATGGACAATAATAGTACCATCACTCATTCCTTTTACTTCTTCGACACCATCTACAACGGATAGCAACACTTTCTTTGCTTCATATAATGATTCATCTATATTTTCTTTACGGGCAAGTGACCAAGATTTTTTACCCTCCACAATGTGTGATTTCACAAGACCTCTATCTTTAAGATTTAATAAAATATCATATACGGCAGGGCGAGTAACTTTTGTTTCTCTTGTGATTAAAAGAGGTGTCTTAATTCCTTTAATAACAGCAAGCAACACCTTCTCTTCTTTGAGAGATAAATCTAAAATTGCTAATTTTTTACGTAATTCCATGTCGTAAGTATACACATTTTTTGTAATATGTAAAGTTTTTCCGACATTCTTTGTGTCTAAAAATGTATTGTTAAATATAAGTATAGTGATAGAAATATAGTCATTGCAATATAATTTTTTACTGTCAAGTGTTTTCTTGATATAGTTATCTCAGACAAGTTCATTGGCAACCTGCCAAAACCGCTAACCTCCGGTAATAATAGAGGTAAGGAGACGCACATGCATAAAACATGTGACGCCGCCGCTAACACCGGTTCTGCCGGTCGCAGCGGTCGCGGTCAGCCTCCGTCCCGTTAGGACGTGCTGATACTCAGGAAACTGAGCGGGGGTAGTTGTATACCTTGTCATCCAAACAACAGAGCTCATCACCGTGTCTAATATATCTGACACGAATGGGCTTCTCTACCAAGTTTTTAAATTAAAATATTTTAAAAACTTGTTGAGAAAAGTAGTTCTTTAAATTTCGGCAATCTGCCGACCCGAAACCGTCAGGGTTAAACGGCAAGGAGATTCACATGCGTAAAGTATGTGAAATGGTATCTAACACCGGTTCTGCCGGTCGTAGAAACCATGGTCAGCCTCCGTCCCGTTAGGACGTGCTGATACTCAGGAAACTGAGCGGGGGTAGTTGTATACCTTGTCATCCAAACAACGTAGCTCATCAACATATCTAACATACCTGATATGAATGAGCTTCTCTATCAGGGTTTTAAATTCAAATAATTTTAAACTCTGTTGAGAAAATGTTCTTTGTAAACAAATCAACATAAATGATACAATAGGAGACATCATGAAAGAAACATTTCCAATTCATCAAATTTTAACCCCACAAAAACCGGAGGTAACAACTGTGAAACCAACAGAAATATTTCGTCAACAAGAAATCAAAGAAAGTTATACTTACACACAATCAGCTGAGACATGGTATTTATCAGTACTTAAAGATGAACCTTTTGGAGAAGATGATGCTGCTAAACTCTTACTAGCACAAAAAGACGAACTTCCAGAACTAGCAAGTGCTGTACTTGAACGCACCTGCAATCTTCATTGCACTCATTGTCTATATCAAGACGAAAAAAGTAGTTCACACCTTTCCAGAGCAACTCATCTAGACGAAATAATCTCGAGCATTGTTAATCAAATGCCTCATGCAAGTGAAACATATACACCAAAGTTCTTATCTGGAGGAAGAATACTTCGACCACACCATTTAGAGCTTTTTAACAAGTTACGTAAAGATAGACCTGACGTAAAACTTGGAGTTATAGACAACGGGACATTCACAAAATTACTACCGCACTGGCCACAAGACTTTAAATTTGACTGGATAGACATTTCTGTTGATGGTCCAGAATCGGTACACAACGCTCAACGAGAATCCACTACTGCTTTTAGGGATGCAGTCAATGGACTAAAAGAGGCTAGGGCAGTTGTACGCCCAGCTGAAGAAGGTGGTCGGATAACCTCACTTTTTACACTTACAAATCTGAATGCGAAAAGTATTCTTGAAACCGCTGACTTATTACTTGGTAATACTGATGGTAAACCTTTGGTAGACGAGTTCAGAGTAACCACATTATCTCCAACAAATGAAATAAATGAATCCATTAATACGAATGTCGGTGACTTAAAGGAAGCTTGGGAAGGAATCAAAAGAGTTTCTGAAAAATATAATAGTGATGATAAAATTAAATTTTACTTTAGTATCTATCAAACAGAAACTATGGAGAAACTGGCTGCTGCTATCGGTGAGAAAAAAATTGTGCAAGCTTTTAGTCGTGAAGGTAATGTTAGGCTAAGTGCAAATTTTCTACATACAACAATCGATGGTGTGCCTGTCTCATATTTACCACTCTCAATTTGGACACCTGAAGAGTTTTTAATTGAAGCTGACGGTGCGTACAGAACGGCTTACGAAGGCATGTTCACTCTAGAAGAACTTCGTTCTGGTGTAGCAAAAGATGGCAGGGATACGAGACCTTATACAATAGAACAACTTAATCCGGAAAGTAGCTTACGTAATTCGTATGAACACGGCGTAGATAAATACTGGACTGAGTTTGGAAAAAAACAAATGGAGGAAGAAAAAGAAATTTGGAAACGTATTCGAGAGAAAGCTGAAACACAGTAAATTTTCTAAAACAATTCTTTTTATAAACTAAAAGGGGTTCAAAATGGACAAGCAGACGGTTATGCAGTTAATTGACTGTGTCGGACCAAAACTTGGTTACGATTACACGTACTCACCAATTTTTCCAGAAAATAGAACTGATATTTGTGCTGTTAATCGGTTGGTTGAAAATGGAAACGATTATGGCTACAACGTTCTCTATGTAGTGTGGGAAGAGGGAGTGAACCTTCGTACCAAAGAGATAGCAAATACGCGAGATACAAAAGATTACATTTCGGTGGACTCAATAAAAATAAAGAAAAGTAGAGTTATAATTGAATACAGTAGTGGAGGAAGTTTCAGTTGTACTCCGTGGAAGAAAACCTTTGCTTTAAAACTTCATAAAAAAATTTAAAGCTAAAAGCGATTCCGCAAGGAATCGCTTTTTTGTTGTGTATTTTTATTACTTACAAAGGAAATGTTACCGTCAGCCGAGTCAGAAATCAGATGGAATTCGAAGTTGTATTCGCAAAAATATTATCACTTCACCAAATTTTCTCAGCAAGTGAAGAAAACAAAGAATTTGATTTAGATGCGAGGCGAAAGGAGTTTTTATGAGGAGACGTACGAGTAGTACGTTGACGAATAAAAACTCCTTTCAACAAAGCAGATGAAGTAAATTATTTGCTTTCTTCTAGGAACTTTAATACTTTCTCATTGGTAAGAGCCTGATAGAGATATGCTTTAGCGCGATTTTCATCTGCATCTTGTATTGTTGCAAGAATTCTTACGAGTTCTACTTCTA
The DNA here is from genome assembly GCA_964457775.1 of uncultured Candidatus Saccharibacteria bacterium. Lineage (GTDB taxonomy): Bacteria > Patescibacteriota > Minisyncoccia > Phycocordibacterales > UBA5272 > UBA11704. The sequence goes on from CAYWEW010000004.1 coordinate 96,553, forward strand.
TTTCTTCTTCCGTTGCAGTTAGTTTTTCTACTTGTGCAATCTTGTGAAGAAGTAATTGACTCATTGCGCGCTTTTCTGCATCTTTTCTCCAGTCAGTTTTCAACTGATCTTCAGTTTTCTTTGAGTGGGTAAGATAATCTTCCCATGTTCCACCAAAACGAGTAATGTCTTGTTTCATTTGTGCAAGCATATTATTTAGCTCACCCTCAACAATAACTTCTGGGAGTTCTGCTTTTGTTTCAGCAATCAACTTTTCCATAATTGCACTACGACGCTTTTCACGAAGCTTTTGTTCCTTTTCAAGTTTCAAATTTTCACTAACTTTCGCTTTTAGTTCATCAAGTGTTTTAAAATTTTCTCCGAAACTCTTCGCGAACTCATCATCTAGTTCTGGAAGCTTAACTTCTGCTTTTTTGTCTTCTGATTTTACAGTCTCATCTTTAGCTTCGTCGTCATGATTACAATTTTCATCATGCACATGTTCGTGTTCATGTTCATGTTGTGTTGCACGACCTTTACGAAGTTCATTTAATACGTCACCAATTTCTTTATCGGTTACTTCAATCTTCTCATCGTCCTTGATTGCCTCCTTTGCAAGTTTTTTGTATGAAGGAAGTGTGACTTCAGGCATCACCGGAACAACAATTGTAAGCTCTAAAGGATTTCCTTTTGCAATTTTTGTAATTGTAACTTGTGGGTCTGAAATAGGGGAAACTTTGTGTTCATCCACTGCCTTAACATATGCATCACGAAGTGCGAGATTGGCCATCTCTTCTAAAATAATCATGTCACCATACTTCTTCACAATTAAATCTTCTGGCGCATTTCCTTTTCTAAAGCCATCAACCTCAACTACTTGTTGTACCGCAATTAAACCTTTCGCATGATAACTTTCAAACTCTTTTTCATCTACAATAATTTTAAATTCTACTTGTGACTGTGGTAAATCTTTCTTTTCTATTTTCATACATTTATTTTTTAACTTCAATATACTTTGGTAAATCTTTATACATGGCAATGGCTTCCTCTATAACCTTCTTTGCATCTTCAACACCACGAACTCCATCAATGGTTACACTTTTCTTTTGAATTTGTTTATAGGTTTCAAAGAAGTGAATAATCTCTTCCACAGTGTGAGGATTAACATCACTCAAGTCTTTTATATTGTTGAATCGTGGATCTTCTGTTGGTACAGCGAGAATCTTGGCGTCACTATCGTGACCATCAACCATATCAAAAACTGCAACTGGACGAGCCGTTAAAAGAACACCAGAAATAAGGGGATAAGTGGTAAGCAATACTACATCAAGTGGGTCTCCGTCATACCAATGTGTTCGTGGAATAAATCCATAATCAAATGGGTAATCTTGACCTGTGTGCATAACACGGTCGAGGTGAATAAGGCCTGTTGTTTTATCGAGTTCATATTTGTTTTTTGAACCCTTACTAATTTCAACAACTACAGTAATTTTGTTTGGAATATCATCTCCTGAAGAGATATCGTGGAGTAAACTTAAAGGCATAGATTAAATGAGCTAGTTAATATCTAATAGCTTGTGGCTAATAGCAAATTTTAATAAATTATTTTGTTTCTTCTGTGGGTGCAACTTCTGTAACTTCTTCAGCAACTTCCTCACTTTTGAATTCTTCTGTTTCTGATGTTTCAACAACTTCTTCTACAGCATTTTCAATTTCAGTATTCTTTGGAAGAACATCTTCAACGACATTGAATGATGAGATAACTTCATCTGCTTGTTCATCAATACTTGCATCAGTAATACTGCTTTCGATAGTAAGAACACCTTCTTCATCAGCTTCTGCAATCATTTCACCACCAGAAATAATATCAATCTTCCATCCAGTTAATTTTGCAGCAAGACGAACATTTTGCCCTCCTTTACCAATGGCTAGAGATTGTTCAAGTGGAGAAACGGTAACGATTGCTTTCTTCTCTGCTTCATTTAATTCAATAGAAATTGCTTTCGCTGGTGAAAGAGCTGTTGCAATAAAGCGACGAGCATCTTCTGACCATTCAATCACATCAATCTTCTCACCTGATAATTCATCAGTAATAGCTGACACTCTAACACCACGCTGACCAACACATGCTCCGATTGGATCAACACGTTCTTCATTTGACTTCACAGCAATCTTGGAGCGACTACCTGGTTCACGAGCGACTGCTACGATTTCTACAATACCTTGTGCAATTTCTGCACTTTCATTTTTAAAGAGTTCAATCAAGAATTTTGGATGTGTTCGTGATAGACGAATAGAAAGACCACGGAAACCTTCTTCGATAGAAAATAGATACGCTTTGATACGCTCTCCAGGACGAAGACGTTCAGATGGAATCTGTTCTTCGAATGGAAGTATAGCTGTTGTACGACCAAGGTCGATAAAAGCTGTGCCACGTTCAATACGTTGAACAATGCCAGAAACAATTGTGTTTTCTTTGTCAGTAAATTCACCAACAATTGATTCACGTTCTGCTTCACGAAGTTTTTGAACAATAACTTGCTTTGCTGTTTGAGCTGCAATACGTCCAAAGTCCTCTTGATTATCAAGTGGGAAAATAATTTCTTCTTCTAGTTCTGCGTTTTTCTTTAATAGTTTTGCAGATGAAAGAAGAATGTGGCGCTCTTCATTGTAACGAGGAAGCAATCCTTCAACTGCTTCTTCTTGTTGATGATGTGTGTGACTAACTGGTTCATACACTTCTTCTTCGCCTTCTACAGGCATACGAACAGTACTTTCATCAACGACGATTTTTACTTGTTCGAATTGTGTTTCTCCTGTATCAAAATTAATCTTGCAACGGACGATTTGTCCACGCTTTCCGTATTCCTTCTGATATGCGGCTGCAAGGGACTTTTCTACTGCATCAACCACTTTTTCATGGCCTATTTTCTTTTCTTGTTCGAGTTGCTCAAGCGCAATCTTCAATGCTTTTATGTCTAACATATATTTAATTTCCTTTAATTATAAGGCTTTTTTGGGCCTATTTTTGTAACTTTGGTAAAAAAATGGCCGGCCATTAGGCCGACTCACTACACACATCCAATCACTATTCAATTATACAATATAATAAAATAAAAGCAAATTTATATTTTTCAGCCAGAGGCAGACCAGCCTCTGGCTGTGGAGTAGCAATAATTCGTCATTCATATATACTTATTAATGAGAAGTTCTTCTTAATAACCAAAGTTAAGGGGTAGATATTATGGCTAGGCTGTTTTTGACAGAGGAAGAACTCGAACAATTCCCAACAATTTCTGACTTAGTGTCCAAGATAGGTGACAGCAGTATAAAGGAGTGGGGTTTTTGCCAAAACGATAAAGGTGACATTACCTTGGGGGAAGATACTGGTATCTGGCAATTAGTTATTCCTCTTATTGATATACATGAAGAAGCAGTTGAAAGCTTCGGAGCAAACTATTCTCCATCCAACATAAAAGTTGTCTACTGTGTTGAGCTTTACCCTGATCCTAATCTTGTTGATTTTCAATTGTTTGACCTTTCTGAATACAGAGAATTCAAAGAAGAAATTGTTAAGTATCCACCCATAATTCTCGAACCAACAACGAGTTAACGGGTTAAAAGCGCGTCTTAGTCAGTAGGTTCATACCTCTCTACAAAGACGCGCTTTTATAATTCCAAGCCAACTTCATTTCTACTTCACAATCTGTCCGTCGGAGAGACGGACGATTCGGTCAGCGATGCGACCATATTCTTCTTCATGGGTTACCATAACTATAGTTAAGCCATCTTCTTTATTTAATTTTTTGAAAATATCCATAACGAGTCTAGATGAAATAGAGTCTAAGTTGGCTGTTGGTTCATCAGCAAATAATATCTTTGGTTTATGAGTAACAGCCCTAGCAATTGATACACGCTGTTGTTCTCCACCGGATAATTCAGAAGGAAGGTTGCCTGACCTGTTATCCAAGTTAACACTTTGAAGGGCACTCATAGCACGACTCTTGGCAACTGGCATACTTATACCTTGCATGAGAAGAGGGACCATAATATTTTCAAGTGCAGTAAGTTCAGGTAAAAGTGAATAATCTTGAAATACATAACCGAGTTCCATTAATCGATAATTAGTCTTTTCACTACTAGTCATATGGTCTGTAATATGACCATTTAATTTAATCGAGCCAGACGTTGGGTTATCCAGTAGTGACATTTGATACAAGAGTGTGGACTTTCCAGCTCCACTTCTTCCCATGATTGCTATGAACTCACCCTCATGAACATCAAAATCAATACCTTTCAAAACCTGAGTTACATTTAATCCGTCTGTGAAACTTTTTTTAATATCCTTTACTTCAATAATTGTTTTTTTCATATAATGTTTCTAATCATTTCTACCTAAAATAGCATTTAGTGTATTTTTCTTCACAATTAATCTTGCTGGAAGATATCCTGCTAACAACGAAACAGTTACAACTAGGAAAAATTTAAATGCTACGTTTGCTGGCTCTGCCACAAGAACAATAGTTGCAAATGGTGTATCAATTGGATTTGCGTCCAAATATGGTTTTAGACCTGCAAAAATAATAATAAGAGCTATACCAGAACCTACAACTACATAAAACACTGCCTGACAAATATAACTAAACTCAACAGCGAACTCTGTCACACCGATTCCTTTCATAATACCAATCTGACGACGACGAGTAAGTGCGTTGATGTAAATAATAATAAATATTGTAATAAGAGCAACAACAACTGAAACAGACCCGAGTATTGTCCCGATAATACTAAAGAATAGTTTGATATTAACAAGAAACTCTGGAGCCCCTTCATCTGCGGTGTTTATTTTTGCATACTCACCGAAACCATTCTTCATAAGAGGGGTTTTTACTATGTACGGATCAGAACCTTCTTTCATTACAATAGATATTTCTGAAACATCACCATCTGATTTTCCTAACATCTTCTTAAGTTCGCTGTCTAGAATATATGCACGGGAAGAAACAAACTGCACTTTTGAATCAACAATCCCTCTAACAATAAAATCTTGAGTTACTGATGTGTTGGTTGTTTGGTCTTGTGGTTCAGCAAATTCTTGCTCTGGATTAAAATTAGAACCACCGGAGCTTACTGTTACTCTGACAGTTGTCCCAGGCTTCACATCTTCAAGCAAAGAAACAAGGTCTGCAACACGACTATATTTCTTAAGATATGCAGAACCAATTACTATACCTCTTGCATCCCCTTCCTTTAGCCATTCACCTTCAACAACTTGCTCTGATATATGTGTAGTTCTATCTTCTGTTATCGGATCTACTCCTGCAATTTGATTTGATACTGTATTAGCATCCTCCTCTTTTCTTTTTTCCCACCAATTTGCTTCTATCTTTACTCCAGCAGTAATTCTTTTTGTATAACTTTGTATTTGTGGGAATGATGTTAGAACACTTTCTATGTCGCTAGTATGTTCTATGTATTTATTTTCATTTCTATTTGTAATCATCAAATCTCCCGTCCACTGCTCTTTATAACCACGTGAAGCACCTTCGACAATACCCACAAGGAATCCACTTGTTGCTACAAGGTTAAAAAAGGTAAGCATCATAATGAAAACAATCAAACCTGTCGTCCATTTACTTGTACGTGTTACTTGTCTAATTGCTAGAAAAAAACCTAAACGAAGTGTGTTTACAAACTGTTTCATGTTATTGTGTTTGCTTTTGTGCAGAACGTATTCCGGTTGAAGGAGCTACAACTTCATCTCCAGGAACTAATCCATTAACAATTTCTATTAGACCACCTGACCCACGAATTCCTAATGTAACTTCCTTGTTTGTGTCTTTTTTATTTTTACGTAGGACAACAGTACCATTTGCTTCATCTTTTACTTCTACAAAACGTGCTGGTAGAGTAATTACTTTTGACTTATTTTCTGTAATTATATTTACATTCGCTGTCATACCAGATTTAATTCTAGGGTCGCTACCAGTAAAAGTAACCAGGACTTTATACATTGGAACACTTCCTTCTATTGTTGCTGTTGGGTTAATTCTTGTTACTATTGCTGGGAAAATTACACCCTTTCCATATGCATCTAAAGTAACGTCAACTGATGCTCCTGTTTTTATTTTTATAATATCAATTTCTGGAACCTTGGCTTCTATTTCGAAGGCGTCCACTGCGAGCATGCTTACAACTGACTTTCCAGAAGTAACAGTTTCGCTTTCAGTTATAGACACATCACTAATTGTTCCTGCAAAAGGCGCAATTATCATAGTTTTTCTGAGTCCTGCTTCGGCTGAGGCAACTGATGCTTCTGCGGAAGTTACTGCAGCAGCTTGTGCTTTTAATTTGTAGGGATCAGTACCTGCTTTTGCCAACTCTAAATCTCTTTCTGATTGTGATAAAGTATTTTTTGCAATATTAAGCGCAGAACGTTTAGAAGTAATGTCGGCGAAGAGGGTGTTCATTGTTGTGCGAGCGGTAGATAATGTTGTTCTTGTTGTATCAAGAGTTGTGTTCTGGGTACTACAAGAAAGTAATAGTAATTTAGAAATAGAACTAATTAGATTATTTGTCTCGACTGTTGAACTATAAGCCAATTCAAATACTGCATCTATATCTTTTTGTGAAGATATAACGGAAATTACTGAACTTTTCTTTTGATAATTTGCCAAAATATTCTCTAAATTTGTACGACTAGATTCAACTGACGCTTGTAGACTTTGATCACAAGAAGCAAATGATAAAACGTAATGATCCCCATTGTTAATAAAAAGTGAACTTAGTTTGCTTTTTATTATATCCGCAGTTGTTGCGTCTACGTTTCTTATTGTGTCTGGTATAGCAATATAAGATTGTTCAAGTGAGCTTTTAGCATTATCTACGGTTTGTTGTTTAAT